>JAZRVM010000028.1:0-8689 GCA_045599205.1 Christensenellaceae bacterium | reverse complement strand
GTTTTGTACTTAGTCTATTTAAGTTTTTTTTGCTCTTTGCCTTAATGTACTATTCTTAAAGTCTTCTCGAGATAATTTGCATTATCTCTCTCTTTCTATACAGTTGTCAATCTACTTCTCTCTCTCGCTTCGGCGACAGATTCATTTTTTAACCGATTTTCGGTTACAAAAAAGGCTATCTCAAATCGACAGCCTATACATATTATCATTTATAACAAATGATGTCAAGTAAAACGCAAACATTTTCATACTTTTTTTAAATTTTTTTTGCCCAAAAACGCTCGCTTTTTTTGATAGTTTTTATACTAAAATTTTACCCCTATATATTGTGTTTTTTATTATTTACTCGTCTTGACTTCATACGCTCCTTCGCCGTTCACGTACACGGAAATACTACCCGCCGTATCCGTACGGAAAAGGTTGACTTCACTATTTACTTGAACGAGTCTTATTAAAGAGTACTTCGAAGGAAGCCCGTAATTATTATCACCGACCGAAATGACGGCGTTTTGCGGAGTTACGTACTGCAAAAATTTTTCGCTTGACGACTCGTCGCTTCCGTGATGTCCCATTTTCAAAAAGTCTATTTTCATAATATCTATTTGGTTTCCGTTAAAACGGTAATCGTAAACCCCCGCCTTACAACTATCTACGACAAGTTTTTCCTGCGAAAAGCCCGCATCACCGGTAAACAAAAACCTTACTCCCCTATATTCTAAATAAATTATGGGGGATAAGTCGTTGATTTCTTCGGGAGAAGGGTCGGTACTTGCGTTTACGGTATTGTAAATGCTATCTATCGACAAATAAGGCTTTGGGGAAAGCATAGCGAAAAACCAGCCGTCGCCACTTTCGTATTTATAATTGTCAGAAACCGTTATTTCTATTTCCTTTTCTCTCGCCGTCTGCATAACCTCTCTAAATCTCGGGAAAAGATTTTCGTTTACTATTTTCGGCACGAAAAGTTTTTCCACGTTAAACTCTTCGATAATGCTCTGGGCGTTACCGATATGGTCGACGTCGGGGTGAGTTAAAACGAAATAGTCTATTTCGGGCTTTGATTTAATCACCGTGCTTTTAATAAATTCCGCCGTTGCATCGTCGGTAAGTCCCGTATCTATAAGCATTGTTTTCCCGTCGGGGAAATTGATAAAAATCGCATCGCCCTGACCGACGTCAAGATAATGCACGGAAAACTCTCCCGCATTAATCTCGACGTTGTTTTCATATCTATTGCAACCGGAAAACAGTAAAATTACGCACACAAAAACGGCGAACAAAAATCTGCTCGCCGACCCTAAATGAAAAAATCTTATTCTTGTGTCGAATTTTCTTTGCATTTTTTCTTACGTAATTTTTTCTCTTTTTTGATTTTTACTTTTTTCTCTTTCTTCTGCTTGGGTTTTTTCTTCGGGTGCTTACGTAAAAAATCAATACCTTGTTTTATCTTGTCCACAACGTTTTCCGCAGCGGTTCTTCCCGCTTCGTACATAATTTTACTTGCCGAAAAAGATACGCCCGAATAATCGCCAAGGTCAGGCCAAATCATAACGTCGCTGTTTTCGTAACCCTTTTGCCACGGTTCCGAAACGCCACCCTTAAACGTCGGCAAAATTATATCCAAAAACCCTTTTTTGGTTTTGTGGTTAGACAAATCGATACCGACCACGTAATCCGCACCGAGTTCACGGCAAACGTCTGCCGGAACGGAGTTAAAAAAGGCACCGTCAATATACTTGACGCCGTCGATAACGACAGGCTTAAAGTACGGCGGAAAAGACGCCGAGGCACAAAGAACCGTTGCCACGTCGCCCGAATACATGATTTTACTACTGTTGTTTTCCATATCGGTAACGGCAGCGGCGAAAGGCTTTTTTAATTCTTCGATTTTTTTCGAACCTATATTTCTATCTATGACTTTTTTAAGCCCTGCGGTGTCCATGTTGATTAAAATTTTGCTTGCAACTTCTTTTGCGTCAACTTTTAACAACCTATCGTAAATCTCGTCAGAAGTAAAACCGTCGGCAATAAACGCACCGATAATACTACCTATACTCGTACCGCAAACGACGTCGAATTCTATTCCGTGTTCTTCCAAAACCTTAATCGCTCCGAGTTCGGCAAAACCCTTTGCCCCACCCGAACCGAGCGCAAGCCCAACTTTGATTTTCGGTTTTTTTCTCCCAAAAATACGTCTAAGTAACTCTGTTATTTTCATTTGTTTATTCCTGTTTTTTACCTTTTAATATTTTAGATATCGTTACAACGAGTAAAATTAATGCCAGCCCCAAAAGTCCGTAAAGAACGTAATTTAAAAAAGTTATATCCCATACTCTAATGCAGAGTTCCGCAAGGAGAGAGATAATAAGCCCCGCAACGAAATTGCCAAGCGCAACGGGCAAGATCGTTTCACTAAAACGCATGTCCAAAAAAACGGCAATAGCCGTGCCCATCCAAACACCAGTCATAGGAAGAGGAATTGCCACGAAAATAAATATGGCAAGCGCCTTATAAAATTTTTCGCTATGGGTTTTTTTGCCGTTTTCCGCACGTTCTTTTAAAGTGTTCTGAGCCTTTAACGAAATATACGATTCCGCTTTTTGCGCAAAACCTTTAACAAACTTGATTTTTTTAAGCAGTGCAAGAACGGGTTTTAAAAGCCAGTAAACGAAAACGAAGGCAAGCGTTGAGCCGACGTATGCAAAAATAAACGAAAGAAAAAAATCCATACCCGCACCACGGGCAAAAATTATACCGCCTTTAAGTTCTATAAGCGGAATTATCGACATAAGCGTCGTTGCCAACTTGTCGTTGCCTATAAAGTCTTGGATTATTTTTATTAAACCGTCCATTTTCGCATTCCTTTTTATTGAAAAATACTATCAATATCAGTATAATATAATTAAAGACAAAAATCAACTTTAATTTTTTGTTTTAAGGAGTTTTATGGAAACGCAAAAAATGCTCTCTTTTTTGAGAAAAGGAATAACCGCATATAAAATGATAAAAGACGGAGATAAAATCGCCGTCGGGCTTTCGGGCGGGAAAGATAGCGTAACATTACTTAAACTCTTATCGGAATACCAAAAGTTTGCTCCCGAAAAATTCCAACTCGTTGCAATTTCCGTTGACCTTAATTTCGGCGGGGTTTTGACGGACTTTTCACCGCTAAAACTGTTATGTGATTCTCTCGGCGTTCCATATTACGTTCAAAAAACTCAAATCGGCGAAATCGTATTCGACGAAAGAAAAGAAAAAAGCCCTTGCGCACTTTGTTCGAAAATGAGAAAAGGAGCGCTTTATTCTCTTGCCAAAGAACTCGGATGCAATAAAGTTGCTCTCGGTCATCACGCAAACGATATGACGGAAACTTTCTTGTTGTCCCTTTTTTATGAAGGAAGGCTTTCTACTTTTGCACCCAAGGCGTATCTTGACCATACCGGACTTACGCTTATTCGCCCAATGATTTTTATCGAGGAGTGTCACATAAAATCATATAGCGAAAATTTACCCGTAATCGAAAGCAGATGCCCCGCAAACAAACATACCAAACGAGAAGACGTTAAGATAATTATAAACAAATTAAGAGAAAGTAATCCGGATATACGTGAAATGCTTTTTACGGCGCTAATTCACCCCGAAAGATATAATCTTTTCGACAAGTTTGAGCGTGATTCCGATATTATCGATTAAAACCCTATTACCGATTAAAAAAAGAGTACCAAACGTGTGGTACTCTTTTGTTTTTGTAAATTTGTTATTCTATACCGAATAAAGTTTTAAGCGACGCTTTCGTTTCTGCGGAAATCGACGTATTATTCGTAAGTGCGGTGTTTAATACGTTTTGTTGAGCAGAAGATAACGGAAGTGAAACGGGTTCTCCGGAACCGCCACCCGAATCACCACCCAATAAGGTCGTTACAAGGTCAAGGATTTTACCGTTTTCAGCAAGCCCGTCAACGATATTCTGTGCGTTATCTGCCGTGAGGGTAACGGTCGTAGGATCGCCACCACCCATTGCCGCACCTAAAATCGGAGCAAGCCCTTTAACAGCCGTACCGAGTGCCGAAACGTTTAAGTCGCTGAACTTTAAGTCTTCAGGTAAAGTCAAACCATCAGGAAGACTTCCCGAATCTTGAACAAAGCCTAAAACTACAGTGCTTAAATCGTCTAATAATTGCATAGCGTTATCAGGAAGGTCGTTTATAGCTTGACCGATTCTTTCGAGGCTATCCCCGAGATTTGTAAAGGTCGACGCCGTAACAGTATCCGACCCACTCGTAATCGTTTCGATTGTCGAAGACAACCCGTCAACTTCGCTAACGATAACACTTGCCGTCTCTGCAATATCTTTAATACCCGAAAGGTCAAGGGTGTTTCCGTTTTCGTCCGTATTTGATAATAGCCCCTTAAAGAGCCAACCACCCGTTACTTCGTAAACTTTTGCAGGGATAGATTCGCTATACGTATCAAGTCCATAGGCGCTTACGTCAAATAAAGGTTTCCCTTTTTCTATTTCTATACTTGCAACGTCCACAGCGGTTGAAGCCAAGCCAGATATCGGAGCAATAAGTATTATCGAAACGAGGATACCCTTAACAAGTCCAAAGAGTGCGCCCATACCCCTACTTAATTTCGGCTTGCGTTTTTTGCCGTTTGGCATAACGTCGGGAAGCCCTTTATTCTTATCTTTATCTTCTTTTTTAATAAATATTTTGCAAATAGGATAAATAATAATCGATATGAGAAGTTGTAAAACAATAAAGCAAACGATAAAGCATACAACACCAAGCATAATTTCAATGATTTGTTGTATTAAATCTTCCATGCCTGCAGGAAGAGAGGAACCAAGTGCCTCGTTAATCGTCGCACCGATAGTTTTCCCATTAATTTCAATGTTCTTAATGATATCTGCAATCGTACCCCTTAAGAAAAATACGATAACTCCACAAACAACCGTGAGAACAAGTTTAAGTATTGCTCTGTTCCTGCCTCTATTTAATCCCGCAAGAACGTTAACAAGTAAAATAAGGGCTGTAAGGCCCAATACTCCTATTTCGGGAATACCCATAAATTACTCCTTTCGTTTAATATCTTTGATTATATAAAAACATATTTACCTTGTCAATAGATTTTTATAAATTTTAACCGTCTTAAAACATACGGCTTCTTTTTATCACGTTAAGGCGCTGTCGGCCTGTTTTATATTCATATCGTTAAGACTTTTAAGTTCATAAAATTTGCCTTTTTTATCCATAAGTTCGTTATACGTGCCAATTTCAACGGGCCTACCCTCTTCCATAACGACAATCCTATCGGCATCACGTATCGTTGAAAGCCTATGCGCAACAATAAACGTCGTTCTGCCCTTAATAGACGACGAAATTGCCTTTTGAACGTGATATTCCGATATATTATCAAGCGCACTCGTTGCCTCATCCAAAATTAAAATTTTCGGATTTCTGATTAAAGCTCTTGCTATCGTAATACGCTGTTTTTGCCCGCCCGAAAGTTTATCTCCGTGTTCGCCGATATTCGTGTAGATTCCGTTCGGAAGGTCTAACAAAAATTCGTTTATGTTCGCCAATTCAATCGCTTTATTAAGTTCGTCTTCGGTATAGTGCGTAAGACCGTACGTAATGTTATCACGTATCGAACCGGCAAACAAAATACTGTTTTGCGGTACAACCGATATTTCATGACGATACTCGGCAAGATTTACTTCGGTTATCGATTTCCCATCGATTTTAATATCTCCGCTCGTCGGCATCAAAAACCCGATTATCATATTCATTATCGTCGATTTTCCCGATCCCGACGCACCGACAACGGCAATGCACTCTCCTTTTTTTACAGACAAGGAAAGATTTTTAACAACGAAGTCGTTTGAATTCGGATACCTATAACAAACCTTTTCAAATTCAACGTTGCCTTCGATGTTTTCAACGTGTTTTTTCCCTATTGAAACTTCAACGTCGTTTGAATTCATTATCTCGGCAATAGAGCTAACCGATTCAAGCCCGCTTGCAATTTGCGGAAAAACACCGATAAGCGAAAGTACGTATGCACTTATTGAAGAAAACATAGATTGATAAAGCACGATATCACCGATTTTAATTACGTGATTTAATGCCAAAATCGAACAAAATACAAGACAAACGAGGCTTAAAACTTGATTGATGACGTACGTCATGGCACCAAATTGCCCCGAAACTTTATCTACACTTCGTCCCGAACCTTCAAGATTTTTTATCGATTGATTTATGATGCTTATCTCTTGTTCTTCAAGACCGTGGGATTTAGTAACCGGTATCATATCAAGCATCGTGGAAAGTTTTATGCTCATACCCTCGGTTTTCTCTCTGTAATCGTGATAACTCTTACGTATTTTTTTCCTAAAAAGCATTGTCAAAAAAATGTTGATAGGTATAACTACCAAGAAAAAAAGCGCAACGAATCCGTTCTTGCATATCGCAACGGTAACGGCTATCACCACGTTTATCACGTTAGGAATAAGTGTTTGAATCAAACTGTTAAAAAGTGCTTCTGCACCGTCGGTATCTTTTAAAAATTTTGATTGTACTTTACCCGTCAGCATATCTTTATGATAAGTAATAGAAAGACTTTGAAGTTTCCTTACAACCGCACTCTTTATCCCTGCGCTTGTCGATCTTACCATTTTGCTGTTTATATTCCAACGAGCAATCGTCGTCGGGATATTCTGCACAATAACAACAAACATAATGCAAGCGTTTACGATAAACTCTCGCCACACTTCGGGAGAAATACCCGCACCCGTATTTACACAATCGGTAACCAGGTTTATAATGTTTGCCGTCAAAAGCGGTACAACCCACATAGGAAGAGATTGCACAAAAAAAACGAGCGTCGAAAGAATAAGAGATTTTAAGTTTATGCGTATAATCTTTTTGAAAATCGCATTTTTACTTTTCTCTTTACTCTTTGTCGTCTCGTCTTTGAACAAATGATCATAATCGGGGATAATATTATCACTTCGCTTAACTTTTCCCATTTCTTCACCCAAACAAAAAAGAGTGTGACATATCACACTCTTTTCTTGATTTTAGTACAATAAAAAATAATTGTCAATAGAAATTAAAAAATATTTTTTAATAATTTTATTTTCAATTAGTAAAGATATTTCAAAAATTTAAGCTTTGGTTTCTTTTGAAGGTTGTATATGACGAGTGAAAAAACAAAGAAAAGAACAACCGTAACAAAGTAAACAAGCCATGCGTATTTTACCGTTTCCCCGAATATGTGATTAAGCACTCCTTCAAAAAGCCCGATAAAGACAAGATGCCCAACGTAAGTAAGCGTACTTGCACATCTAAAAAATTTTGCGTATTTTATTTTTATGTTTTCACCACGAAGTAATAACGCAAAAAGAAACACACACGTTGGAACGAGTGTTATAAAATATACGCATCCGCCTTTTTTAAATTTAAACAAAAACAACCAGTTTTCAAAAAACAAAAAACCTAATGATATTATTAACCCTATAATAATTACTTTTAATGATTTTATCTTATTGCCTTCCGCAAACATTTTTCCAATTACTATCCACAATATCCCCGCAACAAATGAAAAAGAAATGTCTGGCAACTTTTCCAACAAACTAATATCCAAATTTTCTTCAACTAAAAACCAAAGACAAGATCTAAAAAAACAAGCCCCGTAACACAATGCTCCGACGATAATCAAAAGATATTTACTTTTTATTTTCGACAAATAAAATACGATTATTGTGCCAATAATTGAAGCCATTATAAACCAAGACGCAGGAAACGTACCGTTAAAAAACAGTTCTAAAAGAAATGTCCATAAGCCATTTATTCCCGACCCAAACCAACTTGTTCTTTTCTTATAGAAAAACATATATGGTAAAATAATAATAAACCAAACACCATAAAGTATCAACTCTCTTTTAACAAAATGCCACAATGCCTTTTTTTGTTCGGGCTTTTCCTTTCCTTTGATTTTACTAAAAAACAAAAAAGAGCTTATAATAAAAAACATAGGCACCGCAATTCGTGCGATAGGAGACCATATCTGTCGAGATATTTCAGTATGAATCATTACAACAAGTAGCGCTAAAATATATTTAGTTATATCAAGTATATCGTATTGCCTTTTCTCTTCTTTTTTTATAACTTCTTCCATAAAAATTCTACCCTTTTTATTATATATTGTTTTATGTTTTTTGTAAAGAAAAAATATAAAGATACGTGTCAAATACATAAAAACCGTTTTTAATTGCGACTTCTTCCCGTATCCATCTTTAGATGGGCGGGAAGATTACGTTGTACAACGTACAAAAAAAGACTTGCCGTTTGGTAAGTCTTTTTTTTGTTTGGATGCAGCAACTACCATGTGTCGGAACAACTGCACCGACATGTCGCTTTCCTATCACTGACTTTTATTGTTTGTAAATATAAGTGCCGAAAATACATATATAAATTGTTTTTGACTGCGACTTCTTCCCGTATCCATCTTTAGATGGGCGGGAAGATTACGTTGGTACAACGTACAAAAAAAGACTTGCCGTTTGGTAAGTCTTTTTTTTGTTTGGATGCAGCAACTACCTATCTTCCCGTGCCGTCTCCAGCAAAGTATTTTCGGCGCAAGTGAGCTTAACTTCTGTGTTCGGTATGAGAACAGGTGGACC
>JAZRVM010000027.1:0-51101 GCA_045599205.1 Christensenellaceae bacterium | reverse complement strand
GCAAACGGACAAGCGTCTGCGACTTAGCAAGTTCGCATTGTATTTTACAATGCATAAAACAAAAACACCCTTTTGGGTGTTTTTGTTTTATAGAATCTTGGAGCTGGTGACGAGATTCGTCCGCCTTGTGACGGGCATCTTTAATCGGCAAGGACTTGGTAGTTTGCTTCGCAAACGGACAAGCGTCTGCGACTTAGCAAGTTCGCATTGTATTTTACAATGCATAAAACAAAAACACCCTTTTGGGTGTTTTTGTTTTATAGAATCTTGGAGCTGGTGACGAGATTCGAACTTGCGACCTGCTGATTACGAATCAGCTGCTCTACCAACTGAGCCACACCAGCGCCCCACTTACTATTTAATTGTTTCTTTGCATTTACAAAAATCAATCATATAGTATGTTTTGCATTACATATATTAGCACAAACGAAAAGTTTTTACAAGTGTTTTCGGGGTTAAAATTTTTATATACAAAAATTATTTGTTTTTTATTTCAAAGCCACGGTATTTTAGCCAGTTATCGGCAAGAATCGGCCAAACTGCGATTTCCTTATTTAGGCTATGTCCGTTTTCCGTTCCGTCCGTTTCAAGTGTTGCGAGTGCCGAGCCGTGCCAACCGTTTTGGAACATATGGAGTTCAAAAGGAACGTTTGCCTTTTTATAAGCGTCGGCAATAATCAAACTGTTTTCACTCGGAACACAGGTATCGTTTACAGTCGTCCAAATAAAAGCAGGAACGGAATCGCTATCAACGTGGTCTTCGATTGACAACTTTTTAGCAAGTTCGGGATTATTCCCCGTCAAGTTAATAAAACTGCCACCGTGAGATTTTTCGCCAGAAGAAACAACTGGATAAGATAAAATAACTGCGTCAGGCCTACACATATCAGCATATTTACCAAGATACTCTCTTACGACCTTTTCTTTGGTCATAGTTGCGAGCATACCACAAAGATGGCCACCTGCAGAGAATCCGTTGGCTGCAATATGTTCGCTGTCGATACCGAGTTTTTCGGCATTCTCCCTTATATATGCTACTGCCATACAACCTTCTAATAATTGTGTAGGATAAGTAACGGGTTTAACGGAATAATCGAGTGTAAAAGCGTTATACCCTTTACCGAAAAATTCAATGGCGATAGGTTCCATTTCACGGAAGGAAACCCATGCGTAAGCACCACCGCCAATTACAAGCATAGCAGGGCGTTTTCTTGTTAAACTGATTTCTTCGGACTGACCGTGAATAAAGGTCGTTAAAATACCTTTTGCGTTTTCGGGCTTACTTATCTTAAAATATTCATACAAATCGATTCTTTCTGTAAACATAACTTTCTCCTATACGTCAATTATACAACTTTATATTTTTTTTTGCAATAATCTATTGAAATAATTAAAGAAGTTTGGTATTATTTTTTTATGAAATATCATATAAACACAGACCTTATTCTTGAAAAGTTCAATCGGAATTGTGATTGTCCGTTGTGTGAAATTGAAAAAAAAGTCGAAGAGCAATTTATTTACGAATTCTTAAACGACGCAGTTATGGAAGATTCAACGAGAATACAAGTAAACAAATCCGGATTTTGCGATAATCATTTTGATAAACTTTTCGAAGACCAAAACAAACTCGGGCTTGCCCTGCAAGTCGCTTCGAGAATAACGGCACAAAAAAAACTTTTTAATCCCGTTTCTCCTTTTCACGCCAAAACACAGGCAAAACTGATAGAAAAAGAGAGAAAATCGTGCGTCATTTGCGACCTGATAGAAGAAAGCATGAAAAAATATTATAAAACGGTTGCCGAGATGTATTATAATGAACCCGATTTTTATAACTCACTTTTATCGACGAACGGATTTTGCACGCACCATTACGCAATGCTTATAAAGTATTCGTCGTATGCAAAACGGCTTAAAAAAGATTATATCGAACTTCTTTCGAAAATCCAACAAATGTCCATATCTTCAATTATCGGGAATCTGCAGGAATTTTGTTTTTCACACGATTATCGTCGCACGGGCATACCGCTCGGAGAAGCCGAACGGGCGCTTAAAAAAACGAGAGAAAAATTATACGGCAAAAAATAATAAAAAACCACGGAAATGTCGCTTTTCCATACGGGAAGAGCGACTTTTCCGTGGTTTTTGTTTTAATAGACTATTGTTTACTTATAAACGCAATAACGCTTGAACCCGAAATTTCTTCAAGGTCCGATATGTCTTTAACTTTATTATCGAAAAGATAAATCAAAACGGCAATCAAAAGCGAAAGAATAAGCCCCGTGGCAAACCCTATTAAAACGTATTGCCCGGATTTATCCGAGTAAGAAACCGAAGGCTCCGTTTGCGTCGGAATAAAATCGACTTCGCCTGCCGAAATAATCTTTTTACCTTCCTGCTCGTATTTTGTAAATATCGCACGAGTACCGCTTATTACCGCTTCGAGTTTTTCCTTTGCTATCGTCGGGTCGGAATCAACGTAATAAATCGAAAAGATACACGTATCTCCCGATACCGTTCCGATATTCCCTTCCGTTATTTCTCCCTCACCCTTATAAATATCGTTTGCAACGGAAATCGTTTCAGGCGAAGAAATCAAAGAAATGATAGACGGAAGCGTCAACTTTGATAAAGAAAGGTCGGTTGAAGCGCTACCTGCGGCAACCGAAGACGGGTCAAGACTCGTCGTTAATATAACCGTGCTTTTTGCCGTATAAACAGGTTTAACCGTAAGTTTACCGTAAACCGTACCGGAAAGCGTGCAAAGAACCGTTAAAACGATAATCAAAATAAGATTTTTAAACAAAATCTTCCAAAGAGGAAAACTGATTCTTTCTGTTTTCACCGAATTATCCATTGCTTTTTTCCTCCTGTTTTGAGATATAAGTAAGTAAACTTACACCGGTTATCTCTTCAAGTTCTTCTTTAGACTTAACGGTTCTATCCATAACGGATAAAACGTAAATAACAACCGCACCTGCGACTAAACCGATTAAACCCGCTCTTAATATCATTGCTCTTCTACCGTCGTTCGTCTTAATGTATCTTAAACTCATATCGTCGATATTTATACGTATAACCTTAAAATACTTATATTGAACGGAAGTACCACCCGTGGTAACGTTTTTGTAAACGTGAGCTTCGTCGTTAATTGCCAAAATCGCAATCTTAACCTTGTTTGCAACGGCATTTTTATTAGTATCCGTATAAGAAACGTCAAAGATAAAACTGTCGGTACGTGCGCTGTAATTAAGCATTATGCCGGAAGCATAAATATTTGTTGAAGCAACGAGTTTACCCGTCTTATATTTATCTCTTGCGATTATGATTTCGGATTCGTCTTGTTTTTTAACGGTAATCGATTCTTCCGAAAAAGAGATAATCTTGCCCGTAACCGTCTTGGGATTCAGGTTACTATTGCCTTCGTAATAATAAACCTTAACGTTTCTGTCTTTTACACAGACGATTTCGTCGTAAGTAAATTCATCTCTATACACGTCTGATTTTTGAGAAGTAACGTAGCTGTCCTTAAAAATCGAAAACTCCGTGTTCCCGTTTTTGAAAGTTACTTTTTGATTATCAAATGCGTAAAGCCTACCCGTGTAAAAACTTCTATAAAAATTTACCCCGTCGCTTGAAGCGTTATAGAACACGTCGTAAAGTCCGCCGAGCATTTCGCCCGAAGCAAGTTGGTCAAACGTATAAGTTTCACGGGTTTTTCTTTCGTTATCGTGTTCAAACAAAAACTCCTCAATCGTTTTACCCGACGATAAAAACTCGTCGTAATAAAAGTTAGCCCTATCGCCGACGCAACCTTGGCGTGCAAACTCAACGACGGTTGTAATATAAGTTCTTGCACCCGTAACGTGGCTTGCGGCATTTTCGGAAGTTTCCGCAATATTTTTAGCGGTATAATCAACAGTTTCGTATGCAGTGTAAGTCGGTACTTCTCTCGTACTTAAAATTCCGCCGATAGACGCACCGCAAACAAGCCCTATAAGTAGAAAAAACCAGTACTTTTTTAAGGCTGCGATTATTTTTTTTATGAGGGCTTGCCCTGTTTTTTTCGTTTGTTCGGTATCCAAAACATTACTCCTTACTGTATTTATTTATAATTTCTTTCAAAGTATTTTCTTTAATTAAAATATCTTTTGCAAGTGTAATTTGATTCCTTGCCCTATCGAGATTATGCCCCGGATATTTTACCTTAAAATAAACGTCTCCGTTTATATAATCCGTCAAAAATCTCATGGCAAGTTCCACCGTCATAGTAATAGCCCCAAGATAAATCGTTGACAATTCAAATTCGGTAAGCGTCGATTTTACTTCCCCGATAAAGCCTTTTGTAAACGCTTCGAACTTACCGATATCCAGCGAAACGTTATCGAGGTTCGGGTCGTCCTCTATCGTAGTGTTTGCGATAAACCTTACCGCATCACCGAAATCGTGAGCAATAAGCCCCGGCATAACCGTATCCAAATCCAAAACGGCAAGCGCTTCACCCGTATCCTTGTCAAAACAAACGTTGTTGCACTTTGTATCGTTATGAGTTACACGAACGGGAATCTTTCCGTCACGCATAAGAAAGTCGAGTTTCGTTGCAATTTCCTTAAAGGCCTTTATCTCGTCGATTTCGGATTTAACCGAACTTACTCTCCCTTTTGTGTCAGCCTTTACCGCATCTTCGAAATCCAAAAATCTTTTCGTGGTATTATGAAAATCAGGTATAGTAATAAATAGTGAATTAGCATCAAAACCGTCAAGACAGTTTTGAAATCTTCCGAAAGCAACCCCTGCATTTTCGATTATTTTCAAGTCGTCAGTCTGGTCGTATGTCGTTGAATTTTGAATAAACCTGTAACAACGCCAGTAATCACCCTTTTCGTCGATAATAAAGGGTTCGCCCTTTTCAGACAAAAACACTCTTAAAACAAAACGCTTTGTCGAAAGATTTTTCTTGATAATATTCGTTCTTACGTAATCGGTTACTCTGACGATATTATCCATAACTTGTTCAGGATTCTTAAATACCGCCTTATTGATACGTTGAACGATGTACTGTTTATCCACACCGTCCCTTATGTATTGAACGAGATAAGTGCAATTTATAATCCCCGTCGTTAATTCTTTACATCCTACGTATTTACCGCCTACACAAAAAGACGAACATATTTCTTGAACTGTCAATATTTTACTCCTTAAATGTTATTGTTAATCTTTTCTATTGTCTATTTTATACGTCGGAACAAGCTCATGCACAAGTTCCTTCATTTTATCCGTTTCGTTATACGCTTCATTATATAATTCTTCTATCTTACTAAACAAATTCTTTTCGTCGATATCGAGTGGCTTACCGATAGAAATCTTGTCGTTTGCCGTTTTAGCAAGCCCTTCTTCGTTCATAAGTCTTTCTTCGTAAAGTTTCTCTCCCGGACGAAGCCCCGTAATCTTTATATCGATATCCCTAAACGGTTCTAACCCCGAAAGCCTAATCATATTAAGTGCCAAGTCGTAAATTTTAACCGGCTCACCCATGTCGAGAACGAAAATTTCTCCGCCCTTTGCATAAGCCCCTGCCTGTAAAACAAGGCTTACCGCTTCAGGAATCGTCATAAAGTATCTTACGATATTTTTATCCGTAACCGTTATAGGTCCGCCTTCTGAAATCTGACGCTTAAAAAGAGGGATAACCGACCCGTTCGAGCCCAAAACGTTACCGAATCTTACCGCAACGTAATTGGTGTCGTAATGCTTATTCATCGTTTGAATAATCATTTCGCAAATACGTTTCGTTGCACCCATAATGTTAGTTGGATTAACCGCCTTGTCGGTTGAAATCAAAACGAATCTTTCAACGCCGTTTTCTCCTGCCGCTTTTGCAACTTTATAAGTACCGCTGACGTTATTTTTAACGGCTTCATTCGGGCTTGTTTCCATAAGCGGAACGTGTTTATGTGCCGCTGCGTGGAAAACGATTTGCGGTTTATAATCACTAAACACTTTATTGACTTTAACACTGTCCCTTACAGACCCGATAAGCACCGTCAGATTAAGGTTAGGCAATTTTCTCTTTAATTCTTGCTGAATATCGTAAGCGTTGTTTTCGTAAATATCGAAAATAATGAGTTTACGTGGATTATGCGTTGCAATCTGACGGCAAAGTTCGCTACCGATTGAACCGCCTCCACCGGTAACCAGAACGACTCTGTCTTCGATATATCCCATAATTTCATCAAGATTAACCCTTACTTGTTCACGCCCCAAAAGATCTGAAATGCTGACTTCCTTTATGTCCGAAACGGTAACCCGACCTTCCGCTACTTGATAAATGCCAGGAACGATTTTAATCTTACAGTTTGTTTTTTGGCACTCCTTAATAATGTCGCTTATCGTCTTCTTTTTAGCCGAAGGGATTGAAACAATAATTTCTTCGACGTTATATTTATCGGCATATTTTTTTACTTCTTTAATTGAACCGACGATTTTAACGCCGTTTATTTTTAGCCCCATTTTATTTACGTCGTCATCTAAAACGCAAACGGGTTTTAAGGAGATTTTATCCGAAGAAAGCATTTCGTTGATTAAAACCGAAGTCGCAGCACCCCCGCCGATTATCATTACTCTCTTTCTGTCAATAAGTTTTGTACCACCTTTACTGTATCTTGAAATAAGATATCCGTAAAGTCTTAATGAAAACCTTATAAGGACTTGTAAGACAGCATAGACGAGCGTCGCAATAATTGCCCACTCTAACTTAAACTCAAGAGAAATTGCGGCTATTATCGAGTTAATCGCAGCAACAGAAACAATCAAAATCGCATCCCGCATTGCTTCAACGATACCCGCATATTTCCAAATAGACGTATAAAGTCCCAAAAAGTTTGAAAGGACAACGGCAACGACGGTTGCGATTATGTAGTAATAATAAGTCGTTGACATAATTTCGGGAAAAGGAAGACCTGAAAATATCGCACCCGAAATATACGCTATCGTCATTGATATTACGTCAAGAAAGATAAACAATGATTTTTTTATGTACTTATTCATACTTTCCTTTACCTATGCTTTTTATTTTGTTTAATATAGCATCTTTATTTAATCCGCATCCGTCAAGTTGAATGCCGATACTGCCGTGATTTATAAACTTATCGTCGATACCGAAAGGCAATAATCTCGTTTTATAACCTTTCTTTGAATAATAAAGGGATACTTGACTTCCGAATCCACCGATAACGTTATTTTCTTCCAACGTTATAACGGTGTTTTCTTTTATTGCGTCAAGAGTATTTTCGTCGAGCGGTTTAACCGTTCTTACGTTATATACGCACGCCCCGTCAAGTTCTTGTTCTATTTCCTTTCCAAGCCGAATCATACGTGGTCCGACGCATAAAATACTTATTTTCTCGCCATTAACGGTCGGTGAAACCTTTTCCCATTTACGGTAATCGTTTTCTTTTGAAATGAATTTATATTCGTCGTCTCTCGGATACCTTATTGCAACCGGAGAGGCAAGTGAAAGCGCATAATCTATTGCCGACCGAAACTCTTCGACGTTTGCAGGCGACAAAACAGTCATATTCGGAAGACACGAAAGGTAACTCAAATCAAAAGTGCCTTGGTGTGTTACCCCGTCCGCCCCCGAAAGACCTGCCCTATCAAGGCAAAAAATTACGGGAAGGTTTTGAAGGCATACGTCGTGCAACACTTCGTCAAACCCCCTTTGCAAAAAGGTCGAATAAATTGCCACGACGGGTTTAAGACCGCCTTTCGATAACCCCGCCGAAAGGGTAACGGCATATTCTTCCGCAATACCCACGTCGATAAAATTTTTAGGATAAGTTTTCTCGACGATATTAAGTCCCGTACCATCCTTCATGCCTGCGGTGATAACGACGATTTTTTCGTCCATACCTATTAACTCGTTTAATCTATTGCCGAGTGCCGTTGCGTACGCCCCCTGCACCGTCGATAATTCTTTCCCGACGCCGTGATAAGCGTCCGAATGTTCTTCGGCTTGTTTTAATCCCTTTCCTTTGGTTGTCCTTACGTGTAACAAAACCGCCTTGTATTTCATAATTTGTTTGGCTTTTTTTACAGCACGCAAAACCGTTTTTAAGTCGTTGCCGTTTCTTACGAACATATACTTAAATCCGAATTTTTCAAAAAAGTTGTTCCTTATCAAAAGCCCTTTAATTCCGTCTTTGATTTTACTTAAAAACCCCGCAAACTTGGATTCGCCCAAAACACGCTTAACAAGGTTTTTACCCTTATAATAATTTACGTTGGTAAACCCTTTCGAGAGTTGATGATAAAGTGCGTTTCCGTTTTTGGAAATACTCATTCCGTTATCGTTAAGAATAACGAGCATATTTTTCGGTTTTTCTGCGTTTGAAGTTATCGCTTCCAAATTAAGTCCGTTGACGATTGAGCCGTCCCCTACGATATCGACGACGGAATAACTTTCGCCACGCATATCCCTTGCAACCGATAATCCCAAACTCGACCCGATGGAAGTTCCCGAATGCCCCGTCGTAAAAGTATCGAAAGCACTTTCATTATGATTAGGAAAACCGGATAGCCCCCCGTCAAGCCGTATCGTGTCGAATTTATCTTTTCTGTCGGACAAAATTTTATGCGCATAGCATTGATGCCCGACGTCGAAAATAAGTTTATCCGACTTAAAATCAAATACGTAATGTAAAGCGACCGTCGTTTCGACGATACCGAGATTAGAAGATAAATGTCCGCCGTTTTTTTTGGTTACGGAAATAATTTTTTCTCTTAACTCGTTCGAAAGACAAACAAGTTCGTCCGTATTAAGTTTTTTTATATCGCTGTTTTTGGTAATTTTGTCAAGAATCATTTCACATCTCAAAATAAGGACAATAATACAGTATATAATTATATCACTTAAATCTTGTTTTTTCAACCCATTTTAATAATTTTTAACATTTTATCAATTACCAAAAGAAACAAAAACACAAAAAGGTTTTTTATTTTCCTTTTTCCGACACAATATTTGACTATATTTGTTTATTATTATAAAATAATAATAAGAGGGGGAAATATGTTTACACAAAAAAAATTAAACGGGTTTTGTCGCCTTACTCTTAAATACGGCGTAAACTTGCAAAAAGGACAAGGACTTTATGTCGCCTGTCCCGTCGAACTTAAAGACGTTGCCGAAGAATTTTGCCGAACGGGTTACGATATGGGGGCAAAGAACTGTATCGTTCACTGGGAAGACGAAATAATCGACGCAATAAATTATAAAAATGCCGACTTAAAAACTCTTACCGATATTCCGTCGTGGGTTATTAAGAGCAAGGAATACGTGGTAAACGAAAATTACTGTTACGTTGCCATAGCGTCAGAAGACCCGAATGCGTTTAAGGGTATCCCCGCAGAAAAAATATCCGCCACGATGAAGGTACGTGGAAAACTTTTAAAAAAATACTCCGACGCAATTATGACGAATAAAATAAGATGGTGCGTGGTTTCACTTCCGACAAAAGCTTGGGCAAAACAGGTTTTCCCGTCAAGCGAAAATCCCGAAAAAGACCTTTACTCCGCAATTATTAAGTCCATGCGTCTTGACTCCCCCGACCCTATTAAGAGTTGGGAAGAACACGTATCGCTTCTAAATAAACGGGCAACTAAACTCAACGGGTTTAACTTCGATTATCTTCATTTTAAAAGTAAAAACGGCACAGACCTGCGTGTATATCTTGCCAAAAACCACGTCTGGCTTTCGGCACAGGAAAAAGCAAGCGACGGAATAAATTTTATCGCAAATATGCCGACGGAAGAAGTTTTCACTTGCCCCGACGCAAATAAAACGGAGGGAACGGTCGTATCCGCCCTTCCTCTTAACTATAACGGAAACATAATAGATAACTTTTCAATTCGCTTCGAAAAAGGTAAAATCGTTTCGTATAGCGCAAAAAAAGGCTATGATATTTTAAAAGGTTTAATCGACACGGACGAAGGCACGAAGCGTATAGGCGAAGTTGCCTTAATAGGTAAAAATTCACCTATTAAAAAACAAAACGTTTTGTTTTACAATACCTTATTCGACGAAAACGCAAGTTGCCACCTTGCAATCGGAAAAGCATACCCGACTACGATAAAAAACGGCAATAAAATGAAAAAGTCAAAACTGCGTAAAATGGGTGCAAACGATTCAATAGAACATGTTGACTTTATGATAGGAACCGACGATTTAATCGTCGAAGGCGTAAAAGGTAACGAAAAAATCACCGTCTTTAATGACGGTGAATGGTCAATTTAATATAGAAAAGAGTTAAACGGGTTAAGATTTCTTAACCCGTTTTTTTATTCTTTTTCCTTATTTACGTTTACGCAAATTATTCCCGATATCGTACCTACAACAACTGACAAAATCAAATCGACAAGCATTGAAAGAGAAAACAAAATTTTCCCGCTTATCCCCGAAAAAAGAAGATATGTAAAAATTCCGTAAATTATTCCCAAAAGCAATCCGAATAATAAACCTTTGGTATTGTTTTTACTGCAAAACACACCTAAAAAAATCGAGATGATTTTTATAAATTGATTCACGGGCTTATTGACGTTATCAGGTAAAGCACAAAAATAAACAACCACGGCAAAAATAAGTATCCCTATAACCGTTACCAAAAGAGAAAAAACAACTCCCTTAAAAAGCCTTGCTATAAAACCGCCGTTTTTATCCATAAAAAACCCCCGCAAACTTACTTATTTATAAGTATGCAGGGGATAATTTCTTTATTCTTTACCGAGAAAATCAGTCTTTCTTTTCTTCAGATTGTTCTTCAACTTTTTCTTCAACTTTTTCTTCGGCTTTTTCTTCGGCTTTTTCTTCAACTGCCTTTCCGCCCTTTTTAACGACCTTTCTTTCAACAACTTCTTGCTTCGGGGTTTCTTCCTTTGCAGGTGCCGTTTGATAGATTGCCGCCTTGTCGAACTTGGTGTAAGTCTTATGCGTGCCGTCGCCCGTTTCCAAAATGAAAGTGTTTTCTGCGTCGTCAACCGAACTTACAACACCGCAAATACCGCCGATGGTTTTAACCTTATCGCCTGCTTTGAGTGCCTTTGCCGTTTCAACGGCTTTCTTTTGTTTTTTCTTGTTAGATACCGATGAGTAAATAAAGAAGCCGATAAGAAGAGCAAGCATACCGCCCAAAAGTGCGTAACTTGACCAGTTAGACGAAGAACATCCACCTGCTTCTGCTTCTTTAAACTTAAACGTCGTACCGTTATAAGTAAATTGATTTTCCGTAATAGTAACGGTAGCATATTTAACGTCAATAGAGTTGCCGAAGTATAACGAGTATTCGTTGCCGTTTGCAACGTAGTTTCCGGAATATCCGTAATTATCACTCCAAACGCCCTTCGTTGCGTCGTCTTTGTTTGCTACGATTTTAAAATATAACGATGAATCGAAAGTATTATCAACTGCCGTATATTTTACGTAAGCGTCGGTAACGTCTTGTTTAGCGTTTCCGCCCATGTTACAAGCAGACAAACTCATAACCGATAGGATAACTAATGCCATAACTGTTAAAATTTTAACTAATTTTTTCATTTCCTCTCTCCTGAATTTAAGATAACTTTTAATAATATTGTAAAGTATTTTTAGATATAAATCAAGTTTTTTAACGCACTATTTTTGTACGGATTTACTCAATATAAGTTTTTCTCCCGTTTTTCGATAAAATTCTTCCGTAAACTCCAAAAAAGCGTCTTGCATAATCGCTTCACGAATTTTAGCCATAAGTCCGTTAAGATAGGTTATGTTGTGTAAACTTATCATCATACCGCCCATCATTTCACCCACGTTTATCATATGGCGTAGATATGCTTTCGTATAATGGCGACAAGCGTAACAATCGCACTCGTCGTCAAGCGGGGTAAAATCTTCTTTATATATGCCGTTTCTGACTACAACTTTCCCCTTTGACGTAAGTGCCGTTCCGTTCCTTCCTACCCTCGTTGCCAAAACGCAGTCGAACATATCGATACCACGGCGTACGCCTTCGACAAGACAGTCGGGACTTCCGACACCCATTAAATATCTCGGAACGTTCGTCGGGTATTTATCCAGCATACTGTCCATAATATCGTACATAACGGGTTTGGGTTCTCCGACCGAAAGTCCACCGATTGCAATACCATACTTTGCATAAGGTATCGTTTCACGAAGGCTTATTTCTCTTAAATCCTTAAACATATTCCCTTGAACTATCGGGAACAGGGCTTGGTTATCGTTCTTATGATAATTATAGCACCTATCAAGCCAACGCAAAGTTCTTTCCATTGCTTCTTTGGATTGGTTGTAAGACGTCGAAGGGGGTGTGCATTGATCGAAAGCCATAATTATATCGGCACCCAAATTATTCTCGATATCAATCGCTTTTTCGGGAGAGATAAAGTGTAAACTTCCGTCGATGTGCGAGTTAAAATATACCCCGTCGTCTTTTATCTTATTGAGTTTTGCAAGAGAGAAAACCTGAAACCCACCGCTGTCCGTCAGTATCGGCTTATCCCACGACATAAACTTGTGAAGCCCGCCCGCTTTTTTCACTATCTCATCTCCCGGCCTTAAATAAAGGTGGTAGGTGTTTGCAAGTAAAATCTGCGTCTTGGCTTGGTCAAGGTCCCGAGGGATAACCCCCTTTACCGTCGCTTGAGTTCCGACAGGCATAAAGGTAGGAGTTAAAATATCCCCGTGGGGAGTGTGCAAAATGCCTGCCCTTGCACCCGTTTTGCTATCTTGTTTTAATACTTCGTAAGAAAATTTTTCCATAATTATTACATTATAAACATAGCGTCGCCGAAGGAAAAGAATCTGTATTTTTCTTCAACGGCAAGATTATATAATTCCAATATTTTTTCTCGGTTTGTTAAGCTTGCAACGAGCATAATAAGCGTTGACTTCGGTAGATGGAAATTCGTAATCAATGCGTCAACGCACTTAAATTTATACGGCGGATAGATAAAAATTTCCGTATTGTCTTTAATCGGCTTAACGAACCCGTTATTATCCGATGCGCTTTCAAGCGTTCTGACACTCGTCGTACCGATTGCGATAACCCGTCTGCCTTCCCTTTTTGCCTTGTTGATTATCTCTGCCGACTCCTCGCTTATTTCGTAATATTCAGAGTGCATGTGATGTTCCAAAACGTTTTCTACTTTAACGGGGCGGAAAGTACCGAGTCCGACGTGTAATAATACGTCGACGACGATAACCCCCATAGCCTTTAATTCGTCGAAAAGTTTATCGGTAAAATGAAGTCCAGCAGTCGGAGCGGCGGCAGAACCCAACGTCTTTGCATACACCGTTTGGTATCTTCCCTGATCGGCAAGTTTTTCTTTGATGTACGGCGGAAGTGGCATTTCTCCCACCCTTGAAATAATATCTTCAAACACGCCGTCGTAGTTAAACTTAACCCGTCTTGAACCCGCTTCTTCGATAACGGATAAAACAGTAAGCGATAATTCGTCGTTAATTTTAAGCGTAACGTTCGGTCTTGCCTTTTTCCCGGGCTTAACCAAAACTTCCCACTCGTCAAGCGAAAAGCGTTTTAATAAAAGCACTTCGACGTTACCGCCGTTTTTTGTCTTTGCAAACATTCTCGCAGGCAAAACCTTGGTATTGTTTCTTACAAGCACGTCGCCCTTTTTTAAGTACTTTTTAATATCGAAAAAGTGTTCGTGATAGACCTTGTCTTCTTTTCTGTCGTAAATTAAAAGCCTTGAGGAATCTCTCGGTTCAATCGGAGTTTGCGCTATCAATTCTTGTGGTAAATTATAATCAAAATCACTCGTTTTCATTTTCACTCGTAAACATAGACATTTGCGCCATTTTCGATTCCGGCATTTTCAGTCCTATGTGTTCGTATCCCTTTTTAAGTAATATCCTTCCCCTTAAAGTTCTTGCGATAAACCCTAACTGCAATAAGTAAGGTTCATAAACGTCTTCAATGGTGTTTGCGTCTTCGTTCACGGTTGCGGACAAAGTTTCAAGTCCACACGGTCCGCCGTTGAATTTTTCCGCCATGGATTTAAGCAGTCGTCTATCGATAAGGTCAAGTCCCAACTCGTCGATTTCCAAAAGCGAAAGTGCGTCTTTTGCGTCCTGCTTCGTCATGGACTTATGCCCCTTAACGAGTGCGTAATCTCTTACCCTACGAAGAAGTCTGTTTGCAATTCTCGGTGTTCCACGACTACGCTTTGCAATTTCCAGCGAAGCGTCTTCATCAATATTCGACCCGAGCATTTTTGATGCCCTCGTAACGATTTCGCAAAGTTCGTTTACCGTATAAGATTCAAGCCTACAAAGTAATCCGAATCTGTCACGGAGCGGGGACGAAAGCATACCCGCCTTTGTCGTTGCACCGATAAGGGTAAACCGCTTTAACGGTATTTGCATACTTGACGCAGAAGGACCTTTGCCCGTTATGATGTCGATATTAAAATCTTCCATAGCGGAATAAAGTATTTCTTCGACGTTATGATTTAACCTATGAATTTCATCGATAAAGAGTACGTCGTGTTCGTTAAGGTTTGTAAGCAACGCCGCAAGGTCGCCCGATCTTTCGATAGCAGGTCCCGACGTAATCTTTATTTGTACGCCCATCGTGTTTGCTATTATATGCGCAAGCGTTGTTTTCCCAAGCCCCGCAGGTCCGTATAAAAGCACGTGGTCGAGTGCGTCGCCACGCATTTTCGAAGCGGCGATTGAAACGGCCAAGTTGTCTTTTATCTTTTGTTGACCAACGTAGCCTTCCATTGACTTCGGGCGAAGAACGTTCTCGATTTCAACGTCCGATATTTTTTGTTCGTTGTTCACTTCACGCTCGTTTTCGAGTTTTTGATTTTCGATTTTTTTGTCCCCACGTGCGCTTGTGATATAAAATCCGTCTTGCATAATTACCTATCTTATATTTTTTAATGAGTACGTAACGATTTCTTCAACCGTCTTTGCACCAAAATCTCTTGCCGACAAAACGACCGGCAAACACTCTTTTTTCGTAAATCCCAAACTCATAAGAGCGATGATTGCGTCTTCTTCAACGTCCGACATGTCTTTCGCCGAAGACTTAATAGCGGTTTCCGTTTCTTCTTCTACCGCCTGCATTTTTTCACGCAGTTCAACGACGATTCTTTCCGCCATTTTTTTACCGAGTCCCTTTATTTTCGAAAGCCCCTTAATATCACTCGTCGCAATCTTTATTGCCAAATCGTTAAGTGCCATACCCGAAAGTATGGCAATTCCGATTTTAGGCCCTACGCCCGAAACGGAAATGAGTTTAATAAACATCTTTTTTTCTTCGACGGAAGAAAACCCGTAAAGAAATAACCCGTCTTCTCTCACGGCAAGATACGTAAAAATTTCGACTTCGTTTTCGCCGTCGATTTTATCAAGCGTCGTTTGAGAACACGCTATCTCGTACCCTATTCCGTTATTGACGACCAACGCAACGCCGTTATTTATATTCAAAACCTTTCCTTTAATATACCCTATCATATAAACCTACCTAAACGACAAAAAATTCTTTTAATCTATTCGTCTGCGCGTGGCAAAGAGCGACCGCAAGTGCGTCTGCCGCATCGTCCGGTTTCGGAACGGCATTAAGCCCCAAAAGGGTTGCCACCATCTTTTGAATTTGCTTTTTGTCAGCCCTGCCGTAACCCGTAAGCGCTTGCTTGATTTGAAGCGGAGTGTATTCGTAAATTTTTTCACAAGCCTTGTTAGCCGTTAAAAGAAGTACTCCCCTTGCGTGGGCAACGGCAATCGCCGTCTTGACGTTTTTTGCAAAAAAGAGTTCTTCCATACAAATTTCGTCGGGCTTAAAATTGTCGATAATCTGATTTATCGCCTGTTCCAACATTTGAAGTCTTTTTGCCAAACTTTCCGCCTTCGGCGTTTGAACGATACCGTAATCGACCACGCACGGCTTTTTACCTTTTTCAGTTGTTATAACCCCGTAACCGAGTGTTGCAAGTCCGGGGTCAAAACCCAAAATCGTCATAATAACATTTTACTTTAATTTTAATTAAAAGTCAATAAAAAAAGAAAAAGGGTGAGTTACTATTTTACCCACCCAAAACCTAATTTAATTTATTCGGGATAAACACCCGTATCGCAAAAATAAGCCATTGAAACGGTAAGCGAAACGGTTACTTCCGAAGTGGTAACCTTTCCCCTGTAATTGGTTTCCTGCCTTGTGATATAAATCTTAAATGTACCACCGATAGGAACGGATTTCATTTTCGTCGTAAAGGCGTCGATAGTGTTTATCTCCGACTTAACGCCGTCGTACTCGAAATGCGTTATAACGTCCGTCGTATAAGAGTTCGCCTTAATCCCCGCCTTATCTGCATAACTTCCCGAAATTACTTGTGAAACGTATAAGTAACTCTCGTTATTGTTATCCTTCGTTTCGGTAACCGTAAAGCCGAATTTTTCACGTCTTTCGGAAATATATCCGTAATTCGAATCGGTCTTGGTACTTACGAGTTGTTTAACGATATTCGAAAATCCGTTATCGGTTTTCGGGTCGTCCGTTATTCTTAAAGGAATTGCATAGAAAATATAGTCTTCGTCGCTACCCGAGTTGGTTATTCCGATAAGTTCGCCGTAATCGTTATATAATCCACCGCCGGAACTGCCGTGACGAATATTGACGTCGATTTGATAAAGCGTCATTTCCCCGATATTTTCAATTTGTTCTTTTCTGAAAACGTAACTGATAATACCGCTCGTAACTGTTCCCGGAAGTACGCCCGTAGGATTACCGATTGCAAAGACTTCGTCACCTTCGCTTACCTTAAATGCGCTGTCCATAATCTTTGCTTTAACGATTGACTGTGCTACACTCGTGTTGGCGATATAAAGTTTCAAAACGGCAACGTCCGATTCCATATCTCCGCCGACGAGCGAAACCTGCTGACCCGCCGTAACCGTCCCGCCGATTTTACCCGTAAAAGTATAGTCCTCGTTCTCGCCGTACCTATAATTAAGGTCAGGCACAATAATTGTTATGTTCCCCTTTGAAGCAACGACGTGATAACATGTCAGAACGTAAAAGGTGTTTGGATTGTTTACGCCGTCGTTTATGTCGATAATCGTACCCGAACCGAGAGACGTCCCGCCCGAAACTGCGACCGAGATATACACGGAAGAACGCTTAACGTTGTTTATTGCTTCCTGCATGGTAATCGGACTTTGTTCACGTTCGGTGGCGGTATAACTGTCGAAGGAAACGTCCGACGATTTGGTTATCGAATCGGGAAGTTCGGCAACCGTACCCGTAACCTTATTGTCATCGGGCTTTGTTAAATCTCCCGAAAAGTCGATAATACAGCCCGACAAAGACAAGGCAAAAGAAAGTGCCAAAATAAGTATTAAAACTTTCGATAATAATTTTTTCATAATATCACCTATATATATTTTACCACAAAAAACCAAATAGTACCACCTTTTTAATAAATTTTTAAAAATAAAAAAGGGGTGAAATTTTTCCACCCCTCCCAAAAGGTAGGAGATACTTATCGCCGTACGTTTTGGTATATTAACGGCGATAAGAATAGAAGAATAAACAACGTTATATGAAATCATTATATAATGCGTTAAATCGTCTATTATAGTATTGCTTTTGATAATTTTACTTAAAAAAAGGAAAATACCTTATTGCCGATATTATTATTATCGATAAATAAGGTATTTTTATTCATAATTTATAAAAAAATTATTCTTCGTCTTCAACAGGAAGGTCAACGTTATGATATACGTCCTGAACGTCGTCAAGTTCTTCCAAAGCATCGATAAGTCGATTGAATTTGGCAAGTTCCTCGCCTTCCAAGGTAATCTTTGTTTGCGGAAGCATGGTTACTTCGGCTTCGAAGAAGTTAAGCCCCTTGTCTTCCAAATATTTTCTTACGTCCGAAAAACTCGACGGTGCCGTATGAACGACGAAAGCGTCGTCCTCTGCATAAAAGTCGTCTGCACCTGCGTCCATTGCGTATTCCATAATGGTATCTTCGGTAAGGTCGGGCGTTCTTTCGATAACGATAACGCCAACCGTGTTAAAGGTAAACGAAACGCAACCCGTATTGCCGAGTGAACCGCCGTGTTTTCTCATTGCCATACGAACGTAATCAACGGTACGATTCTTGTTGTCGGTAAGCGTTTTAATAATGATTGCGCTACCTGCCGGTCCGTATCCTTCGTAAGTCAATTCTTCGTAAACGGCGTTAGAAAGTTCCCCTGCCGCTTTTGCGATACATCTTTTAATGTTGTCGTTCGGCATATTAACGGACTTTGCTTTTGCGATTGCGTCCGCTAACTTGCTGTTCGTACTCGGGTCGGGATTGTTCTTGGCTGCAACAGCGATTTCTCTACCTACTTTCGTAAAAATTCTACCCTTAATGGCATCCGTTTTTGCCTTTTTAACAGCGATATTTGCTGAGTGGCTGTGTCCTGACATATTTGCTTTCTCCTATATTATAAATTAAACATAAGTATTCCCGCCGATACGGATGCGTTAAGGCTTTCCATACCGTTTTGCATAGGAATACCGATAACTTCGCTTGCAAGTGATTTTACGTCATCGCTTATTCCGTTTCCTTCGTTACCGATGGCAAGACAAAAAACTTTCGGCGGAATAAACTCTTTAACGTTTTTTCCGTCCATATCGGCAACGATAATCGGACAATCGATATACTTTAAGATTTCTCTTCTTGTTCCGACGTAAACTTTGGCTTTATAAATACCGCTCATACTCGCTCTTACCGATTTAAGAGAATAAGCGTCGGCACAGTCGGCAAGATATAATTCGTTATACCCCATAGATACCGCCGTTCTTATAATCGCTCCGACGTTTGCGGGATCTTGAAGCCCGTCTAAAAGTAAACACTTTCCTTTAGGGCAAGAAAGAGAAACTTTCGGCTTTTTAACGACTGCCAAAACGCCCTGCGGGGTAACTTCATAGGTGAGCGACTTAAACACGTCGTCACTTACTAAAATGCGTTCAACGTCAAAAGACGAAAACTCGTTCCCCAAACTTTTTTCACCCTTTTCGGTAAAAATTACGGACAAAATTTCCTGTCCCGAAATAATTGCTTCCTTGACCATTTTAACGCCCGTAACGATATAAAGTCCACTTTCGTCCCTATCCTTTTTATCTTGAAGCGCACGGACGTTTTTTATAAAAGAATTTTGTTTTGAAGTTATCATTTTACCAAAATAAAGCCCACGCTATCGTAGGCTTTATAATAATTACTTGTTAAGATTCTTTTTTGCCGTTTCGCAAAGTTTTGCAAATGCTTCGCTGTCGCTTACTGCGATTTCGGCCAAAACCTTTCTGTTAAGCGTAATGCCGGCATTTTTTAAACCGAACATAAATTTGCTATATGATAAACCCGAAAGCCTTGCTGCCGCATTGATTCTGGCAATCCAAAGGGCACGGAAATCGTGCTTTTTATCCTTTCTGCCGATAAATGCATACATGCCGGACTTCATTACGGCTTCTCTTGCTACTCTGTATCTTTTACTTCTTCCGCCAAAATAACCCTTGGCAAGTTTTAATATCTTTCTACGTTTTTTAACGCCGTTAACTGCTCTTTTAATACGCATAATACTTCTCTCCTTACCTTACTTGTTATAGATGAGCGTTCTCATTGTCTTTGCTTGTGTAGCATCAACGTAAGCACCGTCACACAAATTATTCTTTCTCTTTCTGTCTTTCTTGGTGAGAATATGGTTCTTACCAGAGCAAGATCTCTTGATTTTTCCGTTTGCGGTAACACGGAAACGTTTTTTTGCCGCACTCTTTGTCTTCATTTTAGGCATAAGTTTACCCTCCGTTTGTTTTTATTTTTTACGCTTTAAGCGGGGCTAACATCATCCAGATGTTTCTGCCTTCGGTAAGCGGTTGCTTTTCGATTTGACCCATCGACTTTACGAGTTCGAAAAATCTCATCATAACGTCGATACACATTTCGGGGTGTGCCATTTGACGCCCCTTCATTCTGATAGCGACTTTGACTTTATTGCCTTGCGATAAAAATTTAAGCGCTTGTTTTGCCTTAACGTTAAGGTCGCCGACGTCGATTGTCATTGAAAGTTGAACTTCCTTTATTTCAATAACTTTTTGGTTCTTTTTTGCTTCTTTCGCTTTTTTTACGAGTTCAAACTGGTATTTCCCGTAGTTCATAATTTTACAAACCGGCGGAACGGCAGTCGGAGAAATTTTAACAAGGTCAAGCCCTTCGTCATCGGCGATGGCTTGCGCTTCCCGTGCCGACATAATGCCGAGCTGACTTCCGTCAGAACCGATAACACGGACTTCTTTATCTCTGATTTCCTCGTTTAATTGATGTTCTTTTTTAATAGTTGTGTACCTCACTTAAATATTTCGGGACTTTTCCCGAATAGCAAAAAAAACAGGTCACTAAAGATAAAAGTGACCTGAAAATACCGTAGTAACATAAAAAAGTATTGAGCCGATTGAAAAAATTTTCGTCGGCGAGAAGGGTCGCTTCTTCTTTAAGTGTCTTTATATTAACATATTTTTTACGTTCTGTCAAAGGTTTTTAAGTTATTTTAATATGTTTTTTAATCGTTTTATTTTTTGTTTCTCTTCGTCGGTTAATTTTACTTTGGTTTTTTTAATAAAAGCCTTTCGCTTTTTGCAATTAAAAACGTTAAACCACCTTTTGACTTGATAAAACGGGGTTAAAACTTTTTTACCCGTCAGCGAAGGATAAATCTTTTTAAGTTTCTCGTACGGCAAAAATATTCTTGAAAAAACGTTTGTATATTCATCGCTTTCAATTATCGAAGAAGTGCTGTAATTTCCGAAAGTTCCGCCCGATATTATGATATCACCAAATAACCTGACGTCGTCGTCCACTTCCTTACCGTTAAACCAAAAATCAATCAGCCTTAAAACGTAATCGTAAAAACTTTCAGCACCCACGCTGTTTAATTTATTATCAAGCGTCATATCGTCAATTTTGTTTTTATTAAGTATGGCAACAACGTCGGTAATATACTTTAATCCGCAACCACCCATAAAAAAGTGCCGTTTTGCGTGCAAGGTAAGATAACATAAAACCGTTTCCGTCGAAAGTTTTCCCGTCTTTTCCTTTTCCGCCCAAATCTTTTGTGTAAGATTAAACTTATCGTCGCTTTCCACCTTAAAATGAAGTTCTAAAGCCCCGCCCGACGGAAAAGTAAACAAAACGTCCTTGGCAGTTTTCTTATAAAGCTTATACCCGTTTCGTTTTAAAAGTTTAATCGCAGAAGCAAATTTTTCCTTTTTTATTAAGACGTCAACGTCAACGGAATATCTTGTTTCGGGGAAAAAGTAAAATTTTGAAATTTCACTTCCCTTTAATATTATATATTCTATATTGTTTACGGAAAAAAGTTTTTTTAAGTCCTCGACGTCGGTTTTTTGCCTTTCGTACTGTGCGACGTAACGAAGTTTGTCGTCAAAAAAAGGCGAACCGAAGTTTATCTCAAAACCGTTAAGGGTAAGAGCAAAAGAAAGTAGCCCGCTTAAATTGTGCCTACTGCCAAGAATGTAAAGCGAGCGTAATTCTTCTTCGCCGAGTTTAACGGGCTCTGATAATTTTTCTCCCGTCACCCCGCTTTTAAGAAGCGAAAAAAAAGTTTTATTCGGTTTTTCGCTTAAAACGTTTTTCATCTTTTCAATATCTTTTTTATTGACCTTTTAATTTTCTTTATTCGTATTTCCCGTCTTAACTTTTTTGCGTAATGTTTTTCGTCATGGTAAAAATCTTCTTCCGCCTTGTTTAATGCCTTTAAGCACTCGATAAACTTTTCGCTATAAATTATTTCGTTTATAAGTTTACTCTTTTCGGTGTCGCTTATCTTTTTATTCATAATAGAATATAGCGAATTTATCGCACCGTTATAAAAATTATTGTAAAATCTCTTTCCGTCGGTATCTAACTGTGGGTAATACTTTTTATAAAACTCGTCGCAAAAAACAACCCACTTAAAATCGGTATTCCCTACTGCCGATAAAGTGTTACCACGGTTATCGATATAGTAGTTAAATATAAAACTGTCAATAAAGTTTACCGTAGGATTAAAATAATACGCCGTGAGATTAAAAAACCAGTCTTCGTTATGTATTCCGTATATAAAGCGGAGATTGTTTTTTTCGATAAATTCACGTTTATAAAGTTTATTACAAGCAGATACCAAACCCGTTTTTTTATTTTCTTCTTTACTAAAAAGATACTTCGTTAACGAATTAAAAGTGTTACCATTAAACGTCTTGCCAAAATAAACGTTTTCAACGTCTATGGTCTTGACTAAAATGTTATTACTATAAATAACTTTTCTATAATTTCCGACGACAATGTCAGCTTTATTTTTTACAGCCGACGTAACATAATTTTCAATGGCATTATCAAAATAGTAATCGTCGCTATCAATAAACGCAACGTAATCACCCGTACAAACGTTAAGCCCGTAATTTCTTGCGTCGGAAAGCCCGCCGTTTTCTTTATGTATGACCTTAATTCTCTTATCTTTCTTTTCCCACTCGTCACACATTTTAGGGCATAAGTCGGGGCTTCCGTCGTCAACAAGAATAATTTCGAGATTAGAATACGTTTGCGAAAGAACACTGCTTACGCACCTATCCAAAAATTTTTCCACCTTGTAAACGGGGATAATAACCGATATTAAGTTGTTTTGCTGATTTTTTTCCATATTCCCACTAAACAAATAATTTTACTAACTTTTTTTGTTTTCTTTTAAGTGCAAAAAACAATAGTTTTACACGAATTTTACCGAGTAAGCTTGCATTTTCCGTTGACAAAAAAAGGTTGATACTTTTTTTCGTAAGTTTTCCGCATAAAAACTCTGTATAAAAATCAAACGCCATTTTAACGATTTCTTCTTTACTTAAAGTAGCCTTAAACCCGTTTACGATAAAGAAAAACTGTTTTAAGTTATATGCGCATATAATATCATCATCGAGTTTTCCTTGATAAAAATTAACGAAAGAACGGGACAAAAGTTTAATATCGTCAAACATTTTCGGCTTAAAATTATGCATTAAGGAGTTTTCATTTAACCCGTAAACGTAAATAGGAAATTCATCGATTTCAACTCGTTTACAAAATCTAATGAAATTAAGAACGATAAACAAGTCTTCGCCGATACTTATTTTATCGTTTGCGCATACGTTGTTTTTAACGAAAACGTTTCTTTTTAATACCTTGTTCCATACCGTTCTTGCAATATTGTTCGAAAACATTTCGCCAACGAAAAAGGTTAAAAAATCGTCGTATATATTTGAAAATATTTTATTCGGTTTTTGAATCTGCTTTTTACTTTCACCGTTTTGAGTAAAGTATCCGAACTCATAAAGGTCGGCGTTTGATTTTATTTTTTTATCGATTTCTTTTATTGCGTTATCACTAATATAATCGTCTGAATCCACAAACCAAACGTAATCACCCGTGGCATACTTTAACCCTTCGTTTCTGGCTGACGAAAGCCCCCCGTTTTCCTTTTCGATATATTTTATAAAGGAATATTTTTTTTCATACTCACGGCAAATTTCATTTGACTTATCGGGGCTTCCGTCGTTTACGATAATAAGTTCCATCTCCCCGTCATACTGCCCGACGATACTGTCAAGACATCTTCTTAAAAACTTTTCGGTATTATAAACGGGAACGATAATCGATAATTTCATTATTTTATGGCTCCTTTAAGATAGTCCATAGAAAACGCACTTAACTTATCGAGTTCATTATTCGCCACCGAAAAATCAATGCTTAAAAGTTCTTGCTTTTTTACGTTATCGAGCGATTTATAAAGTCTATTTGAAAGCGAAAGAGATTTTAATAAATCAATCTTTCTGCTGTCGTTATTGTTTTGAACGCTCTTTCCTTTACTTATCATTGAGCAAAACGGCACGTTAAACATACACGAAAAAGCCGTTGCGTGAAAAGAATTCGTATAAACAAAAGAAGCGTTTTTAATTAAAGATACAAATTCAAGTGGAGTGGCGTCGTATAATTTTTTATAAGGCTTAAACATATCACGTGGGTTTTCAGCCAAAGTAACGACGTCAATATTCAACGTCTTTTTAAGATAATCGATATATCCCCTGTCGCCGTGATTGTTTTCCAAAAAGTAAACGAAAATATACGGCTTTTTTCTTTTTTCTATATTTTCGGTTGCCTTTTCCCAAAACTCCCTGCCCGCTAAAAGAACGGGGTCGCATACGACGGAAATTTCTTTTTCGGTAAGTTTACTTAAAACGTCTTTTCCTTTTTTTTCACGAACGGAAATACTGTCGATATTCTTTATTAAAGATTTTATTACCGACAAATCTTTCGACTCGAATTCTGCTTTTCCCATTGACGGAGCATAGGCAATTTTTTTACCCGATTTAACAAAATCAAGATAATAATGCGGTGAAAAATCCTTACAACATGGATTCCAAATTTGGTCGGACCCGCAAACGTAATAATCAAAAGAGTCGGCAAATTCACTTATACTACTATCATCGACTTCTTTCGTCGTCGGTAAAACTTCGTTAATAAAATGCTCGAAATTTTCGTAACGCTTTTTAAACTTATTATAATAAAGTGCGTTCATAACGTTACGTTTTACGCCGTGAAGACCTTTATAAAACTTAATTATTTTATACCAGTCTTTTTGCGCTTTCGACCTAAAATTGATTATGCTTACGTCATACCCCGAACTTTTAATAACGTTACTTAAAGCATAAGCTTGTAAAACCGAACCGTAGTTATGCGAAGCGTGAAAGGTCATTATTCCCACTTTTTTCATATTACACCCTTAAAAGAAAACTATATAATTTGTGTTTTAATAAAAACTTGAAAATTTTATTTTTTATCCCCGTTTGAGGTAGAGAAAGAGATTTGCTGACGAATTCGTTTTTAACGACTTTTTTAATACACTCGATTTTTTGCGCCTTGTTTTTCCTGCTTTTATTGATATTTTTTATTCCCGCAATCGAAAGTCTGAACGCACGGTATAATAGTCTTCTTTCTTCCTTTTCGTATCCGTTATTTACCATATATGTCCATAAGTAATTAAGAAGCAAATTAAACTTATCGAAAAGATTTTCCCTATAAGTGTTGGTAAGCGAGCCGTCAACTATTCGGTAATTATAAAGTGCGTCGGAAATAAACACAGCCTTATTTGCCTTTTTATAATAATCAAGGTCATATAGAAGGTCTTCCATATAATACTCTCTTTCGCTTAAAAAAGGATTTTCACCTATATACTCTCGCTTAAATATTTGCGCCCATACAAAAGCAAATATCGGTTTTTCGCCTTTGTTCTGTCCCAAAAATTTCGGAATAATTTCTTCTTTTATTTTTGTTTTATCAAACTCTCCCAAAAGGCATACTTCACGTTTTTGCTTTTCTTCGCCCCTAAGTAAAAAGTGCGAAAACATACAGACGTCGGCATTTGATTTTTCAATACTTTTAACGGCAATTTTAAGAGCGTCTTTTAATATCGTGTCGTCAGAATCGACGAACATAATGTAATCGCCGGTGGCGATTTTTAACCCCTCGTTTCTTGCCGAAGATAACCCGCCGTTCGGTTTATCAACCACTTTTATTCTATTGTCATTTTTTGAAAATTCCGAAATAATCGAAAAGGAGTTATCGGTCGAACCGTCGTTAACGACAATAATCTCAAAGTCAGAGTAGCTTTGAGATAAAATCGAATTAAGGCATTCTTTTAAGTATTTTTCCGTGTTATATACGGGAACGATAACCGATACTTTTTTCACTTATTTTAAATTCTCCTTATACCAGTCGATAGCGAGTTTAATTCCGTCGTTAAACGAAAATTCAGGGTCGTAGCCAAGCAATCTTCTCGCCTTACTTATGTCGGCGTTGCTGTGCTTAATATCGCCTTTTCTATCAGGTCCGAAGATAGGTTCGATATCAACTTTAAGTGCCTTTGTCAAGCCGTAATAAATATCTATTAAATATTCTCTACCGCCGTAGGCGATATTGAAGGCTTCACCGGCACTTTCCTTACCCGAAAGACACGCTTTAAGATTTGCTTCGATAACGTTATCGATATACGTAAAATCTCTCGATTGTTTTCCGTCGCCGTTAATGGTCGGAGTTTCGCCGTGAAGTAACATTTTAATAAACTTCGGAATAACCGCAGCATAAGCGCCGTCAGGCGTTTGACGTCTTCCGAAAACGTTAAAATAACGTAGCCCAACCGTTTCCAAACCGAATAACCTATAATAAAGTTTTGCCCACTCCTCGTCGGCACGCTTTGTTAAGGCGTACGGGGATAAAAGGTTACCTTCGATTCCTTCTTTTTTCGGAAGATTCGGCTCGTCGCCGTAAACCGACGAACTTGAAGCATAAACAAATTTTTTAACGCCTTGTTGCCTTGACGCTTCGAGCATATTGAGTGTGCCTTCGATATTGTTTCTGCAATAAAAAATCGGCATTTCGATACTGCGTGGAACGCTTCCCCAAGCCGCCTCGTTCAAAACGTAATCAACGCCTTCACACGCTTTTAGGCAAGTTTCAAGGTCCTTTATGTCGCCCTTTATAAATTCAAAATTTTCGTTATTTTGTAGCCCTTCGATATTTTCCATCTTTCCAGTAGAAAGGTCGTCAAGGCATCTTACCTTGTAGCCGAGTGAAAGTATCGCTTCACATAAATTCGAACCGATAAATCCTGCCCCGCCCGTAACCAAAAACGTACTGCCTTTTGGAAAAACCAAATTTTTGTATCCCATTTTTTATAATCTCCAATAAGTATATCCTGCTTTTTCGTATTCGTGTCTATCTAAAATGCCTTTAACGTCAACCAAAACCTTTTCGCCGTCCTTATACATTTTATCAAAATCCGACATGCCGAGTTTACCGAATTCATTGTGGGAAACGGCAATAATCAAAAGGTCGAGATTTACTAATTTTTCAATCGGGGAAATATCGACGTTATAGAATTTTTTAACGTCTTCTTTATCTGCCACAGGGTCAACGACGATAGGGTCTATGCCGTACTCACGAAGTTCACAAAGGATATCGTTTACCTTACTGTTTCTTGCGTCAGGGCAGTTTTCCTTAAACGTCATACCGAGAACGCCTACCCTTGCACCCTTAACTTGACGGTTTGCACCGATTAAAAGTTTAACCGATTGTTCGGCAATATACTTACCCATACCGTCGTTTATTCTTCTGCCCGCAAGTATTACTTGTGAGTGATACCCCAAAGACTGTGCTTTATAAGTAAGGTAATACGGGTCGACGCCGATACAATGTCCGCCGACAAGCCCCGGGAAAAATTTTAAGAAATTCCACTTTGTTCCCGCAGCTTCCAAAACGGCTTTGGTGTCTATTCCCAACTTGTTAAAGATAATCGAAAGTTCGTTCATAAAGGCAATGTTAATATCACGTTGAGAGTTTTCGATAACCTTAGCGGCTTCCGCAACCTTAATACTTTCCGCTCTATAAACGCCGGCGTCAACCACGAGTTCGTAAACTTTTGCAATCTCGTCAAGTGTTTCTGCATCGCACCCCGAAACGATTTTTTTGATTGTCGAAAGTCTGTGTTCTTTGTCGCCGGGGTTAATTCTTTCGGGCGAATAACCTACCTTAAAGTCCACCCCGAATTTAAGTCCCGAAACTCTTTCGATAACGGGAATACACTCGTCTTCGGTTACCCCGGGGTACACAGTAGATTCGTAAACCACGATAGCGCCTTTTTTAATATTTCTACCTACGATTTCGCTTGCACCGATAACGGGAGAGAGATCCGGCGTCGTGTCGGTGTTAACGGGAGTCGGCACGGCAACGATAATAAAATCGGCTTCCTTCAAGTCTTTTTCGTCACTCGTAAAATTAACGGCGGTGTTTTTGATTACTTCGTCGCCGACTTCCTTCGTCGGGTCAATTCCGCTTTTATAAAGTTCGATTTTTTTCTTATTAAGGTCAAAACCTATTACGTTGATTTTTTTAGCAAAAGCAACGGCAATCGGCATACCAACGTACCCAAGCCCGACAAGTGCTAATTTGCCTTTTTTTGCACAAAGTTTTTCACAAACCTTTTCCATAATTTACTTTCCTTTATTTTTCGTACTCTTTTTTTAATATGTTTTTAACAATTTCACCGTGAGCGTCGCACCTGATAAGGTTTAACGTCGTCATTTTCTTTTTCTTGTTTTTCGTAAGGTTTATAACTTTTCCCTTGGTTATTCTGTTTAACTTATTCGCTATTCTTCCCGCGCCGAATACCATAGGAAAATATAAATCCTTCTTTTTCTCGCAAAGCACATCGAAAGACGAGCGGATAAAGTTCTCGTCGTTAATCTTTTCCGATAAACAAATTATATCCTTTAATATCTCTTCTTCCTTTTCGGCACTTATAAACCTCACGCCCGACTCGGTATTTAATAAAACTCTGTATGAAGTTTCGTTTTTTTCGGTATCGAAACAAACGGCAAGCCCGTTGTTCCACGTTTTATCCTTTCGTACGCCGAACACGAAGTTCCCTTGACCGTACAAAATTTTCCCGCCGTTATAATCACACTCCGTTCCTATTATATGGCTGTGCTGACAAAGAACGAGCGATGCCCCTGCGTCAATCATTTTTTCGCACTTTAATTTAAGTAACGGCGTTGGGTACCTATAATATTCGATACCGCCGTGATAAAGACAAATAACCTTGCCCGTCTTACTTAAATTTTTAATTTCGTCAAAAGATGTATAAGGGTCAAAAACCCTTGCCCCGTTACCGTTAGGAGAAGAATTGAATTCTTCTTCGGCAAAAGATATAACGTGGACTGTTTCGCCGTTACTTTTAATGGTAATATAACCCGTTTCCTTTCCGTCTTTTTTAACGCCGAAAAACTTTAACCCCGCATCATTTAAGCACTTAACCGTTTCGTTTAATCCTTTTTCGCCGTAATCTAAAATATGGTTATTCGCAAGCGATACGGCATAAAACCCTGCGTTTTTAATAAGTTCGATATCGCCCTTTTTACACGACAACGTGGGACCGCATTTATAGGTGGGTAAAAAACCCTCGTTTACGGGACATTCGAGATTGCAAATCGCATAGTCAAATGCAAAAACGTAATCTTTTATTTCTCCCAAAAGCGAATTTGCCGACCTATCGTCAAACAACTTTCTATAATCGTTTGTAGGACAAATATCACCCAAAAGCAACAACTTCATGAATCGTACTCTGCTCCTATTTTTTTAATTTCGGTATCTAAATCGAAGCCCTTACTTATCAACGCTTTTTTACACGTTTCGACATCGATTCTTTTTCCTTTGAATTTTTCTATTTCGTCTGCCCAGACTTTAACGTCAAGAGGCAACTGTATACCGAAGTTTTCTGAAAAAATTATCTCTTCGGGATACCCGTTTGAAATAAGAGAATAACACCCCGAAACCTGCGCCTCCGCAGCCGTTATCGAAAACCCTTCCTGATGCGACGTCCCAAGATAAATATCAAACACTTTATAATAATTTTCTATATCCGCTTTGGCGGGGAAAATTTTTATATTGTCTTGAAGATTATAAGTTTTTATTTTGTCTATCAAAAATTCATAATATTCCTTGCTTTGTGCGTTGCCGAAAATAAACATATTAAAGTCAAAATTTCTCGATTTTAATTCGTTTGCAACTTCCACCGCAAACTCATAGTTTTTAACGGGAGCAATTCTGCCGACAAGCCCGAGAGTTAACCCACTATTTATATTTAATTCCTTTTTAATGTCGGTTACTTTCTCATTGTTTTCGGCAGTAAACCTTTCGCAATCGATTAAATTCGATATGACTTTACATTTATTCGATGCGATATTCTTTTTATTGTAAAGCGAATAAAGTGCGTCCTTAGAGCAACCCCAAAAATCCGTCGAATACTTATTGATAAGTCTTCTTTGATAGATAAGTTCAAGTTTATAAAGCATTACCTTTATCGGATTTCCACGGAAAACAAGTTTTGCGTGGCTATGAGAGATAATCTTTTTTATACCGCATTTTTTTGCGACCTTGCTTACCGTTCCGCACTTTGCGTTTAAGTGACAATGAACGACGTCGGGCTTTTCTTTGTTAAAAAAATCCGCCAAGTTTTTTTCGTAATTTTTAATCCCCGACGACATAAGGGAGTCAATGTATTCTATCCTTCCGCCCTTATTTAAAATTTCGTCGTCAAAATCGCCTTTAACACGTTTCCCTTTAACTTCGTTTACCAAAAAAATAAAGTTAAACTCACGGTGTAATTTTCTAAAAATATTAAGTTGCATCATCTCTGCGCCACCGAAATTTAACGCTCCGGTAACTTCGACAACCGTCTTTTTTTTCATTTATCTCCTTATACCCATTGTGCAAATATTATCTATTGAATTTTCCACATATCGCCGACGATTTTATCGTACTCTATCGGCTTAAAATCGGGCGCACCGCTTGCAGGGAAAAAGGTAAGTTCCCCGAAATAGATTTTTCCGCCCGCTTCGTAAAGGTCAACCCTGACGTAAGAAAACGGTTTTGATAAATCCCTTGCGATTTTAACCATTTCGTCAAACTTTTCGGGTTTATCCACCTTTATATTCGGATTGTGTTCGAGTTCTTTCCCGAAAGGAAGTAAGTTCCAGTTTGTATCGTAAAAGTTTCGTGTGTTGTTTTTGGTAAACCTACCCACTTCAAGTTGCATAAATCTCGGTTCGCCGTTAAAACAGTAAAACTTATAGTCTAATAGCCCACCCGACTTATCTTCCAAATACTTTTCGGCAACAAGTCTGTGTGGAATATCACGGTAAACCCACTCACGCCCACTCCAAAAAATATCTTGACGAAGCCAAGAGCGCATAATTTTTTTCCACATAAACCAGTTGACTTTTTTCTTATCACGAACGATTAAATTAAACCCCGACCCATGCGCACCCTTTAATACGAACTTATTCGGTAAATCTTTTAACTTAATTTCCGAAACGGAATTATATACCCCGTAAACTTCGTTTAACAGGTCAGCGTATCCGCAATCTTTTATGTATTCTCTGACGCCTATTTTGTCTGCGCACTTACTCATAAGCGGGTCAAAAGAATTAAGCTTATACCACTGTTGTTTTTCACTAAAAGTCTGCGGAGAATCAAGATTCGGTTCCGTTCCACCGCTTTTACTTTTATAAAGTCTAATAATCTGCTCTTTATCCGAAAACTGTTTTAAGTTCTTTTTGTTTTTATACTCGTGGTAAAGGTTAATTAAGTATAGCCCCAATAAACTGCTTCTTATTTTACTTTTTATCGACATTGTTTTTACCTTGTTTTTTTAATTTTAAGTTCCTTCTTAATACCTTTAACTTATATGGAATAAAAAAGGAAATAACCGGCTTAAATGCATATATATACCACCAAAACGGAAATTTAAGAAGTTTATATCCCATTAAGTTTGTTTGAACAACGTTTATGCTGTATTTTAATTTTCTTCTCTTTATTGCGTTTCTGCCTTCGAAAACTTTATAAAGCGCCTGAGATAGATTTGCACCCTTATATCCTTTTGCGTAAAACCTAAACCAAAGGTCAACGTCTTGTCCCCTAACCGTTCTCTTTGAAACGGTATATCCGCTTATGCTGTCCATTGCTTTTTTGCGCATCATTATCGTTGCGTGAAAATGAGGAACGTTGGATTTCAAAACGTACTTGTTTGGGTTTTCAACGGGATATAACGTGCCGTAGTCCCCGTTTTCGTCAAACCTTGTCATAGCTGTTCCAACTACGTCAATATCTTTATGCTCGCTCAAGAACTCTACCTGACGAGAGAACCTTTCCGGAAGTGAAATATCGTCGGCGTCCATTCTTGCAACGAATTCACCGTCGGCATACTTTAAGCAATGATTGAGTGAAAACGCAAGTTTACTGTTAACGTCGTTTTTAATAACGATAAACTTTTCGGGATATTTTTTTTCATAATCCTTGACGATTTTATAAGTGTCGTCGGTTGAAGCGTCGTCACATATTATCATTTGCCATTTTTCATACGTTTGATTAAGTATTGAATCAATAGCTGTTTTCACTGTATCGGCAGTGTTATATACTGCCATTATTACTGATACTTTACCTTCTATATACAATTTATTAAAACCTTCTTATTTTTTTTCTGACTAATTTTAGCATTGCATAAACAAACAAGTATGCTTTAAGTTTTATGCAAATATAAAATATTTTCCACTTGAGTGGCAGATAGCCAATCTCCAAATTTTTAACGGCATTTTTAAATAACGGCATCTTTAAAACCTTTTTCAGGTTTTTATAAGGCATGACGTTTCCGATTTCGTTTACTCCGATTGAAATAAGACTGAGTGCAACACCGTTTTTTAACGCCTTTTTATAATCATCGTCAAGATTGTTATCCGTAATGAAACCTTCTAAATAAGAAAACAAATCAAGATATTGAGATAAAAGTTTTTCTCTGTAACTCTTTGCAGTTACACCGGAGCCTTTCCTATAATGATAAAAATATCTTTCGATAAACTTTGCACTCTTACAATAAAACATGTATTGTAGACTGAAAATCCTATCTTCAAAAGGTCCGATTTGTTTGTCATTTAAGAATAGCAAATTATTGTCTTTTATGATGCTTGTCTTAAATAGTTTAATGCAAACACTACTTAAACTATCCATCGCCTCGGGATTATGAAGTTCGTCTTTTGACAAACCGAACTGTCTTTTAAAAAGTTTTCGGCAACCTTCTTCATCAAAAATAACGTCGTTATCAAAAATTATTTTCTTTTCCGAAAAGCCGTCAAATTCTCTAACATAGGACCAAAAAACCAAATCGCAATTACTGTTTTCAATTTCATTAACGGCAGTTTCAAAACAATCGGAATCAATCCAGTCGTCGCTATCAATAAAAGTCAAGTACTTTCCTTTTGCTCTTTCTATCCCGTAATTTCTGGTTAATCCAAGTCCTTGATTCTCTTTATGAAAAACCGTTATCCGTTCGTCGGATTTAGATATCTCGTCACAAAAATCGGCGCATTCTTTATTTGAGCCGTCATCAATCAGTAGCACTTCAAAATCTTTAAACGATTGAGAAGCAATCGAATCCAAACATTTTTTAAGATATTCGTGCGTATTAAAAACCGGTACGATAACCGAAATCAAAACCTCATCTTTCATTTTTACCTATCCCATGTAATCAAATACCCATCTATACGGGTAAAGGCCTGCTGACATCGTCGTGTTAAAATAAAAATATGCCCCGTAACAAATTATCAAAATAACCGTAGTTATATATTTATCCTTCTCGTCCATGTTTATCGAAAAACCCGCAACCGATAAGCACATAAAAATCTCCGTAAAAAGTCCTGCCCTTGCAAGGTATGCGCTGTTCGCAGAACATATAAACAAAAATGCGTTTAACACCGTGGCGTTAATAAGCACGTTGTTTTTCGGCAAAAGATTTTTATTTATCAGGTACATAATCAAGTAAAACAGCATAGGTGCGGACGCAACGGCAACACGCAATATTTTTATACTTGTGGTATGATAAGTCGAAATATCAAGCGATTCTTCATCTCTTAAAAACGCAACGGCATCAAAAATCCTATCGTACGAAAACATCAAGACAACCGAAACGACTGCGATAACGAATATAAGCGGAACTGACGTTTTTGCGGTATAAATGAAATAAAGCGGAATCATGATTATTGCCGAAACATGAAACAGCATGGCAAAAAGGCATAAAATCAAATACGGAAAAAACCGTTTTTCTTTTAAAAAACCGTACCCCGAAAACACGATTGAAACAGCCATCATTTGACGCATACCGTTACACTGTGCAAGATAAGAGCCTATTAAAATATACATAAGCGTTCCAAACATAAAACTACTGCTGTGCTTATAAATAGTAATAACCGAAAGAGAAACGACAATAAGGGAATATACCGTCATATAAAACGAGAAGTCGTCAACAAAAAATGCACATATTTTAATAATCAGTCTTATCCCCGGCTCACGTCCCGAAAAAACCTGACCGAGCGTGTAATTCTTATAATTATCAAACATATGCATATAAGAGCCGAAGTCGGTACCGACGTAATATCTGACGCCGACGAAAAAAGACATAAATAAAATTATAAAACCAACCAAAAATTTGGCAAGAGATTTATATCTCTCGTCTTTTTTACATTCGTCGACTATTGCGCCGAAAATTACTGCTACGGCGATAATGAGTGCGTAAATTGCCATCTCTTAGTTAATCCCTTTAACTATTTCTTCGATTTGTTTTTTAATTTTATCAAGAGTAAAACGCTGTGCAAATTCTTTATTGGTGCAAGATATTTTTTCTCTTAAAATTTCGTCCGTTGCCAAAAGTTCGATTTTTTCCGCAAAGGCTTTTTCGTCGTTTGCCGAAACGGAAAATCCCGTTTCGCCGTCGATAATAAAATCACTCTTCCCCCTAACGGAGTTTGAAACGACAACGGGAAGACCCGATAACATACCTTCGACAACGGCAAGCCCAAACCCTTCACGAAGCGACGGAAAAACGAAAATATCGCTTGCCGATAAAACTTCGGGAACGTTGTTTATATATCCAGTAAAATGGATATTGTTCTCTAATCCGTACTCTTTTGCGAGAGATAGTAGGTTCTCTTTTTGGTCGCCTATTCCACACATAACGTAGTGGTACTTTTTGTCGTTAAGCTTATTAAGGGCTTTTATAATAATCTGTTGATTTTTATTTTTATTAAGTTCCCCGACGCTTATTAAAATAATATCGTCGTTTCCTATATTAAACCTTTCACGTAAGGTTTCGTCTTTCTTGCCGGTAAACCTACTCGTGTCAAGGCCGATACCGTCGATTTTATAATTCATGCACTTAGTAAAATGCGATTTAGAAAACTCAAAGTCTTGATTATTTATGGTAACCAAAACGTCGGTATATTTCGCCATCAATTTTTCGATGGGATACCATAAAAGCCAGCCCGATTTCGGACCGCCCTTATAAAAATGAAAACCGTGGCACATATATAAAACCTTTGTGCCTTTTTTTCTTGCCTTTTTGCTTGCAAGCCTCGTCATAACGCCCATAACGGGTTCGTTCGTCCAAACCAAATCAAACTTATTATCGTTTATGATTTTCTTTAGTTCCCGAAGCCCCTTAAAGTTAGAAATCTTAAACGGGTTTCTTTTTAAGCTTACCTTGTTAAAAACAACGTCCTTCGGAAGTTTTGATTTAAGTTCATCTATTCTCCCCTTAACTTCGGAACAGGCAAGTGTAACGTCGTATCCTTTTAATACCAAATGATTTATATGCGGTAGCAAAAACTGTATTGCCATCGAATCGGTTGACGTAATTAAAATCTTCATTTAATAATTTTCCTTGATTTTTGCTTTAATACCTATATAATCGAGCCCGTAACGGTTACGCAAGAATTTTTGGCAACCGACGACGTCGGGATAAATATCGGGAACGCCGATACGAATAAGCTTAACTTTTTTGCCGTTATCTAACAGCGCTTCTCCAACGGCAGAACCGAACCCCCCGACAAGCGTATTTTCTTCTACGGTAATTATCGTATCAAACTCGTCGGCAAGTTTTATTATCCCTTTGATGTCTAACGGTTTAACCGTCGGAACGGAATAAACGGCAGGCAAAATATTTTCTTCTTTTAATTCTTCAATAGCCTTTTTAACTTCGCCCAAAATTTCACCCGTAGATAGGACGCATACTTTTTTGCCGTCTGATAGCTTATGAATCTTAAAAATATCGAAATTCTCGTTTTCGTCGAAAATTCTTCCGCTTCCGCCACGTCCCAAACGGAGATAACAAGTCCCGTCTGTTTTATAAACGGCTTGGGTTGCCTTTTCGGCTTCGGTAACGTCGGCAGGAGCAAACACCTTAACCGACGGAAGAGCCCGAAGAATCGAGATATCTTCGGTCGCAAAATGACTCATACCAAGTCCGCCGTAAGTAAATCCGCCACCTATACAGACGATTTTAACGTTAGCGTTATGATAAGCGCAATCGTTACGGATTTGTTCTAACGGTCGAAGCGTCGGAAAATTTCCTATCGAATAGGTAAAGACTTTTTTGCCGTTAAGCGCAAGTCCTGCGCTAACAGACGTCATATTTTGTTCTGCGATACCCATATTGATTATCTGTTCGGGAAGTTCGTCGAAAAAAGGTTTAAGCACCCCGAATCCGAGGTCGCCCGTTGCGACCAGAACGTCCCTATCGAGTTTTGCGATTTCCAAAAGTTTTTTAACAAAAGCGTCTCTCATTATTTTACCTCGTACGGGTCAACAAGACCATCGGGCTTCTTTTCGTTTAATTCTCTGACTGCGTTCTCGTATTCTCCGCCGTCATGCGGGAAACGGTAATGCCAAAGCACGTCGTTTTCCATAAACGAAACACCCTTCCCCTTAACCGTGTTTGCAATAATTACCGTCGGCTTACCTTTAACCGTCTTTGCATCGTTCATTGCCTTTTTAATTTCGTCGTGATTATGCCCGTCGATATCGTAAACGTTAAATCCGAACGATTCCCATTTTTCTTTTAACGGGGATAATTTAAGCGTTTCGTCACAAGGGCCTAAACTTTGAATTTTATTGTGGTCAACTATAATAACAAAATTATCGAGCTTAAAGTGACTTGCGAAAAGTGCGTCTTCCCAAACCGAGCCTTCGTCACACTCACCGTCGCCGACAATGGCAAACGTGCGGTAAGGCTTTTTATCGATTTTAGCACGGAGAGCAAACCCGCACGCTACGCATACGCCATGCCCTAACGACCCCGTCGAAAGTTCAACCCCGTTTACACCTTTATGTGAAACGTGCCCCGACAATTTACTGCCGTCGGCATAGTACGTCTTTAACAATTCCTTATCGATAAATCCGCATTCGGCAAGTGCGGAATAAACAGACGCACCTGCATGCCCCTTACTTAAAACGATTCTGTCCCTATCGTCGTTATGGGCGTTTTGCGGATTGATATTTGCACCGCCGTCCCCGTAAAGGACGCTGACAACGTCGGCAACCGAAAGCACCGAGCCGATATGCGACCCGTGCGAAAAATGAGTCATCTCTATTGCGTGGCGACGAATAAGCCAAGCAAGGTTAACACTATCCATTATCTTGCCTCCAACGAAATTTTATTTAGCCTGTCGATTTGTTCTTTATCTAGCTTAAACGAAAGTGCTTCCAAATTACCGAGAAGTTGTTTTTCGGTTTTAACCCCGACGATTGCGACCGACTCCGAAAGATAATCGAGAATCCATCTTATCGCAATCGAAGAAACGCTTTTTCCCGTTTCGACGGAAATATCTTTCATCTCCTTGACTATCTCTAAATTCTTCTTTAATTTTTCGCCGTGAAAATTAACGTAAACTTCTCTCGAACGACGGTCGGAACTGTCAAACTTACAGTTCTCGTCAAACTTGCCGGTCAAAATGCCTTGTCCCAAACTTCCCCACGTAAGGGGGGTTAAACAAAGCGAGTCGCAAAGTGATTTTAAGCTTTCTTCGTTATCTCGCCTTGCCAAACTGTATTCGTCTTGAAGCGTAACGAAATTTTCCGAAACGCTTTTTAAGTTTTCTTCATCGAAAATATTCGAAAAGCCGAAGTACCTGATTTTGCCTTGCTTTTGAAATTTACATAGTGCGTTCACAACCTCTTCGATAGGTGTCTTGTCCCTATAATGAATGGTATAAATATCAATATAATCTCTTTTTAATCTTTTCAGACTTCCGTTTAACGCCTTCTCTATATATTCGGGCGTATTATCGTAAAACGTCCTGCCGTTTTCCACCCTAACGCCGAACTTTGAAGATATAACGACGTCGTTTATGTTTTTTCCGAGAGCCAAACTTAAATTCTCTTCCGACTTTCCAAGCCCATAAGTATCCGCCGTATCGAAAAAGTTTATTCCAAGGTCGTACGCCTTTGCCACGGTATCGATAAGTGCTTGGTGCGAAACGTCGCCCCATCCGTGTTCACCGAGCGGACAACCGCCGATACAAAGCCTTGAAACTTTTAATTCGGTTTTTTTAATATTGACCTTTTCCATTATATCCCCTTGTTTTCTTGCGAATCCCTGTCGTCGGTTACGGCAACTTCCGGAACTTCCGTACCCACCTTTGCGTTTCCGTTGTCTTCGTTCCCCGAATTAGTAAACACGACTTTAACCGTCAAGAATAAAATTTTCAAGTCCATAAAAAAACTTAAATGCGTAACGTAATAATTATCGTACTCAAAACGTTTTTCGACGGTATTGGTTTTTCTACCGTTGACGGCAGCAAGTCCGGTTATCCCCGGGCGAACGTTAAAACGGATTTTTTCTTCTTCGGAATACTCTTCCCATTTTTTAGGGTAGTATGTAAGCACAGGCCTCGGACCTATTAAACTCATATCGCCTTTAATGATATTTATAAGTTGCGGTAATTCGTCAATCGCCGTGGCACGGATAAACTTTCCTATCTTGGTTACTCTTTGGTCGCCCTTTTCGCAAAAAACACCGCCTTCCATTTGTTCTGCGCCCTGACACATCGAACGGAACTTATACATTTTGTAAACCTTACCGTTTATGCCGACACGTTCTTGAACAAAGAAAACGGGGCCTTTTGAATCGAGTTTAATAATAACCGATACGATTAAAAAAATCGGTGAAAAAATAATTAAAAATAAAACCGAAAAAAACAAATCGAATAACCGCTTAAAAAACTTATACATATGCTTCCCTTTTACTTACTGCTTTTATGTAGTGTTATTTATTATATAATATAATAAATATTTTTTCAACACTTCCGTGTAAAATTTTTGACGTTCTGCGGTTTTTTTATAAAAAAATTTGTAAAAAAATACCGTAAAAAGGTAATTTTTGGCATAAAAAAACGGCGAATTTTCTTTCGCCGTCTTATTTTTGTTTCACTTATTTATTAAAGAACATAATTCCCAAGGTATTCGCACCGCAATGACTGGCAATCGTACAACCGGCCGGCGTTTCGTAAATTTTTTTAAACCCTGCGTTTTTAAGTGCCGTTTTTGCGTTCTCAATCATTTCGGGCGTAGCCGTCGTATAAGTCAAAAACGCCATCTTCGTATCGTAACCAACCGTTTCGGAAAGAATATCCGTGCAGTATTTGGTAACGACGCTCCCCATAGGTCCACGGTATTTTCTGTCGTTAACCATCTTGCCGTCTTTCAAAATAATTCTCGGTCTGATTTTAAGAATATTTGCGCCGAAATATTGCATGCCCGAACATCTCCCGCCCTTAAAGAGATAATCCAGCCTTTCGATAACGAAACTTGCTCTGACTTTATCTACCTTTTCGCAAACCTTTTTGTAAACCTCTTCTACGGGAAGTTCCTTATTTGCCAACTCTCTTGCGTAAATTGCCAAAAGCGCAATGCCCGTCGAAAGCGATTTACTATCAACGATAAAGACGTTTTTAAGTGAATCTGCCGCATTTTGGGCATGACTACACGACGACGTTATACCGCTTGACAATGCAAAGTGAATAACTGCGTCGTAATCAACGAGCAAAGATTCGAAATATTCTTTGTATTCAAATTCGTTAAGTGCCGTCGTTTTAGGTAAAACACCCGTTTTCTCAACAAAATCAAATACCTCCGATACCTGAAAAGTTCCGTCCGGCTTAACGTCGTCTCCCAAAATAACAGAGAAAGGAACAACCGATACGTCAAACTTTTTTTTAAGTTCATTCGTCAAATCTATTGTCGATTCGGCGGAAATCGCAATTTTCATCTAATACCCCGTTTCATCACTTTATCTATAACTTTATTTATATTACCATTTATTTTATGATTTGACAACCTATTTTTATTATTAAAACGATATAAAATCAATTTTTCTCCATTGTTTTGTGAAAAAATCTTATATTTTTATAAAATACTTGATTTTTGTGTGGGTAAAGTGGTACAATAAATTCACTTTTAGGAGATAGAGTAATGGATAAAATTGACGGCAAAATTATAAATACCACGGTAACATACAACGATTTATGTAATTACGACGGAAAGGAAGTAACCATAAAGGGTTCTATTCACAGAATAAGAGAAATGACGGGTTTTTCGTTCGTTATTCTCCGTACGGCAAGAGAGACGATTCAATGCGTTTACTCCCCTGATTTTTCAGAATACCGTTTTGATGAAAAATTATGCGAAGAAGCGTGTGTTGAAGTTACGGGCAAGGTTGTTTCAAGTAAAGACGCCAAGGGTAACGACAGATACGAAATTCAAATTCACGACATAAAAATCTTATCTCTCCCTGCCGAAATTCTACCTATCGTTATCAATAAAAAACAACTCGATAATATTCAATTAAACACGATTTTGGATTTACGTCCCGTATCAATGCGTAACCCACGTGAACGTGCAATCTTCAAAATTCAAGAAGGAATCCAAAGGGGTTTCAGAGAATTTTTAAGCCAAAACGGATTTACCGAAATTCATTCACCGAAGATTAACTTTGCAGGTGCGGAAGGCGGAACGAACGTCTTTAAGCTCGACTATTTCGGAAAGCAAGTTTACCTTGCACAATCTCCGCAACTTTATAAACAGGCACTCGTCGGCGTTTTCGGCAGAGTATTCGAAGTCGCACCGGTATTTAGGGCAGAACACCACGATACGTCCCGCCACTTAAACGAATATATCTCAATGGATTTCGAAATGGGATTTATCGACAGTTTTACCGACATTATGAATATGGAAACGGGCGCACTTAAATACATTATGGAACTTCTCAAAAAAGAATATAGCGAAGAAATCGAACTTTTGCACGCAGACGTTCCGGAAATCGACGCTATTCCTTCAATCAAGTTTATGGACGCCAAAAAAATCATTATGGAAAAATTCCATTACCAGCCGACGGATATGAAAGACTTTGACCCGCAAGAAGAAGAAATGCTTGGAAAATACGCTAAAAAAGAACTCGGAAGCGACTTCTTGTTCGTAACTCACTACCCTTCCAAAAAGCGTCCGTTCTACACTATGGACGATCCGACCGACCCTGAATACACCCTTTCGTTCGACCTTTTATTCCGTGGTCTTGAAATCACTTCGGGCGGACAGAGAATTCACGACTATAACGAACAGGTAAACAAAATGATTAAGTGCGGAATGAATCCCGAAGAGTTTGAAACGTATCTTATGCTTCACAAGTACGGCGCACCCCCGCACGGCGGTCTTGGTATCGGGCTTGAAAGACTTACCATGCACTTACTCGGGTTTAAGAACGTAAGAGAAGCAACGATGTTTCCGAGAGACATCAACAGAGTTTCTCCGTAAACAATATAAAGAATTAAACGGATAAAGGTCACGATTTGTGACCTTTTTATTTTTCTTTTTACCATTTTTTACAAAAAAAAGTGCTTTTTTTGTGCTTAATATATTGACAAAATTTTTTCTGTGTATATAATAGTTTTTAGCACTTAACAATAAAGAGTGCTAAACTCATAATAAGGAGCAAACAATAATGACAGTTAAACCTTTATTCGACAAAGTCGTAGTAGAAAGTATCGGAAAAGAAGAAAAAACGGCAAGCGGTTTTATCCTTCCTTCCGCATCACAGGAAAAGCAACAAATGGCAAAAATCATTGCCGTTGGTCCCGGAGGAATTATCGACGGAAAGGAAGTTACGATGACGGTTAAAGTCGGCGACACGGTATTATACTCTAAATATTCGGGTAGTGATTTTAAGGTTGACGGAAAGGAACTTACGATTATTCGCCAAAGCGACATTTTGGCAATTATCGAATAATATAATATTTTCGGAGGAATTATGGCAAAACAATTAAAACAAGGTGAAGACGCAAGAAAGGCACTCCAGAAGGGTGTCGATACTCTCGCCGACACGGTAAAAATAACTTTAGGACCAAAAGGCAGAAACGTCGTACTCGACAAAAAGTACGGCACACCACTCATCACTAACGACGGCGTTACCATTGCAAAGGAAATCGAACTTGAAGACGCTTTCGAAAACATGGGCGCATCACTCGTAAAAGAAGTTTCCACAAAAACTAACGACGTTGCAGGCGACGGCACGACGACGGCAGTTATCCTTGCACAAGCAATGATTGACGAAGGATTAAAGAACGTTGCCGCAGGCGCAAATCCCGTTATTTTGAAAAAGGGAATTTCGGGTGCAAAGGAAATCGCCGTAAACGAACTTAAAAGAATAAGCAAACCCGTTGCGGATAAAAAGGCAATCAATCAGGTTGCTTCCATTTCCGCAGGGGACGAAACGATAGGCGGTTTACTTGCCGACGCTATGGAAAAGGTCGGTAAAGACGGCGTCATTACGATTGAAGAATCAAAGACGATGAAAACCGAACTCACGACCGTTGAAGGTATGCAGTTCGATAGAGGTTACGCTTCAGCGTACATGGTAACCAACACGGATAAAATGGAAGCCGTTTTGGATTCGCCGGTCATCTTAATCACTGACAAAAAAATATCTTCCATTCAAGAGATTTTACCTATTGTCGAACCTATTGCCCAGCAAGGTCTTCGCCTTCTCATTATTGCGGAAGACGTTGAAGGCGACGCACTTGCAGCCCTTGTCGTAAACAAACTCAAAGGCGTATTTAATTGCGTTGCGGTAAAAGCACCGGGATTCGGCGACAGAAGAAAGGCTATGCTTGAAGACATCGCAATCTTAACGGGCGGTACGGTTATTTCTTCCGAACTCGGTTATGAGTTTAAGGACGTTACACTCGATATGCTCGGCAAAGCGTCAACCGTTAAGGTAGATAAAGATAATACGACAATCGTATGCGGTGGTGGCGACCCTAAAATGATTGAGGCAAGAAAACAAGCCATAAAAACACAGATTGAAGAAACGACTTCGGAATACGATAGGGAAAAACTTCAAGAACGTCTTGCAAAACTTGCAGGTGGCGTTGCGGTAATCAACGTAGGGGCTGCAACCGAACTCGAGATGAAGGAAAAGAAACTCCGTATCGAAGACGCCCTGAACGCAACCAAAGCAGCAGTCAGCGAAGGAATAGTTCCGGGTGGCGGTATCGCACTTATTTCCACGATTAAACCACTCAAAGAATATATCGCAACTCTTTCCGGCGACGAAAAGACGGGTGCGGAAATCGTTCTTAAAGCAGTTCAAGCCCCTCTTCGTCAGATTGCAACCAACGCAGGACTTGACGGTTCGGTTATATTAAACGAAGTGCTTAAAGCAAACAAACAAAACTACGGGTTTAACGCACTTACCAACCAATATACCGATATGGTCGAAAGCGGTATTATCGACCCTACAAAGGTTACCCGTTCGGCTTTAGAAAACGCTTCTTCAATCGCAGGCGTATTCTTAACGACGGAAGCTGCAGTTGCCGATATTCCGGAGCCTGAAGCACCTGCAGGCGCACCAAACGGTATGGGCGGAATGTATTAAAATAATAACAAATAAAAAAGCATACCACTCGGTATGCTTTTTTTGTTTAACTTTACTTGCCGTAAAGTACTTTCTTTATTTAATATCTTGAACGGCAAAGTAATTCTCGGTTTCCTTTCTCGGTTCACTCGTAACGTCAACCCCAAGCGACTTAAACGCCTTGTTGTCAACGTGCGACAAAGTAACCGTCGAGTGAAGTTGCCCGCCCTTTAAGTCGGACAAGTGTTCTATTGCCGATTTTGCCGTCGGATTTGTTACGGCGGAAACGGCAAGCGCAAGTAGAATTTCGTCCGTATGTAGCCGAGGATTCATGCTTCCCATATTCTCGACTTTGAGTTTCATTATAGGTTCGATTATGGTAGAAGATACGAGATCGATACTGTCGTCGATACCCGATAAAACTTTAAGAGCGTTCAAAACGGCGGCAGCGCACGCCCCCATAAGGTCGCCTTTTTTACCCGTAACAATTCTCCCGTCGCTTAATTGAAGGGCACAACACGGAACGCCCGTCAATTTTTGTTTGTCGAGCGCAGGCTTAACGACTGCCCTGTCGGCTATTGAAACATTCATTTTTTGCATAAGAATTTCTATCTTTGAAATAACCGATTTATCAACGTTGCCCTTTCTTACGTCAAGCAATGCGTGATAATATCTTCTTATAATCTCTTGCTTTGACGCTTCCCTGCAAACTTCGTCGTCAACGACGCAGAATCCCGCCATATTTACGCCCATATCCGTCGGAGACTTATAAGGCGACTCACCCATAATCTTTTTAAGCATAGCGGATAAAACAGGGAAAATTTCAACGTCACGGTTATAGTTTACCGACATAAGACCGTATGCGTCCATATGGAACGGGTCAATCATATTGACGTCGGCAAGGTCGGCGGTTGCCGCCTCGTACGCAACGTTAACGGGGTGATTTAACGGAAGATTCCATATAGGGAACGTCTCGTATTTTGCGTACCCCGCCTTAACACCATGTTTATACTCATGATAGAGTTGCGACAAGCACGTTGCCATCTTCCCACTCCCGGGACCGGGTGCGGTTACGACGACGAGTGGACGTGTCGTTTCAACGTATTCGTTTTTGCCGTATCCTTCGTCGGAAACGATTTTTTCAACTTCCGACGGATAACCTTCAATCGAATAATGGTGATAAACTTTTATGCCGTTAAGGTTAAGTTTTTTCTCGAAATTAACTGCCGAAGGTTGATTTGCAAAACGTGTCAAAACCACGCTACCAACGTAAAAACCTTTATCTCGGAATATTTCCAAAAGCCTAAGAACGTCGTTATCGTAAGTTATCCCGAGGTCGCTTCTATACTTATTTTTTTCAATATCGGAAGCGTTGATTACCATCAAAATTTCCGTTTTGTCTTTAAGTTTGCTGAGCATTTGGAACTTAATGTCTGGGTCAAATCCCGGTAAAACCCTTGAAGCGTGGAAATCGTCGAAAAGTTTTCCGCCGAACTCCAAGTATAATTTATCGCCGAACATAGCGACACGTTCCATAATGTGTGCCGACTGCATTTTTAAGTATTTATCTTTATCGAATCCAATTTTCATAAGTAAAACCTATTTAATAAGGCCTGCCTCCTTAACTTTTTTTTCAAAACACTCAAAGTCATGCAGAGCGACTTCTTCATTGACGCCGAACTCACGAGCGTACTGTTTAACGATTTCGTCATCGGAAACGCCGTCAAAAACCTTTGAAATAATAAAAGCGCCCGTGTTATTGAGCGTCATAACACCGTTAAAGGACTTAGCACGTTCCCCAACGGCAACGACGATAAACGAGTCGCCAATTTTTCGGAGAATAAAGCCATCTAAAATCTGCATAGCTTTACCTCCTTATTCTATCGGTCAAAAAATTAACCTTATTTATTTTATCAAAAAGCCCCTTTAATGTCAATATCTTTGTAATAATTTTCTCTTTTTTGCCCCTTTATTTTTTTGATTATTTTTAAAAGGAAAATTATGGCAAAAGGGAAGAAACGATAACACTTTTTAACCTTTCATACATATCGCCACCGATATTTTTTTGGTTAAAAATAATCTTTCCTTCTTTAATCACGACGATATTGTCGGCAAGCGAAATCGCCTCGTCGATATCGTGCGTAACGCAAATCACTGTACTTTTTTTACTTCTTTGGTTTTCCTTTATATCGTTTATAATAGCATATTTCGTCCTTAAATCAAGCGACGAAAAAGGCTCGTCCATTACGAGTGTACTATGGCTAAATCCCGTCGCACGAAGTATTGCGACACGCCTTGCTTCACCGCCCGAAAGGTTTTTAACGTAGTCGTTCTCTCGCCCCAAAAGCCCGACTTTTTTTAACCCTTCTGTGAAATCGGCTTTTTTTGTTACGAGTTTTAAGTTTTCAAAGACCGTAAGGTTTTTAACAAGACAATCTCTTTGGGCTACGAGTGAAACGGGACGTTCTACCCCCGTTACGCTCCCCAAATAAGAAGTCTGCCCCGTAATAACGTTAAGAAGCGTGGTCTTTCCGCTACCGCTTTCACCTAAAATAACGGTGATTTTTTCGCTTTCGATATCAAGCGAAAGGCTATCAAAAATTACCTTTTCGCCATATTTTTTACAAATATTATTTAGAGAAATCATATCCACTTACCTGCCTTTTTCGAAAGAATAGAGAAAACGCTTTCGATAATAACGCCGATAATAACAGTAAAGATAACGAGTGCAATCATTTTCGAAGTTTCAAAATACACCTTCGACGTATTGAGAAGATATCCTATCGAGTTTGCCGTTTGCGACAAAACTTCCGCCGCAACCATAAGTTTAAGGTTAAGCGACAACCCCGAACCTATCGACGAAAGTAAACTCAGCATAATCTCTGGAATAATAACTTTTTTTCTTATATCGCTTTTACTTACCCCGTAAAAAACACACATATTGACGGCGTCGTTATCAACGGAATAAATCGAGTTTTCGATATTTGTATAAACCGTCGGAAGCACGACCAAAACGGTTACGATAATCGGTGCCAAAAAAGAGTTTGTCCATAAAAGCAGTAAAAGTACGACGGCAATGGTCGGAAGGGCACGTGTTATCGATATAAGCGTTTTAATAACGTTTTTAACACCTTGATTTTTTTGCGATAAAAGGACAAGTCCAAACGCCGTTATAAAAGAAATAAAAAACGCCAAAAAACTCCTTAAAAGGGTAAATGCAAGCGACACGTAAAATTCGCCCGACGATAAAAGTTTACCCATGGCAATTACGCTTTTTTCGGGGTCGGGCAAAACGAATTCGTTATTGACGCCAAGCGAAAAACACCACCAAATAACGATTAAACAAATAACCGTTATTATGGGCAACAAAAATGATATTAACTTTTCGCTTTTCTTTTGATTTTTCATAATTTCCACCGTTATATCGCTACTTCGAACGAAAGATTGTTTTTTCTTAAAATACACTTAAAAGTGAGGTCGGGTACAAGCCCTTGTCCTATAACCCCGACGGTTTTTCCGTCAAGCGACAAAACCGTGCTTTCGTGTCTGCTTATTAAATAAAGATTGCCGTGCGTAACGACGCCTACCAGCTTATAAGGGTCTGTCGTCTTATCGTAAAGTTTCGTGCCGGCGTTTATAGGTAAAATAACGATATCCCCTGCGCCCGTTGCCATTTTCGAACCTATATCGTTTGAAGAAACGACGTGGTAATTAACAGGTAGTCCGCTATCCAAATCGGAATTATCGTAAATCATTTTTGCGATAGCAAGCGAAGGCGCACCGTCGGGACAGTATAAATCTATACTCTCTTTAATAAAAGACGCTTGTCCGTCATTTTCTCCGTCGTAAAAAAACTCGTCGGTAACGCTAACCGCAGGCGCACTTATTCCGTCGCCGACGGAGATTATGTCGTCGATATAGTTCTTAACCGAAGTTTTAGAGTTAACGGCACTTTCAAAATACACGTTAGAGCGTGTTATAATATCGGGGGTTAAATTCGACGAATTAAAGGTCGGCGTGATTCCGCTACCGAGTTTACCGTTAATTGCGCCTATTCCTTTATCAATATTGTTCTTTACCCACTCTACGCTTGCATCAACGTTATCACGTAAAAAGTCAACGACTTCGCCATAAGAGTTAAGTAAACTGTTTTTAACCATAACCACGGCTTGCGGGTAACTTTTAATATCGGCGTCGTACTCGCTTTGAAGGTCAAGCCTATAAAAAGTGTCCGACGAAATATTTGAAATTTGCGTTGCGGCAGGTTCGGGCAAAACGGCGTAATCAAGCACCCCTTGGCGTAAAAGCGGTAAAACTTCAGCACCCGAAGAATAATACTTTATCTTAACGCTTTTTCCATTGCAACCGAAAAAAACCGAAGCGATAGAAAAAAATAAAACCACAAAAACAATACTTAAAAATTTTTTCATAAAATCTCCTTTACTATCAGGGGAAAAAGAAACTCCCTCCGCCAAATAAGGCAAAGGGAGGAACACGATTTATCAAGGCATAGCCTTGCTAATTCCGTTTTAAGCCCTTCACTATCAGGCGCACCTTTTAGTTTAGGTATTTTTTATAATTTTATTTTACAATATTATTTAAGTTTTGTCAACAAAGTTTTCTTTTAATTAATAAGTATTTTTGTCTTGTCGCTTCTCCGCCACGAATATGCCGTTCTTTAAGGTTAATATCTAACACTTTTTTAACTTTTTGGTAAAGTTCTCTGTCAACCCTTTTAAGCCTTTCCGTCATATCTTTATGAATAGTGCTTTTCCCTAAATGAAAATACTTGCCTGCACTTCTTACCGTCGCATTGTTGTTTACTATATAATACCCTTCGTCAATAACCCTGTCGATAATATCACGTCGCATATTTTTGTCCCCCTTAACACAATCTATGCGACATTTTGTCGAATTATGAAAAAACTTTGGACAAATTGCTCTCGCAATTTTCTCCTAATTCAAGTCCGATCTGTTATTGACTATTCAAAACAAAAGACCGGCACTTTTTGTGTCAGTCTTTTGTTTGTGTCGGTTAATATAATGTGTCATTTTGATAGGTCAAGTTTAAAGGTGGCACATTATAAAACTTGTATCATTGTTTTAACAATTGCATATATTACAACGACTTTTTGCAATTGTTCCTTTGTATTTTCTCCAACTCTTCTAAAACCTTGTGTGCGTCTTGGTCTAATCTTAATGAATAATTAGACTGATTAAATATAATAATATTGCGTTCTTTCTCTATGCCTTCTTCCATTTTGATTATTTTATCGGTTTCTTGTCTTATCGCATTATCAAAATCTTTTTGCGAATCAATAAGTGTTTGTGCAAGTTTTAAATATAACGCAAGCGACTCTCTAAATGTATAATAATCGCCAGTTGTTGTTGAATGTTTTTGAATAAACCCTTCACATTCTTTCATTACTTCTGCATTTGCTTTTTCTTGAAAAATTTTCATAATTTTTCTCCTTTTGTTTTTATATTCTATTTATCTTAACAAAACTATAAATCATTAACCGTTATATTGCCATCTAAACAATGTATAATTATTTTTCTATATCCTGCCCAATCTTCGCCTTTTTCTATATTACTCCAATCTAATATCGTTCCATCATAATATATATTTTCTACACAAATATAACCACCGCGAAAAGCACCACCGCCTATTCTCTTTACACTATTTGGTATTGTTATATTTGCAAGTTTTGTACAAAATGAAAAAGCATCACTTTCAATAATTGTTACACCATCCGGTATTACTACATCAGTAAGTTCACTGCAACCATAGAATGCAGACATTCCTATTTTCTTTACTCCATCAGGTATAATTATACTTTGTAATTTAGAACAATAATAAAAAGTACTTCCTTCTATGCTTTCTATATTTTTAGGAAGCGTTACGCTTTGCAACAAAGTGCAATTAAAGAACGCACTACCACTTATATACGTTACATTATCAGGTATTATTATACTTTCTATTGAAGTATCAGTAAATGCGTATTGTCCTATATTTTTCACATTGTTACCTATAGTTACTTTTGTTATTTTCTTACAGCCCATAAACGCATGTGCCGATATTTTTGTTGCAGAAGTAATATTAACTTCTGTAACTAAACTGTTATTTATATATAAATCCACTTGTGGTGCTTCTCCCATAGAATAACTTAACCATTTAGAATAATTCAATGCTCCGTTAAAATCACGACCATCATATCCAATTTCACACCACTCATCTATCGTACCCAAATAATTTACAATTTTCAAAGTATCACAATTAAAAAAATTATATCCTATTGATTTTACATTTTGACCTATATTTACTCTTTTAAGAGATTTTAAGTTCATAAAGGCATCACTTTCTATAATATCTGTTTCAAGTATAGATATTTCTTCTTCTATCAATTTGTTGTTAAAATACAAGTTTTTTATATTATTATGCGTTAATCCACGCAATCCTTTGATTTTACACCATTCGTCAATAGTTCCATTATATTTAACAGTATCTAAATTTAAACAAGAAAAAGTAGTGTAATCATTATCAATATTCTTAATACCTTTCCCAAGCGAAATGCTTTTTAATGAAGAACAGCCAGCAAAAGCATGACTTTTTATACTCAATATACTATCGGGTATTATGATGTTTTCAATATTATTATTCTCAAAAGCACTATCACTTATTTCTATTACTGGTTTTCCTTGATATGTATTTCTTAAAACAATTTCTTTGTCAGTTGCTGTGCCGATTGATTTAACGTATGCACTTTCGCCGTCTTCCGATAAAGCATATTCTATGCCTAATGTATATACATACAGTTCACTCTTTTCTTCGTGGCAGTTTTTACAATAGTATTCTTTTCTATAACCTATTTCGCCGATTTCAGTTATTATATAATTACTGTATTCGTGTTCGCATTTGCTGTTGTCTTTTATTTTACCGAGATTTTCAGCCGTGTCGTCTTTATACGTTATTATTAAATTGCCGTCAATGTCAATTTCAGCACTTTTAACTTGTTTTGCATCGCTCCCGTCTTTTCCGTTAAGCCCGTCTTTACCGTCAGTACCGTCTTTTCCGTTAAGCCCGTCTTTACCGTCAGCACCTTTTACTTGCCCTAATTCTACAAAGTCTTGACTATTCGTGTATTTAACGTACAATTTGCCGTTTTCAATTTTCATATCGGCAATTCCTACGCCGTCTTGACCGTCTTTTCCGTTAATACCATCAGTACCATCTTTTCCGTCAATACCAACTGCTTTTACGGAAGTTTTTTGGTTATTTATAATCCAATAGCCGTCTTCGGAAATTGAAATAGTAGGCGTAACTCCGTCTTGTCCGTTTTCGCCGTCATTGCCGTCAGTTCCTTGCGCCTTAACGTTGGTTTTATTACCACCGATTACCCAGTAACCGTCAACAGATATTTCTATTGTAAAAGTATTACCGTCAAGTCCGTCTTTTCCGTTAAGCCCGTTTTCGCCGTCAGCACCTTTTACTTGCCCTAATTCTACAAAGTCTTGACTATTAGTATATTTAGCATAAAGTTTGCCGTTTTCTATTTTCATATCGGCAATACCTACGCCGTCGTCGCCCTTGTCACCTTTCTCACCTTGTGCACCGTCGTCGCCCTTGTCACCTTTTACTTGCCCTAATTCTACAAAGTCTTGACTATTCGTGTAT
>JAZRVM010000026.1:0-18354 GCA_045599205.1 Christensenellaceae bacterium | reverse complement strand
GCTAGCCCTTGACGCTTGTCCGTTTGCGAAATAAATATCAAATAAGAAAAAGTTTACAAAATTTAATAAATATGATAAAATAAGAAAATAAGTGAGGGTATTATGATATTTTTTCTTTTAGCATTATTTATTATTTGTTTGATAAAAATTAAAGTCAGACCGGCGGATACGTCGCTTGGCGAATTTATGGAAAAGGACCAAACGACCGCCATAAACGGTATTTTCGTTATTCTTATTGTTTTAGGTCATGCTTATCAAAGATGTACTTCTTCCGATTTGTTTATTGACACATTTTACAATACGATAAGATCTTTTTTGGGACAATTTGTTGTTGCACCGATATTGTTTTATTCGGGATACGGAATAATGAAAAGTGTTTTAAGTAAAGATAATTACGTTAAGTCTTTCCCTAAAAAGAGAATGTTTAAGGTTTGGTATCATTATGCCATTTACGTTATAATCGGGTTAATTGTTGAACTAATAGTAGGTGAAAGCATCGAGTTAGTAGACGTTTTGATAAGATTTACTTCTTTTTCTAACTGGTATATCTTTGCTTCGCTTATATTATATTTATTTTGTTTTATTTCTTTCGGTTTGATAAAGAATAAAAAGGTGGGTGCATGGCTTTTACTCGGTCTTACGGTTTTAACGATTATCGTTGAATATTTCCTAAAAAGAGCCTACCACAATTTTAATACGATTATTCTTTTTCCTATCGGGGCGCTTTATGCCGTTTATTTTGATAAAATAAATAAAATTTTATTTAATAAATTGTATAAAAAAATCGTTTTATTTATAGTAAGTACTTGTTTGTTTTTATTTGTAGGTAAATTAAGCGGTGCAGTTGATGTTTTGGGTTTTGATTTCATTATTTATGAAATTAAAATGATATCAGGTGTAATTGCCGTGGTTTCCTTTACCTCGATGTTTACGGTTAAAAACAAAGTGCTTTTGTTTTTGGGCAATCACGTGTTCGAAGCATACGTGTTGCAAAACATTGTCTTTACTGTTTTGACCGCTTTAAGTGTAAATCAATATTTATGTCTTTATGCGGGTATTTCCGTTGTTGCAACCATTTTATTATCAATTCCGTTTAAGATGCTTCTTTCCTTCCTTGACAAAAAGTTAATAAGGTAAGCAAAAAATTTAATAAAAATCCGTTGACAAATATAAAAAAAAGGTTTATTATAAAAACATAATTTCTGTTAGGGAGATTAAAATAATGAAAAAATCGTTTTACTACTATTATATTGGAGTCTTAGTTAAATAGTAACTACGATATTTTTTCTGTTTCAAAAAGTTAAGGATTTATCGTAGTAGGTAAATCCTTTTTTATTATATTAGGTGTTAAAAATGGCAAAGATTATCAATGAAAAATTTTATTATTACTATTATATTGATTATGGTGAAAAATCGCTATGATAATTTTTGTTATTCATTTATTTGGAAAACATGACTTGTCATAGCACAAGTCATTTTTTATTTTTACTTTTTATTAAAGGAGAACAACTATGAACAAAACGTTAAAGAAAGTCTTTACTACCGCGCTTGCGACAACGCTTGCGCTCTCAATCGGTTTAACCACAGCAGGGTGTGGTGCGAAAATTAAAGTCGATCCCGATAAACTCGAATACCACGTCGGTATTTGTCAACTCGTTCAGCACCAAGCATTAGACGCTGCAACCGCAGGGTTTAGGTCGGCTCTTACGGCAGAACTTGCAAAAGAAGGCAGGACTGTTGTTTTCGACGAACAAAATGCTTCGGGGGATTCAACGGTTTGCACGACGATTATAAATAATTTCGTTGCAAACGACGTCGATTTGATTATGGCAAACGCCACGCCTGCACTTCAAGCGGCTTACAACGCAACCGCATCGATACCTGTTCTCGGTACTTCAATCACAGAATACGGCGTTGCTCTCGGCATCAAAAACTTTACCGGTGTCGTAGGAAACAACGTTTCCGGAACTTCCGACCTTGCACCACTTGATACACAAGCGCAAATGATGTTGGACCTTGTTCCTTCTGCTAACACTTTCGGTATTTTGTACTGCTCATCTGAAGCAAACTCAAAATATCAATCGGACGTTGTTAAGGCATATCTTTTAGATAAAGGTAAAACCGTCAACGTTTATACTTTCAGCGATAGTAATGATATTGCCTCCGTTGCAACAAACGCAGTTAACGCATGTGATTGCATTTATCTTCCGACCGATAACCAAGTTGCATCAAACAAGGCAATAATCGGTAATATTTGTTCGGAAAAAAATAAGCCTGCATTTGCCGGTGAAGAAGGTATTTTGGAAGGTTGCGGATTTGCAACGCTTTCAATCAGTTACGACGGAATAGGTAGAAAGACGGGAGAAATGGCCGCTCAAATTTTACTTGGAAAAGTTGACGTCAGGGAAATGGAAATCGGTTACGACGCTAACCCTGTTAAAAAATATTCGTCGATTCGCTGTAACGCTCTCGGAATCGTAATTCCGACAGGTCAAGGATACATTGATATCGACGCTGACTAAAAAATGGAGATTTTATGAATATTATAAACGCTTTGCCCGGTGCTATTGCTCAAGGACTTATTTGGGGCATAATGGCAATAGGACTTTATATTACTTACAAGATTTTAGACTTCGCCGACCTTACGGTTGACGGTACGCTTTGTACAGGTGCCGCCGTTTGCGCTATTTTGGTCATCAACGGCGTCAGCGTTTGGTTTGCAATTTTGGTTTCGTTTATCGCAGGACTTATTGCGGGACTTATTACGGGAATATTCCACACGGTAATGGGAATACCGCCTATTTTATCGGGAATTTTAACTCAACTTATGTTGTGGTCGATTAACCTTAAAATTATGGGACAGGCAAACCTTGCTTTAAGTTCGAGAACGTTTAAGGTTATTATAACTCAACTTGATATCCCTATGGCGATTCTGGTTTTGGTAATTGCAACTGCTTTGATTGTCGGTGGCCTTTACTGGTTTTTCGGAACGGAAAAAGGCAGTTCGATTCGTGCGACGGGTTGTAACGAAAAGATGGCACGTGCGCAGGGAATTAATACTAACGTTGATAAAATTATCGCACTTATGCTTTCGAACGGAATTATTGCTCTCTCCGGTGCGCTTTTAGCTCAGTATCAAGGCTTTGCCGATATAAATATGGGCAGGGGCGCAATCGTAATCGGTCTTGCCGCAATCATTATCGGCACGTCGATTATGGGTAAACTGAAAAACTTTGCCGTTAAGCTTACGTCGGCTGCCGTAGGCGGAATAATTTATTTTATCGTATATCAAATCGTTATTGCTTTGGGATTCGATACCGACCTTCTTAAAATGCTTTCGGCAATCGTCGTTGCGATTTTCCTTGCCGTTCCTTACTGGCAAAAAAAGTATTTTAACAAACCGAACGTTAAAGGAGATTCTAAAAATGCTTGAAGTTAAAAACGTTGTAAAAATTTTTAATGCCGGAACGATAAACGAAAAAGTCGCACTCGATAATCTTAATTTAACGCTTAACGACGGCGATTTCGTTACGGTAATCGGCGGAAACGGTGCGGGGAAATCTACGCTTATGAATATTATTTCGGGCGCAATGTTGCCCGACGTTGGTACGGTTTCCATTGACGGATTCGATATAACGAAGATGCCCGAGTATAAGCGTGCAAAATATTTCGGTAGGGTTTTCCAAGACCCTATGTTGGGTACGGCTTCGAATATGCAGATTGAAGAAAACCTTGCGCTTGCTCTTCGTCGTGGCAAAAAAAGAGGACTCGGTTGGGGTATTAAAAACAGCGAGAGGGAATATTTCCGTGAACTTTTATCTCAAGTGGGACTTGGGCTTGAAGACAGAATGACGCAAAAGGTAAAACTTTTATCAGGCGGTCAACGTCAAGCACTTACACTTTTGATGGCGACGCTAAAAAACCCTAATCTTTTGCTTTTAGACGAGCATACTGCGGCACTTGACCCAAAGACTTCTTCGATAGTGCTTTCAATCACTAAAAAAATCGTAGAAGACAATCATCTTACGACGCTTATGATTACGCACAACATGGCAGACGCCATTGCTTACGGTAACAGGCTTATTATGTTATCAAACGGCAGGGTTATCTATGACGTTAAAGGCGAGGAAAAGAAAAATCTTACGGTAAAAACACTTTTGGAAAAATTCGGAAATTCCGCAAGTGACGTTGTCAATAACGATAAGTTGGTTCTCAATTAAAAATAAATATCAAACAAAACATGTCATTATATACTTGAAAAATTTTTTTGTAGCATTAAAATCTCCTAAAAAAAAGGAGAAAAACAAATGATTTTTCATTTTAATGAAAGGGGTGAGCCGTTGGGATTTGTTCCCGAGCAAATTGTCAGCGGTTCAATCTCAAGTAAAAAAATATTTTTTGTTTGCCCTATTAATGAAGGAAACGTTGTAAGCGTTTCCTTTTTACTTGCAAACGGAACGCAGTCGAATACTCACACGTTGACGCCTATCGACGATTATACGAATTTATCGGTAACCGATAGCGTGGGACTTCCTTGTGCTATTTATTCAATGGATATCCCCGGCACGGTCATTGCAAATGCGGGTGAAGTGAGCGTTCAATTCTTTATTACCGATAGTAACGGCAACAAAATCGCAACTCCGATTTCAAAATTTACGGTAGAAGAAGGGTTGTCGGCAACGACGCCTGACGAGTCGGATTCGTACGACGATTTAATCACGCTTGTTTCAAGGCTTGGAACGGTTACGGCGAATTTACGTAACGAATTGAATTTAGTTTCAACGACGAATATCGCTTCGGGAACGGGGGAAGGAAGCGTAATGCAAAATTACGTTGACGACGATGACGTTACCCATGGTTCCACGGCAAACGGCGTTTTGTCCGTTGCTTTGGGCGAAAGCACAACGGCAGACGCAGACAATACGCTCGCTTGTGGCGAAAATACGGTTGCTTCGGCTAAAAACCAAACGGTTGTTGGTATGAACAATGATACAGATGACGATGCGTTGTTTATAGTGGGCAACGGAACTGACCAAGCGAACAAGAATAACGCCTTTTCGGTATTAAATACAGGCGACGTTATTATCGATAACGATTTAGATGTAAACGGCACGTTAAACGCAGAAGGCGATTCGGTTTTTTCGGGAGAAGCGACTTTTGATTCTAACTTGTCGGTAAATGCCGACGCCACCGTCGGTGGAGATTTATCGGTTACGGGTGATATTTCCGCCGACAATATTACGGCAAGCGGAAGCATAACAACTGACGACGCTACCATCGGTGGAGATTTATCGGTTACGGGTGATATTTCCGCCGAGAACATTTCGGCAAGCGGAAGTTTATCGGTTGACGGGGAGAGTGTTGCAACGCTTGGCGAAGACCTTGTTGACGGCGAACTTTTAAGCTATGACGCCGAAAACGGTAAACTCGTATCCGTTAGCCTAAATAAGCAAGACACACTTATCAGCGGAACGAACATTAAAACAGTAAACGGCGAAAGTTTGCTCGGTTCGGGGAACATTACCGTGCCTACGGGAACAGCCGTTTCGGGTGTAAACGACGGAAGTAACTGGACGTCGCTTACTATCGGCGGTACTACCAAAAACATTTCTGCCGGCGGTATTAAAAGTATTTCCGTACCGAAGGGCGGTGGGGCGATAACAAGCTCTACGACTTTAACGACAGATGAAAACGGCAACGTTGAAATACCGGTCGCACAATTTATAAGCGGTATGGGTGTTGACGGTTGTAGACCGGGGCTTGTTTGGCTCAACAGAGATTTTCAATGCGGTTTGAAAATTCCAAACGGTAATGGCAATATTCAGTTGTGGAATCCTGCGGATTCTCAAAGGCAAACAAAGATATCTATAAGAAGTAACGATTTACTTGCCTTAATGCCAAAAGATATAAATCCTATCGTAAAGGCTGCGCTTACCGACGATAACAGAATGAGTTTAACCCTATCTGAAAAGGCAAAAGCGTGCGACGTTTTAGGTGCAGGCAGAACGACATTATATAAACATACGTTTACAATAAGTTTTTTTGAGCCGATTGAACAAAATTCGTATTCGACGACGATGTCGGTTTTATCAAAAAATGCAGTTGCATACGAAGACGGAGTTGCTTTTATTTCCGATTTATGTAATAACAACGTAATAGACGTCAGGAACGTTGCCGGAATCGATATCGACGGTGATTATAGCGGTAAAGATATTTTATACGGCGGGTATGCTTACGGTACGGGTGCGTATATAGTTTTAACGGCTAATGTAAACGGCGGAATCGACAACACGTATAAAATTATTACAATGGGTGCCACTATCGGTGCCGACGTCGTTACCGCATTTTCGGATTTAGTTTAATTTAAGGAGGAGAATATGTATTATATTACTTACGGAATCGATAAAAGAGTTATCACGGCGACAAAGAAAAAACCTCTTTCTGTTTCGAAAGATTGTAAAATCGGGGAGGTAGAAAAGCTTCCTAAAAAATACGACTATCTTTACGTAGAAAAGGAAACGGGGAAAAAGAGAGTGACAGTCAAAACCGTCGTTGAATCGGTTGAACTCGTTGACGCCGACGGAAATCCTTATACCGATAATAGAGAAAAAGAATACAAGCAAGAAGAAGATTATATCGAAGTAACACTCGTTCCTAAATTTTTGCCCGGGTTAAGCGAAGATGTTTTAATGGCAAAAAGGAAAATCGCCTTGCTTAAAAGAAAACTTACTCTAACCGATTACGAGGCAATCAAATATGCCGAGGGCGTAATGGCGGAAAGCGAATATATGCCGATAAAAGAAGAAAGAGAAATTTGGCGAAAAGAAATAAACGAACTCGAAAAAATCAAATAATTTTAACAAAAAAAAGGCTGATAGAATTTTCTATCAGCCTTTTTAATTTTAAAAATTATTCTGCAACCGGTTTCTTTTCCAAATCAAGTTCGTCGGCGTTGCAACCTGTATCCGTGTTCTTAAAGAATATCATATAAACGACGATTGAAGCGATAAGTAAACCGACAGCCGTTAGGACGATGCCGAGCCCGTTTACGTCAAAAACTCTTAATCCCGTTACGCTATCCGTCGGGAATAAAACGTCCCTTACGCCGAAGAATTCAACCACTATAATTAAAATCGGGGTAACGTATTTTATCATAACGGCAAAAACCTTTTGGAAAATGCCGAGATTTAATCCGTCGTTTATTAAATCAACGGATAAAAGTAAAGGGTTAAATTTGTCTTTCCCTTTTCTCTTGTCGGTCAGCCAACCGATTGCGATACAAGAACCGAGTGCACAAACAGGCATCAAAACGGTGTTGGTAACGATATCGAAGAAGTCAAGCCAGTCTTGACCGCAAATTGTCATTGATTGCGCATAATTGTCAAGATAAGTGGATTTAATAAGTTCGCCGAGTGAAATGCCGATAGGAATAGACGCAACGAAACAGATTATTGCAACGATTAAAATTGCCCTCTTTCTGTTTACCTTGAACTTTTGAATAACGAATTGCGTAACGACTTCCATAAGAGAAATAACCGACGTGAGTGCGGCAATCATTACCATGCCGAAGAAGAAGAAGGAAATAATTTGTCCGATTGCGCCGAGATTTTCAAACACGTAAGGAAGCGTTTCAAACATTAAAAGTAATCCGCTCGTTCTGATCGTTTCGCCCGTAACTGCCTTATAGTGATAAAGCGAAGGGAAAATCGCAAGCCCTGCAAGAAGAGCCACCAACGTGTCGAATAAGCAAATCATAATTACCGATTTTCCGACTTTGATGTCTGTTCCCGTATAAGAACCGTATGAAACCATAATGCCCATACCGAGCGAGAGAGAATAGAAGGCTTGACTCATAGCGGCAAGAACGCCCTTAAAACCGAGTTGTGCAAAATCGGGTTTAAGATAAAATGCAAGTCCTTCCGATACGCCTTCGCCGAGAGTTAAACAATAAATAACTATGGCGACAAGTAAAATAAAGAGGGCAGGCATTAAAACCTTACTTGCTTTTTCGATTCCGCCCTTAACTCCGCCCATAATAACTACGAGTGCCATAACTACGAATATTGCGGTGTAAAGAATAACTTCGCCGACGTTACCGCCGAAGTTTGCCGTATTGCCTGCGTTACCGGCAAAAGAATTCATTGCGTATTTAATCGTGTATCCGCCGAGTACTGCGTAATAACAAGTAATGATAAACGGAATAATAATGGCAAAAAGCCCCAACCAGCCGACGTACTTATTCGTCTTTTTGTAAGCGGAGATAGGGTTTGCCTGTGCCCGCTTACCGAGATAAATTTCGGCAATCATAACGATTGAACCGATTATAATAACCGATATGACGTAAACCAAAACAAATGCGGCACCGCCGTTTGCACTTGTTTTATAAGGGAAGCTCCAAAGGTTCCCGAGTCCTATTGCCGAGCCTGCCGCAGCGAGAATAAACCCAAGTCCGCTTGCAAAGCCGTTTCTTTTTTTTGCCTTTTCCATAACGTTCTCCTATATGTATAACAACTTATATTTTTACTATAATAAAATGCGACTTGTTCTATTATATAAAAAATATGTCTTTTAGTCAATAGATTACTTAAAAAAACGTAAAAAAAACAGCACGTTTTGGGTGCTGTTTTTCTATTAAACGCAAATAAGAAATTATAAATCAAAACAAAAATCCGAAACCGAAAACAAATGCACAACTGAGCATGGCAACAACGATAAGAGATTGCTTACATATAGACGCAACGACAGCAACGACCGTGCCGATAAGCGCAGTATAAAAATTGCCCGTGGAATAAAAAATAAAAGGAAACGTCATTGCCGAAAGAACGGCGTACGGTATATAGAAAAGTACGCTTTTAACGTATCTTGATTTTATTTTTTTAGTTACGAAGGCAATCGGGATAACTCTTATAACGTACGTTACGAGTGCCATAACGAGAACCAAAAGTATCATTTTCAAAATATCTTCAGGCATCTTCTTCCTCCTTTACGGGGAAAAGCAGGGCAAGAATAAGCGACGATAAAAGTGCGCTTATTATAACTGCAAAACCGCTCGTGATAAACTTGAATACAGGGATAAAGTAAATAGCACACGAAATTCCCGCAGATAGCGTTACGCACAAAAGCACCCCTTTACTTTTAAGCGAAGGCGGACAAATTATGGCAATAAACATAGCGTAAAGAGCTATGCCGAGTGCGGATACAACGGACGTCGGCAAAACGTTGCCTGCAACCGCACCGACTATCGTTCCGACAGCCCAAAGTATATACGGAAACACGATAAGTCCCGAGAAATATTTTGTATTTATAAGTCCTTTTTTCGACGAAGCAACGGCAAAAATTTCGTCCGTAATAAATCCACCGAAAAACAATCTTTTCGGGAAAGTAAACGATTTGTCGATTTTTTGCGTCAACGTCAAACTCATTAAAAAATATCTTGAATTTATTACGAGTTGAATAATAATTGCTTCCAAAACCGAGCCGAGCGACGCTACGATGTCAAGCCCTGCAAGTTGACCTGCCGAAGTCAAATTCGTCATAGATATCAATAGCGTAATAAGCGGTGGAACCAAAAGAAGACTTGCTTGTACGCCGAAAGCAAAAGAAACGGGAAAGTAACCGAGTCCTATCGGCAATCCGTCTTTTAATCCCGTTTTGAAATTTAACGTATTATTTTCCATATTTTATCCTTTGACGTGTATTCTCTGATAAAAATTATAATATCACTTTTATTTTTATAAATCAACCATAATTAAACCGAAGTGCGGTTTATTTTATAAAACGTGTTTTAATTTCAGTGTACGTACTTATAAAGCGTAGCAACTTTTCGATTTTCTACTAAAAAGCGAATATTGATTCTCGTTTTGCGAGAATTCGATTTTTCTCTCTTATAGCGGGAGTCGAAGTTGAGAAAAAAATGACGAAAAATGGGTTGATTTTATATTTTGATTGTATTACTATTTATCACAGATAAATATTTTGGGAGAACCGAAACAATGGAAGAAATAAAATATTATGATTTGACGCCATCGCAAGAAGTCGTTAAGATGCAGACACTTTTTTCGCTTGACAAGCGTATTATCAATATATTATCATCGGCAACGTTTACAAACGGAATAGACGTAAAAGTTATGAAAAAGGCAATTAACGAAGTCGTTAAAAGAAACGATTGTTTACAATTACGTTTTGTTAAAAAGGGCAGAAAGCTTATGCAGTACTTTGATGAAAATGCAACTGCGGGCGAGATTCCCGTTTTGACCTTTAAGACCGAAGAAGAACAGAACGCTTTTTTGGAAAACGAAAAGAAAAAGCCTATTGCTTATAAGAAGGGCGTTGTTATCGAATTTAAGATAATCAATACTTTTGACCGTAAGCAAATGGTTTTTGTTAAACTTTGCCACTATATTTTGGACACTTACGGGCTTGTTTTCTTATATAATGATTTGCACGGCGTTTATAACGCAATGAAAGACGGAAAAGAACTTCCGCCGATGCCGGGGAAATTCGAAGAAATCGTTAAAAAAGACTTGATAAAGAAAAACGATAAAGAGTTTGATAAGAAAAACAGAGAATACTTCAGTACGTTATATCTCGATAAACCCGAACCTTATTACGCAGGTATTCACGGACTTACGACGGATATTGCAAAAAAATACTATAAAACACGTTCGATGAAAATGTTTTTGATTTGCAACAACAAAACGAAAGCATATATGCACGAAACCGATTCGGCTTTTTGTGATAAGATTATGTCGTACTGTAAAGAAAATAAGATTTCTCCCGCAAACCTTTTGTTCTTCGCTTCTTCGCTTTGTCAGGCAAGGATGAATAACAATACGGAAAACATTTTACAGCTTGAACTCTGTAACTGTCGTCCGACGGCAGCGGAAAGAAACTGTGCGGGAACGAAGGTTCAAAGTCTTGGTTGTTACGTACATTTCGACTGGGATAAAACGGTTGAAGAAAACTTTAAGACTTTTATGACCAACCAAAACACTTATTACCGTCATCTTGGTTTTTCGGACTTTGAATTTCAGTCGATAACTCATAAAGTTTGGCACAGTTCGCAAATCAAGACGTATTACGCAATGTCTTTTTCCTTCGTACCTATGCCGAAGATGGACGGTATCGAAGTTCAAATGTATAATAACGGTAAGTTTGCGTTACCTTGTTATTTTGCTTGTTTATTCGATATGACGTCCAACACGTTAAAGTTTGTTTACGACGCACAAATAAAGCTTACGAACGAAGAACACGTAAAGGTATTCCACAATAACTTTATGGGAATCGTTGACCAAATTATAGATAATAATCAAAAACTTATTTCGGAAATAAAAATAAAATAAAACATATGTTAAAGTATCAATCAGAGAGAGAAAACTTAAAAACTTCATTGCTTGCCGAAGGCGATTACGTTTCGACCAAGCAAGTTTTCGAAAGGGTTGCGAAAATTCTTCCCGACACAAAAATTCTTGCCGAACTCGACGAAAAAGACAACGTTGTTTATCATACGGCAAAGCAAGTTCTTAATGACGTTGAAGCAATCGGCGACGGGTTTTTGGCGCTCAATTACGAGGATAAGCATATATCGATTTTGGCTGACAACTCGTACAGGTATTTGATTACCGACGTTGCGGTTGCGGGCGGTGTCGGTGTTGTAACGCCTATCGATAAGGACGCTTCCGAAGAACTGTTAACCACGCTACTTAACCGTTGTGACGCAAACGTGGTCGTTTGCTCGTACACGCTTGTTAAAAAAGTCGAAAAAATTAAGAGCAAAGCAAAATCGCTTGAAAGCATAATTACAATCGACAAAAAAGTTGAGGGTTATACTTCGCTTGACGAGGTAATGGCACTCGGCAGACAAAAGGAAAACGCAGGGAAGTACAGGGGAAAAGAACTCGACCTTAATAAGACGGTTGAAATTTTGTTTACTTCGGGTACGACGGGTGCAAACAAGGGCGTTTGTCTTACGCAAAGTAACCTATCGGCAAACATTATCAACTGTCTTGACTCGATAAAAGCCGAAAACGAAAACAATACTTCGATGTCAATACTTCCTATGCACCACGCAACGGAAATAAACACACACATTATGCCGAGAATTGCAGCAGGCAGACTCACATACATAAACGGCAATATGCGTGATATGATGAAAAACATCAAGATATTTAAGCCTTACGTTATCACTATCGTTCCTATGATTGCCAACGCTTTTTATAAGACCATTTGGCAACAGGCAAAAAAACAAGGCAAAGAAAAACTTTTGAAAAAGGGTATCAAGATTTGCGCTATTGCAAGAAAGTTCGGTAAGGATATTACGCATAAATTATTTAAGGACCTTTACGTTCCGTTCGGCGGAAACTTAAAGCAAATCGTATGCGGGGGCGCACCGCTTAATCCCGAAGTCGTAAAGGGGCTTCGTGATATCGGAATCTTTATAATAAACGGATTCGGCATAACAGAATGCGGTCCGCTCGTTTCCATGAATACGGACACGGTAAAGGAAGTTTATTCAATCGGAAAGCCTGCCCCTAACCTTGAAGTAAAGGTTTTTGAGCCTGACGAAAACGGTATCGGCGAAATGTGCGTTAAGGGGAAAAGCGTTTCAAAAGGGTATTATAAAGACGACGAAGGCACGGCACTCGTTTTCGATAAGGACGGATTTTTTCACACGGGCGACCTTATCCGTATGGACGAAGAAGGCAGAATGTTTTTATCGGGAAGGAAGAAAAATCTTATCGTGCTTTCTAACGGCAAAAACGTTTATCCCGAAGAACTTGAAACAGAAATCGTCAATAACATAAAGTACGTAAAGGAAGTCGTTATTTTTGAAGGCGACGTTAAAGTCAAAGATGAAGTAACCGGCGAGATTTGTGCACTTGTTTATCTTGACAGTGAATACGGCGAAGTAAGTAACGAACAAATAACAAAAGATTTTAGGGCGCTAAACGCAAAACTCGGCGTTTATAAGCGAGTTTCTTACGTTGAAATAACGGATACGGAATTCGATAAAAACGCAACGAAAAAAATTATCAGAAAACCCGCTATAGACAGACACAAAAAAACGGGCGGACTTTATATATAATTCAAGGAGAAAAGTAATGGATAAATTAAAAGACATAATAAGCGAATACGTCGGCGTTTCCGCTGACAATATTGACAGCGATATGAGTTTGGTAGGGGATATCGGGCTTGATTCTTTCGGGCTTATTTCCCTTCTCGGTTCGATTGAAGACGAATTTGAGGTAAAAATTCCGGACAGCGCACTTTCGTCTTTTCAAACGTTTAACGATTTAACGTCTTTTTTGGAAGAAAACAGTCCCGTTTATTCTATTTAATCAAAATATTTAACTAAAATAAGCCACCCGTAAAGGTGGCTCCTTTCACTAACAAAAAAATACCGATAGTCGTCGGTATTTTTTTATTTTAATAAAAATTCGAGTTTTTTCGGGGTATCACGGTAATCGGTAATTTCAACGTAATCAATTCCGTAAATACGTATATGGCTATCTCCACCGCCGTCGGCAAAATCGTCGGCAAGGATAAGGATTTTCCGATATTCTTTTGTGTTCGGTAAAATTCTTTTAATAACGTTTCGCTCTATGAACACGTTTTCAGTTGAACAAACGTGCATTTTTTTGCAACTGCAATTTAAAATTTCGTTTATCATATAATATAACCCATAATATCTTATTCGACAAGTTTCGTCAAGATTTTTATTTTGGGAAAGGTTACTAAAAAACCGAAGGATTTCATATATTAAAACTAATTTAAAGAGTTTTTGGAAAATACTTGTAATTTTTGGTAAAATAATATATAATTAGTAAAAATGGAGTACGATATGCAAAATTGTCCTATGGGAAAAGCCGAACACGTAAAGTATTTAAGTGAACAGACGGTATATATACCGCCATTTTTGCATACGGAAAAATCGATAAATTGTGTTTAGCGACAATGGCTTACGGTAGAGCCTATTGTCGTTTTTTTATGTAAAACGAAAATAATTTTGGAGGGATAAATCCAATGTTAAAAACAAAAAAGACAGTATGGAGTGCGTTATTATGCACACTTATGGTACTTTGCTTAACGCTTGGCTTTGTCGGGTTAAGTAAACCGAACAATGCGTTTGCGACGACGGAATTAAGCGAAACATTTTTGTTTGTCGGAGAGGCACCGGTAAGTGGTACTAATTTTGAGTTAACTACGACATACTACGATGAAGACGGCTGGATGGGCGGTGGTGGTGCCTATTCCTTAACCATCAGTGCAAAGAACGGAAGTAACGTAACGATTACGAGAATCGAAGCCATTGTCTCTTGGGCGGGTGCGGATTACGGCGAAGTTGCGGTTACCGTAGGAACCAAACGTGAAACAGGTGAGGTTGAAAATGGAACAACTATTCATATCGACGATATTAACGCAAGTACTTTTGCTTTTTCCGGAGGAACGGCAAGTAGCCAATTTAATAACATAACCGTTTACTATACCGAAACCGCTTCCTTTTCAACGGTTGACGAAGTTTTGGCAACTGCTGATGGTGGTTTCCCGACAACGATAGATGATGCTTGGGTAAACGAGAACGGGAAAATGGCGTATGTTGCATCATCAGATTTGAAACTCGGCGATTATTCGAAAGGTCTTTCAGATTCAGTAAGCGGTTCGGGGAATACGTATACTACGACTATGCCCGATATAGTGCCGGTAACGGTAGAATTCAATCTTGAAGGCGGAAAACTTGTCAGCATTGACGTTACCGGCGCAAGTTTGGACCCTGATTCCAACGGTACTTACGTACCGTACGTACCGGTTGATTACACAAATTACTGTTTATACGGTATGATCGACGGAAATGAGTACGGATACGGCATTGATGCGTCATGCATAGGTTCTTACGTATTTGACTCGAACGGTAATTTAACCGCTTCATTTATCGAGGACTCATATATCGGCGTCAAGACGACGGATCTTACGCAATGGTTCAAGTTTGAAAGCTATATCCCTCCTGAAACGAAGAGCGGTGTTTTGCAATCCGGAGACGGGGATTTTATGGGTATTTCCGGTGGCGTTACCGTAAAGTTCACTCTCGAAGACCTTAAAGACGGCACTTTTAGACTTTCCTATGAAATTTTGAAGACCATTGCCGATATTTTGCCTGATGATTTCCCGATGTCAGAAGAAACAGGTTGGTATTCTTCCGATTTTAAAAACGTAGCATATATTTATGCTGGAGAATATATTAAATTTGAAAATTTGGCAGATAGTACTGTGTGTTGTTATTTAGGATTTGGCCTTAAATTGGAATTTTCAAATGGGAATTACATATATCGTACAGGTGACATCGACTGTATTTTTGTAATGGAAAACGACGTTTTTTCAAGTATAGAATTTACTTCAAGTTACAGATCCGAATTGAACGGCACTTATTATCCGGCGCCAAAGATTGACGACGTTTTCTACACGGATAAAGACGGGGCAAATTTATCAAGAGATAATACCGATAAAGCTTTACAATTTACGATAACGAGCGTTGACACGAAAGAGGTAAAGGTAAGAGGTATAAACGCAGTTATAGGCGGTGGATATACCGACGCCTTTATCGGTGCCGTTAATATTCCTGAAACGATAACTATTTGCGGTGAAACTTATACCGTAACGAGTATGGAAGTTGAAGCGTTCCGTGGTTATTCGACGGGCGTTACTTCAGTAATCATACCTGACAGTATAACGGTGCTTTCGGACAAAGCGTTCGTAGGATGCGGAGAACTTCAAAGCATAACTCTTCCGAATACTCTTACGGCTATCGGCGAATCTGTTTTCTCGAGTGCGTCTAAATTAAAGACTATTATTATTCCGGAAAGCGTAACGTCAATCGGGGCTTCCGCTTTTATGAGGACTGGTATTACGAATATTACTATTCCTAAAAACGTAACGAGAATCGGTGATAGTGCCTTTATGATGAGTGATATTACCTCCATTACTTTGTTGTCGGAAGTTCCACCAACGCTTGGAAGCGAAGTATTCAGAATGACAAGCAACAACTTGAAAATTCACGTTCCTGTAAGTGCGTTAAACACCTATAAGGAAGCAAGTGGTTGGAGTGCATATTCCGATAAATTCGAAGTGTTCTACACCGTTGCAGATATTGTGAATACAAATTCAAGCTTGGGATATACGAAAGCAACCGGTTGGATTAACGTATCAAAACAAATGTATTGCTGTGCAGATGCAACGACAATTCGTTTTGAAAGCGACCAAAGGTGGGTTGAATTAAGCGGTTCAACACTCTTAACAAAAAATCAAAACAATTATACGTATTCCGAACCAAGTGGTTTATACACACTTACCTTTAAAATGCAAGACGGTGTTTTAACAAAGATAACTGTTGCAAGTACCCAAATTACAAATATTCAAGGTGATTACGTTTGTAAATATATAACAAAACCAACTGCCGACACGATAGACTTTGTTTATACCGGCGAACCACAAACTTATACTCTCGCAACAAGCGATTACTACACAATCGAAAATAACGTTCAAACAAATGCAGGCACTTATACCGTAACCGTTAAACTTGTAAGCGGATATATGTGGACTGATGAAAAGACTGGTGATTTAACCTTTGACTTTACGATTGAAAAAGCACAAGCAAATAAGCCACAAGAAGACACGACGAACTTTGTTTACACCGGTGAACCACAAACTTATACTCTCGCAACAAGCGATTACTACACAATCGAAAACAACGTTCAAACGAATGAGGGAACTTATACTGTAACGGTTGCTCTTGTTGATAAGAATAATTACGAGTGGAGTGACGGCACTACTGCCGATTTAACGTTTGATTTTGTTATCAACCAAAAGTTAGAAGATTTACTGATTCAAGACGAACTCGGTGGGGAAATAACCGATCCGAAGGTATCGATTGTTTCGGCTGTAGATGGTATTAAACCTGGTGCCGTATTCGTTGTAGAAGTTATAAATCTTGAAAAGGCAGAGGACACCAGACAAACCGAAACCGTTCTTAACAGCGAGGATAAGATTGCCGATAACGAAAGAATTTACGGCATTTACGATGCTAAACTTTTACTCGACGGTGCTACGATTCAACCGAACGGAACAATCACGATAAAGATGTTTGTTCCGGAAGAGCTCCGTGAAAAAGTATTTAGGCTTTATCATATCCATAACGGAACGGAAGTAATGGAAATTGAAGATTATGCCGATGCAGGAGAAGGATACATAACGTTTGACGTTAACAAACTTTCGCAGTTTGCTTTTGTTTCCGAAAAAGAACCTGTTTGCGTTATTCACTGGATACTTATCGTTCTTTTGTTAATCGGTGCCGGATTATTCGTATTCTTCTGTTTCTTTATGAAGAAAGATTTGTGGAAATTAAAATCCGTAAATAAAGAACTTTACGCACTCATCACTTGTGGAGCAGGACTTGTTTTAAGTATTGTTTTATTGATTTTGGGTGGTTGTGCGGTTTGCACGGTATTCGGAATCGTTGACATTGTTGCCTTCATTGCAGGAATAGTTTATATCCTTTTCAATAAGTACAGCTTTGATATTAAAAAGCTTTTTAATAAGATAAAAGGCGACGGCAAAAAGAAAAACGTTTTATCGAAACCAAAAGCCGAAATTAAAACTGCGGAAGTCGTTGCAACTCAGACGGAAAAACCTGATATCGCTAACGTTGCTACCGAAAAAGAAGGATTTGAAATCAGATATAACAAGAGTTTTACTGCCAAGCTTATTCAATCCAAGGACGAAACGAAGAACTATTATTCCGAACTTAAAAATTATATACTCTCGTACGAACTCGGGAAAAAGAAGTTAAGCGACAGAATGTCATGGAAGAAAGAAACGTTTAAGCTCGGTCGAGAAGTTTTGGTTAAAATGGCAATGAAGGGAAAATCCTTATGTATTTATATGCCACTTGACGTAAAGGACTACGTTGACAGCAAGTATCTCGTTGAAGACGTATCAAGTAAGAAATCGAACTCCGAAACGCCTTGTATGTACAGAGTTAAAAATCCGAGAAGATTTGCTTACTCAAAAGACCTTATCGATGCGGTAATGAATAAATTCGGTTTAACTAAAAAGGAAAGAGAAAGCGTAAATTACGTTAAAGACTTAAAGTATAGAGATACCGACTTTTTGGTTAAAAAAGGTTTAATAAAAGAAATTGAGATAAAGGCACAAAAACCAACTTCTATCAGCATTACGTATAACAAGAGTTTTACTGCCAAGCTTATTCAATCCAAGGACGAAACGAAGAACTATTATTCCGAACTTAAAAATTATATACTCTCGTACGAACTCGGGAAAAAGAAGTTAAGCGACAGAATGTCA
>JAZRVM010000025.1:0-128127 GCA_045599205.1 Christensenellaceae bacterium | reverse complement strand
CAAAACAATTATTGTCACTATTTTTCACGTTTACTTTACTAACAAATTATTTTACCATAATAATTCCACATCGGCAAACTATCGTTTTCCATAGAAAATGAACATATAAAAGTATTGGGTTTACCTAATTTATAATTATTTGTTTCATCTTTTGCGTTTTTATTATAATAAACCATCCACTCCTGAAAGATATTGTCCTTTCTTAAACTTTTTAGCAAACTTTCAGAACATTTATTTCGTTGTTCATACTCATCAATAACTTCATTATATAGGTTTTCAAAATATTTTCCTTCGGTAATATCATTAACAAAATCAGCATGAGTAAACCAAAGTTCTTTGTTTTCTATTATGCTTTTTAATCCTTCAAAAGTTGTATAATGTATTAAAAAGTTTTTACGATAATTCTTATTAAAAGAAAAACCGATATCAATATTTTTGAAATTAGTTTCCATGTTTTTATCCTCTTAATTCGCTGTAATAGTAGTCGGGTATACGATTGATTGCTATTTCAAGAGATTTTAGTTTTTCTTCTGCAGTAGGCGAAACAAAAACATCGTGTCCTACGTAAACGGCTTTATAAGTTGTTTTTTCTTCCAAACCGTTTACAAAGGCAGTTAAGTCTTCGTCAGTTAAAGTTATTGCAACCTTTTTGTTATTTTCAAAGTCAAGCCCGTTTTCAAGTTCTACAAGTTCCTTTACGTGTAAAAGTAACTTGTCCGCATATTCGTAATATACTTTATCGCTTATCGGCTCAAAACCAACTTTCATATATTTCAAACTTGCTTTGTATTTTTCTTTATCTATTACACGCTTTATTCTTTCATAAGTTACGTCACGGCAAATGTTGTTTTCGTTATTCGTGCAAAGAATAAACTTTCTATTTCCGCCGTCTTCTGCATTTAATTTCATAACGGCGTGTCCAGTTGAACCACTACCTGCAAAAAAATCAAGAACAACTGAATCACTTTTAACATGATAATTGATAATTTGTTTTAACATTTTTACAGGTTTTTTACCACTTGAAAAAGGGACTCCTCCTTCACTCCTAATATTACCAAAATCCGGAGCAAAGTCATACATCGTTAAAATAGGCAATTTTCTCAACGGGACTTTACCACTGATAAATTCTTCTTTTTTTTCAAGGGGAATACCACTATACATTTTTCCTTTTGTTGCACCTTCTCTTGCTGGTCCAGTATAATATCTAAAGCCCAAGCCATCTTCGCCCCTTCCTAAAACTTTATATAAACACCCTAATCCATCAATATGGATTCTTGGTTCCACAATAGTTTGAAAAACCTTTCCATAACTCATAGTAGTATAAATACTACCCGTTATCCATGTTTCTTTCAATCCTTCTAAACAACCTTCTATTTTTTCAATTTTCCACTCGTTAGGCTTAAAAACAATAAATTCTTGATTGTTACACTTATTCAATGTCCCATTAGATATTTCTGTAATTTTATAGCAAAAATTATCTAATCCATATTCAACAGTTTCCCGTTTAGGGTTAAAAACGGATATATCTTTAGCAAAAAATAATACATATTCCATTAACGGCTTAAATGGTTTTTCTTCATTTATACTTTTTTCGGCATACCTGACTTGAACATGAAAAGTCGTTAAATAATTTTCTTCACCAAAAATATCATCACATAACAGCCTTAGTGATTGATATTCATTATCGTCTATTGATATTGCTATAAACCCTTTATTTGAAAGCAATTTTTTAGCAATATTTAATCTTTTTGTGATAAAAGAACACCATTTGCTATGCTTAAACTTATCTTCGCTATCGACAAAAGCGTCGTCGTAAATAAAATCTTTATTGCCCGTGTTATACGGGGGATCTATGTAAATAAGGTCAATTTTACCTTTATGGGTTTTTTCTAAAAGTTTAAGGCTTGCTAAATTATCGCCTTCGATAAGAAAGTTTTGTTCTCCACCGTTATCTATTTTAAGGCTTTCGTCTTCTATCAAAACGGGAACGTTGTTTTCTAAAAGTTCGTCAACGGCTTCACGGTGTTCTTCAAAAACAAGACCGTATTTTTTGCCGTCAATATCTTTTTCAATATTAGAAAGATATACTAACAGTTTGTTAGTATTTTCGTCAGCATTTTCTTTTAACTTATTTCTTATTTCGCCTATTTCTCTTAACAGTTCTTCTCTTTTTTGCTTTGAAATATTTGTACTCATTTATTCTTCCTTTAATTATGCTAAACACAGTTTAGCACAGTATTTTGACATAAACAGTCATATTAAAAAAATTATTTCGCAAATATTATATATTATTTGTGACGAAAACGCAATAAGTTTAGTTAAATAGGAGGGGGGATGGGATTTTTTCTTGCCTTTGGCGGCACGCCCCAGTAAAATGTCCACTGGACATTTTAGTCCGCTATTATTACTTTACCGTTATATGTTATTAACAAAGCGGACAAAACGGCTACCGCCGATTTCTTCCCCCAATCAAATCCCACCCACATACAACTATATCAATAAAAAAAGAGATAGGCATAAAACCTATCTCTTTTTTTATGGTTGCGGGGATGGGATTTGCCGTTTTGCACGGCGCCCCAGCAAACAGCCGAAGCCGACGGCTGTTTGGTCTGCTATATGTAAAAACTACTATATATTACTTTCGTAAGCAGACAAATCGGCTACCGCCGATTTCTTCCCCCAATCAAATCCCACCCACATACAACTATATCAATAAAAAAAGAGATAGGCATAAAACCTATCTCTTTTTGTTATGGTTGCGGGGATGGGATTTGAACCTCATGACCTCCGGGTTATGAGCCCGACGAGCTAACCGGACTGCTCTACCCCGCGATATGCTTTTATTTCAAGCGCTCAATTATAATATACCATAAACGGGTATTTGTCAAACGTTATTTATTAAAAATCGAAAAAAATTGTCAACCGTGATTGATTTTTTTTCTTTCAAATGTTACAATTACAATATGTTTGTTGATATTAAGGACTTAATAATCGAAGGCGAAACGGTTGCCGTTGCCACTTCGGGTGGCATTGATTCCATGGCGCTTTTGCATTATTTATCGTCCGTTAAAAGTGAATATAATTTTAACGTGGTATGTCTTAACGTCGAGCACGGGATTCGTGGGGAGCAATCGAAAAGCGATTCGAAATTCGTAAAAGATTACTGTGCCGAAAAGGGGATACCTTGTTTATTCTATGAAGTAAACTGCGCCAAATATGCCGAAAAGAACAAACTTTCGTTAGAAGAAGGCGCAAGGAAGCTTCGTTACGAGTGTTTTTACGATGCCTTAAAGGGTGGCAAGTGCGACAAGGTTGCGACGGCGCATCATTTAAGCGACAATGCGGAATCGATACTTTTTAATCTTTTCCGTGGGGCAGGGGCAAAAGGCATTTCGGGAATCGAGAGAATAAACGGCAAAATCATAAGACCGTTTTTGTCTGTTAAAAAGGAAGAGATTGAAAATTACGTCAGCGAAAACGGGATTCCTTTCGTCGTTGACCAAACCAACTTCGATACCGACTACACGAGAAACTATATTCGCCACGAAATTTTACCGAAAATCGAGAAGGTTTTCCCCGAAGCGAAGGAAAGCATTTGCAGGACGGCGGAGATAATTAAGGCTGACGACAAATTTTTAACCGATCTTGCCGAAAATATTGTCGAGTGCGGAGAAAATAGCGTAAAAGTAAATGTCGACGCCGACTTTCCCGTTTTTTCCCGTGCGACGATTATTGCGCTTAAATATCTGGGTGTAAAAAAGGACTGGGAGAAAAAACATATCGACAGTGCTTTTTCTCTTACCAAAATGAAAAACGGCGCAAAAACTTATTTGCCGATGGGGATTATTGCCATAAAAGAGTACGATAAAATCGTTTTTTATAAAAGTACCGAAAAAGATCAAAAAGAATTTGAATTTTCCGACGGTTTTTTCTTTGTTTTTGACAAAAAATATGATATAATATCCGTAAATTTTGTAAATGACTTAACAGGCGGACTTTATGCCGACGGCGACAAACTCGTCGGGGCAACGGTAAGGACGATGCGAGAAGGCGATAGGTTTACGAAGTTCGGTGGCGGGACGAAAAGCTTGGGGGATTATTTTACCGATAAAAAAATCCCGTTAAGGCTTCGAAACAGTATTCCGTTAGTTGCAAAAGATAACGATATTCTCGTGATTTTCGGGTTAGCCGTATCCGACAAGGTAAAAGTAACCGAAAACACAAAAAATATAAAAAAATTTATCAGTGAGGAAGTCAAATGAAGAATTACAAGGTCGTTTTAACAGAAGAACAGATTCAGGCAAGAGTTAAAGAACTCGGCAAACAGATTTCAAAAGACTATGAAGGCAAGAACCCGCTTTTGATTTGCACGCTTAAAGGTGCCATAGTTTTCTTTTCGGACATAGTCAGAAACCTTTCTGTTCCGCTATCTATGGATTTTGTCAGACTTTCAAGTTATCGTAATGGAACCGTTTCGGGAGAAATGGAAGTAAAGAGTGACGCCGTTGAAGATTTGGCAGGAAAAGACATTATTATCGTTGAAGACGTTGTCGATAGCGGTAAAACGTTGGCTTTCTTTACGGAAATGCTTAAAAAGAAAAATCCCGCTTCGATAAAAATTTGTGCCTTCCTTGATAAACCCGAACGTCGTGAAAAAGATATCAAGGTCGATTACGTCGGGTTTAGGCTTAATTGTGGATTCGTTATCGGTTACGGGCTTGATTATGCGGAAAGATACAGAGAACTTCCTTTCCTTGCCGAAATCAATTCTCCTGCCGATTTGGAAGACTAAAACGAAAACCGAAAATAATGTTTTTATTTTTTTAAGATATTGCGTCCGTGCGGGCGCAATTTTTTTATCCTAAAAAGGACAGGTTTATGTTAAAAATCCTATTTTTTTACAAACATTATATAATATATATGTTTTTGAAAGGTAATTTTAACGTGTGCTGTCGGTAATGACGGCAAAACAAATATAAGAAAAACAAATAAAAAACAGTTTCAAAGTAGGCGTGAAAACCCCAAGGAAAATTTTTAAAAAAGAAAAAATTTTTCAAAATGGGTATTGACAAAGCGTTTACATTGTTATAAAATGAAATAACAAATGGGCGTTTCTCGCCTATTTTGGTATTTGTTTTTTCAAAATATCACTTTTAATTATATTAAAGGTTGAAAAAACGCAGTTAAATAACAGGTAAAAATTTACCAAAAAAAAGGAGAAAAGCATGAAAAGTAAATTATTAGTATTACTTTTAATCCTTGTAATGATTTTCGCTTCAGCTTTCGGCTTTACCGCTTGCTTTGGTTCGGGTGGGGATGATCCGGGTCAAGAGACTGGAGGAAAAGAATTTACCGGAGTATCCTTGCCTGATAAGACGGTAACTTATGACGGCAGTGACAAGACTGGCAGAATGTCCGTTCAAGGTACGACACACAGTGCAGAAATCGTCTATGAATTCAAAAAAGACGGTGTTGTTGTTACTGAGGCAAAAGATGCCGGCGAATATACCGTTACGGCAACCCTTACCAAGAGTGGGTATCAGACGAAAACTCTTACGGCAACGCTTACTATCAGTAAAGCGGATATCGAAACAGCCGTTATGTCTGATAAGGTTGTCGATTATAACGGAACGGCACAAACCATGTCGGTGTCGGGTTTACCTACAGGCGCACAAGTTTCTTATGAATATAAGAAAGACGGTGCCGTTGTAACGGAAGCTAAACTTCCTGGCGTTTACCAAGTAACAGCCACGATTACCAAGGCAAATTATAACGACAAGGTAATCACGAAGACTCTCACTATCAACGCTTTAGAGTTTACAGACGTTTCGCTTTCTAATAAGACCGTTCAATACAACGGGCAAGCACAGACGCTTGATGTTGTAGGTGCTCCTTCCGATGCTACGGTTTCTTATGAATATAGGAAAGATGGTGCTGTCGTAACCGAAGCAATAGAAGCAGGTGTTTACCAAGTAACCGCTGTTATTTCAAAAGAAGGCTATAATACGAAGACTCTTACCAAGACTCTTACGATTACGGTTCAAGATTTCGCAAACACGATTACGTTTAACGACGGCGAATTTACGTTTGACGGTCAAGCAAAGACACTTGAAGTCGTTGGCGCACCGACCGGAACGACAATCACGTATACTTGTGATGGCGAAGCTTTCGAAGGCGCAGTAAACGCAGGCGAATACGAAATTACCGCAACGCTTTCAAAAACCGGATACAATAATAAAATTCTTATCGCAACGCTTACCATTAACAAAGCAACGTTTGAGGGCTTGTCTTTTAACGACGTAAATACCGTATTTAACGGCGAAGTTAAAACGGTTGAAGTTACGGGTGCTCCTCAAGGTGCAACCGTCGTTTATACTTGTAACGGCGTAGCGTTTGACGGTGCAATAAACGCAGGTACTTATGAAATTACGGCAACGGTTTCTAAAGAAAACTACGAAGATTTCACAGATACCGCAACTCTTACTATTGCCAAAGCGCAATTCGACGTAACTTTCTCTGATACGTCGGTTGACTTCGACGGCGAAGTTAAGAACATTTTAGTTGAAGGTGCTCCTCAAGGTGCAACTATCACATATACATGTGACGGTGATGTTTTTGAAGGTGCAACCGAAGTCGGCGAATATGAAATCACGGCAGTTATCACGATGGATAACTACTTTGATAAAGAAATCACCGCAACTCTTACTATCAACTCGAACACGACTTTCTTTGATGAAGTCGTATTTGAAAACGATACGGTAGTTTATGACGGAGAAGTTCATACTCTTGAAGCAACGAATCTCCCTGAAGATACGACTACCGAATATACCTATAAGAAAGACGGTGCTACTGTAGACGAGGCAAAAGATGCAGGTGTTTACACGGTTTCAGTTAGACTTTCCAATGCAGGAAACGTTAAGACTCTTACCGCAACGCTTACGATTTCAAAAGCGACTTTCGAAGGCTTAACGCTTGAAGATGATACCGTTGATTATAACGGCGAAGAACAAAAACTCGAAGTTTCCGGCGACCTCGGTGATGCCGAAGTTACCTACACTTACGAGAAAGACGGCGTTTCGGTTGATTCTTGTGTAGCAGACGGCGTTTACGAAGTAACTGCAGTTGTTTCGCTCGCTAACTACGAAGACTTAACTTTAACCGCAACGCTTACTATTTCCGCAATCGAATTTAACGTTACGTTTGCAGAGAAAGCTACAAACTATAACGGCGAAGTGCAAACGATTGAAGTCGTTGGCGCACCGGCCGGAACGACAATCGTTTACACCTTAGGCGGTGAAACGTTTACCGGTGCAATCGATGCAGGTACTTACGAAGTAACGGCAACCCTCACAAGAGAAGGTTACGTAACGAAAGAACTTACCGCAACGCTTACTATTTCGAAAGCCGAATTCGATACTACGGGCTTAACGTTTGAAGACGACGAAGTTACGTTTGACGGTACTGCAAAAACGCTTGAAATTGTTGGCGATTTAGCCGGCAAAGGAATCACGGCAAACTATGCTTACAAGCAAGGCGACGATTCTATCTCTGCCGATGACGTTGTGAACGCAGGCACATATACCGTTATTGCAACTCTCAGTAAAACCGGTTGCAACGACGTTACTTGGACTGCAACTCTTACGATTAACAAGAAAGAACTTACCGTAGATACTTTCCTTCTTCAAAAGAAGACCGCAAGTTATAGCGGTGAAGCTATTTTACCAAAGACCGTTGGTGAACCTGACGAAGGCTTAACGGTAGAATATTCTTATGAACTTGACGGCGTTGCTGTTGATTCGGCAAAAGAAGTCGGGGTTTATACAGTTACGGCAACGTTTGTTGCTCCTGACGAAATTAACTATATCGTTCCTGACCCTGTAACGAACCAAATCGTTATCAATCCGAAGACGTTGACACTTGTATTTGACAATAACGGCGGAACGGACGGAAAACTTGATGTTGCCTTCGTTCAAGGCGGTTATGAACAATCAGTTATTGCACTTTCCGGTGTTGCAACAGGCGAATCGGTTGTTCCGACAATCTCTATTGTTTATAAAGAAAATGCAGGTGCAGACGGCACGACACACACAGGCGACCTCGTTGACGAAGGTATTTATATCATTACCGCCGAAATCGAAGAAAGCGGTAACTATAACTTCGGATTTGTTTCCGACGCTCCTGTTTATACGCAAACACTTGAAATTACCATTGCAAAGAAGACTTGGACGGTAACGTTTAAGCAAGATGGTCAATCAGACGTAACACGTTCGGTTAAAGACTTTGACGCATTAACCGATATCCCTACACCTGTCGGTGCAGACGGAAAACTCTTCTACTGGGATATGACGGACGTTGATTTAACTTCCGTAACGGAAAACATTACAATCAGCGCTAAATCGGTTGACGTAATCGTTGACGCTACACCTGAACTTGTCGATATGAAGTCCGGTTCTTATACGAACTACGACTTATCTACGTTAATCGGCGCTACCAACTTGACGGCAATCGACGATATCGACACCCAAGGTGCATTTGGAACCGGCAAGTTCTACTTGACCGATATTTTCGGAACCAAGACCGAAGTAACGGACATTACCGACTTTGATTTAACTTCGCTTACCGAATTAAGCTTGTACACCTTAACGAAAGAATATGAAATCGACGGTGCGGAAAGACCGCTTTACTCGAAGACGCTTGATATTTTCAATTCCGACTTGGCTCCTGTATGGAACAAAGTTACCAATCTTAACGACAGCGTAATCGTTGGTAACTGGGCAAATAAGACTCCGTTAAGCGCAGGAGATTACGTAACCGTTGAAACGATTCAAGGCATTTCTTACTACAAGTTTACAACTCCTCCGGGAACGCAAAAGTGGGACGAAGCACAAGGTAAGTACGTTGATGACAAGTTCCCGTACTTCAACTTCTCGTTAAAGGCAGTTCATACGAAAGAATACTACGAATTATATCGTGGTCAAGGTTATAAGTTCTCCTTTGTTGTAAAGGATAATGCTCCTGGTGGTCAGATCTATTTCTGTTCCGGAACGAACATGTATGGTGTTATCAAGGCAAACGAATGGTACACCGTAGAATTTACGTTGGAAGAACTCTTAGACGAAAAGTGGGATTGGATTAACGATCCGTTTGAAACCTATAAAGCAAACGATGCTTGGGCTAACAGAACTCTCGTTGGTTTAATGTCGCTCACAGGCTCGACGAAAGTAGGACAAGATTTCTGGTTCGGTCAATTCTTTATGGGTAACGAGGTGTTAACTTCTTATACCGATACCGAAATCGTTGAAATCAAGGATTCCGGCGCAACGGATCTCGATATTAAAGAATACGTTTCCGTAGAAAACAAGGCTCATCTTTCGGACTTTGAAGCAAAATACGACGTAATTTATAGACTCGTTGACGTAAATGGCAGAGCAGTTGTTGGCACTGTTATTGACGCAACCGACGTAAATAATCACGTTCTCTGGACTTTGGAAGCAATCGTTGGTACAACGGTTGTTTACACCGGTAAGTTCGACGTTTATGATACGACTGACGCACTTGTTTGGAACACGCTTTCCGAAGAAAACGTAGGTAACGCTTATATCGTTGCTTCTGAAAGCTCGAAGATGGACGTTCCTCTTGCTCTTACCTTCATGGAAAAAGACGGCAGAGAAACGTATATGGTTCCTTACCAAATGCAAGGTGCTTGGAACTATAGAGCAAACATCAGACCTATCCACGGCAAAGAATTCTATAATCAATTTGTAGGTCAAGGATACTTCTTCACGTTTGAATACTTCGTTGAATGTGAAAGCACAACGAGAGCATTTACTCAAACATATAATATTAGCACAACGGCTGCAACAGGTATCAATTCTGCATTACAGAATAATAACTGGAACAGAGTAACCGTTTCGTTCGACACGTTACTTAATAAGTGGGATAACATCTTCGTTAACTACAAGAACTCAACTTGGAGTACGAGAACGAACGTTTATGCAATGCTTTACTGGTATATTGAAAACAGTAGCCTCGGTGCAAAGGTTTACGTTTCGGGATTCGATATTTATAAAGATACCGCAACTGTAACCACAGAATACTACCTTGAAACAGGTTACGGCACGGGCGTTTACGAGAAAGACAACACGAAGACTGTAAATTCGTCAATCGGTGTTGGCTTAAAGGCATTCGCTAACCAAATCGCTGTTACGGGTTATGCATTTGACGCTGAAAACGTTGATAACGTTCTTAGCGCAGTAGTTACAGGCGACGGTGCAACCCTTAAACTCTACTATAATAGATTACCTTCTTACACGGTTGAATACTATAAAGAAACAGGTTTTGGTACTAACGAATTCGGCAAGGCTGACACAAAGACGTTATACGCTAAACTCGGTGAAACCGTAAATGCCGACACGTCGATTGTATTTACCAACTTCACGGTAATTACCGAAGGCGACACACTTTCGGGCGTAATCGAAGGCGATAACGAATTAGTACTCAAAGTTTACTACACGCAACAACCTTCATATACCGTTAAGTTCTATAAGCAAACAACGTTTGGTGTAGACGGATATACCGAAGATACGTTATCGGCAAAGACTTTATATGCTACATTAAATACAGAAGTAACGTACAGTGTTTCATCCGTTCCGACGAGTTACGAATTGAACGAAGTTAAATCGGTTCTCGAAGGAACCGTTGACGGCAACGGAACGTTAGTTCTCGAAGTTTACTTCGACTTAACGTCTAACGCAATCGGCATGGTTGAAAAGAACGAAACCACGTCAGTTCAAGTTGTTAAAGACACTTCCGCAGAATATACTTACAAAGTATATCAAATCGTTGCAGGCGAAGACGTTGAAATCGACGCTACCGGCTTAATTACTAACGGTATGCTCTCAACTGCAACTTTAGAAGGGCAATATAAGATTGTTGCAACCAAGACGGCTGACAGCTCGACACTTACGACGACTGTTGAAGTTTACGACAAAAACGCTCCTGTTTGGAACTCTGATATCGCAAACGGCATGTACGTTGCAAAGACGAATTTCGTTGCAGGACCTTCTTACAACACGCCGTCGGCAGTAACAGGCTATACGATAATTGACGCTGCTGACGCAGTAGCAGGTACCGACGACTTGCTCGTTGGCAAGACAGGTAAGTTCATTAAAGTTGTATTTGACGGCTCGTACACAAGTGCAAACCTTCTCTTCAACTTATTCCCTGTTCACAGTCAAGAATACTATGACGGCTTGGTTGGTCAAGGTTACGTCGTTTCTTACGACGCTTACTCAACCGTAACCGCAAGAAACAACTGCTTTACCGGTTATACCGGTCCGAACAATTCTACCGCAGGTTACTACACCTTAGAAGGTGGTGTAACGTATCGTGGTTTAGGTGTTACGGCAAACGGTAAACAAACATACTCGCTCCCTATCGACAGCTACGTTGCTTCGCTCGACGCAAGACTCTTTAACTTCACGGCTTCGGCTATGAATCTTAATAAGTTGACGGGCAGTGACGACGCAACCGTTAAGGCAATGGGTAGATTTGAAATTCAAACGATTGCTTCTGGCGACACGATGTATATCGGTAACTTCAGAATCGAAAAGATGTTTGACCACATCGTTATGACCGAAGACGATATGACAATTGACCTTGATAAGGCAGAAACGTTTGATTTGAGAAACGTTTTAACCGAAGGTCAAAGAGCAAAACTTGCTGTATATCAAGCAAACGCAACCGGTTCTAATAAGGTTAAGTGGACAGTAGTATTTGCTGACGGAACGAAGTACACCGTTGATACGGATAAGACCGAAATTCCTTCAATTGACGTTGTTGATAATATAGCAAAACTTCAAGCAGGTAAGGTTTATATTACCGTTCAATTCGCAGGTTATAACGGACCTGACTGGAGAAATAACCAAATCATTAAGATTGGTAAGTTAGAAAGCAACGTTCCAACGAAGGGTATCACGTTCACGAACTTCGTTGAAATGGGCTCTCTTACGACAGAATACTATCTTGAAAACGACGGCGGGGCATTCGAACTTGATAGCAATAAGACGACTGTTGTTTCAAGAAAACTCGGTAACGTTTGTGCAAACGTAATTGAAATCGACGGATATCACTACGATTTCGGTAACGAAAACGAACTTGCCGCAGGCGAACTTACCACGGATGGTTTAACACTTAAAGTTTACTACAAGAAGGGCGCAACTTCTGCCCTTCTCGTAGATACGAAGGGTATGGATTCATACGACCTTGGTGCTTCTTTTGAAGACGGTAAGCAAGTATGGACCGATAACGGCTTCGATTTAACTCTCACCGCTGTTGACTTTAACGGTAACGAAGTACTTGATACCGAAATCGACACGACGGTTGCAGAAAATCTCGGTGCTTACACGGTAACTCTCAAATACGGTAACGCTGTATTATATACCGGTATAATCGATATTTATAACAGCGACTTTGCTCCTGCTTGGGATTATACGAGCGAAGCAGGCATGGCAAGAGCACAACACGTTGACTGGTCAGGCAAGAAGTTAATTACCGACAAAATGGCAGTTGAAACCGATGGTGGTATCAAATACTATACGATAAATAACATCGCTCCGAAGAAAGCCGGCACTTATACTTACGAAATGTTCGGTTTGGCTCCTGTTCACACGAAAGATTACTACGAACTGTTCCGTGATCAAGGTTACACGTTCAGTTATGCATTTAAGAGCGTAACCGACACGGGTGCTGCTCCTGGTGGACAAATTTACTTTGGTGATACTGTAAACCGTATTCAAACAAATCCACTTAAAAACAACACTTGGATTACGGTAAGCTTCACTTTGGAACAAGTTTTAGATGACCACTTCGACATGTTCAGCAATGCATTGCAGGCTTATAAGGATGCAGGCTCGCCTTGGGGTGCAAAGGGACACGGTCTCTGCTCGTTAACGGGTTCTGATATGACGTCTCAAAAATTGTACTTCGGTCAATTCTTTATCACAAACGAAACGATTCCTTCGATTGTTGATAATACCGTTCACACTGTTGTTGACGGAACACAAGCTATCGACTTAATGAGTTTCGTTTCGAATGGCGATATGGAAACGATTGCTCCGTTCCTTGCAAAATATTCTGTAATCTATAGAGTTACGGACCCTAACGGTGTATGCTACGTTAGTGATACTGCCGAAGTTCATCCGTTGGCTCCTAACTTCAACAGACTCTGGAAGTTCGAAGCAATAATCGGCTCAACCACGATTTACACGGGATACGTTGATATTTATAAGACGACTGAAAATCTTGTTTGGAACACCATTTCCGAAGAAAACGTAAGTAACGCTAATATCGTTGCTGCTGACGGGTCAAAGGTTGATGTTCCGCTTGCTGTAACCTTCACGGAAAAAGACGGTAGAGAAGCATATATGGTTCCTTACCAAATGCAAGGTGCTTGGAACTACAGAGCAAATATCAGGCCTATCCACGGCAAGGCATTCTACGAGCAATTTGCAGGTCAAGGATATTACTTCACGTTTGAATATTTCGTTGAATGTGAAAGCGCAACGAAAGCAGTTGTTCAATCTTATAACTTAAGCACAACTCCTTCAACGGGTATCAACTCCGGTGTTCAAAACAACACTTGGTACAGAGTAACCGTTCCGTTCGACACCTTGCTCGCTAAATGGGATAACATCTTCGTTAACTACGGCGAATCTACGTGGGGTACGAGAACGAACGTTTATGCAATGCTTTACTGGTACATTGAAAACAGTAACCTCGGTGCAAAGGTTTACGTTTCGGGATTCGACGTTTATAAAGAAACCGCAACGGTAACCACCGAATACTATCTTGAAACGGGTTACGGCACGGCCGTTTATGAAATCGACAACGAAAAGACGACGCAAACGCCTTTCGGTGTTGGTGTAAAAGCATTTGCCAACCAAATCGCAATCGCTGATTACACGTTAGATTTAAGCAACGAAAACACCGTTGCAACAGGGGTTGTAGCTTCTGACGGTTTAACGCTTAAACTTTACTACAAAGATGCTATTAAAGCATTAGGTATCGTTGACAAAGCAACGAATCCTACAATTCAAGTTGTTTCCGACGTTAGCGGAGAATATACTTATAAATTATTCTTAACGTCCTTCGGTACTGACGAAGAAGTTGATTGCACCGGTCTTGTTGAAGACGGTATGCTTTCAATCGCTTCTTTAGAAGGTATTTATAGAGTCGAAGCAACAAATACGGCAACGGGCGACGTTGAAAAGACGACGTTCGAAACGTATAACAGTTTAGGCGTTGCAGTATTCAATTACGTTAACGACGATATGCTTGGATTAAACGCAGTTGACTTCTCTGCAAAGAAATCTGCAAACGACAAGATGTCGGTTGTTACGGTTGACGGAATTAAGTATTATCAAGAAGACACGGCAGGTGGTGCATACTTTGCATTCTCAATGCTTCCGCTTCACAGCAAAGAATACTATGAATTGTTCCGTAGTAAAGGCTACAAGTTGAGCTACAACGTAAGAATCGTTGCTCCTGCAGGTCAAAACTTTGCAAACGCAAAAACGCAAGTTGCAGGTGCTACCGCAGGTGCGGTAAAGACAATTTCAGTTACTCTTGAAGACTTACTTGATTCAAGATGGGATTGGATTGTTAATCCGTTACCTACTTACGCTGACGCAGTTGCAGCAGATCCAAATGCTTGGGGGAACTGCATCCGTGGTTTAATCGGTTTGTATTCAATGATTAACGGCAGTTCTGCATCGCAAATTCAATTCGGTCAATTCATCTTGACGAACGAAACGTTTACACCTGTTGTAAACGGCACCGCAGTAACGGTTGTTGATTCGGAGGATACCGAACTCGATATTATCGCACAAGTATCTCAGACAGATAAAGAAGCAGTTGACGCTTACGTAGCAAAGGGTTACGAAGTAACGTGGAGAGTGTTCGACGCTTACGGTGAATTGCTTGATAGCACGGTTGTTGATGCAACCGATTCGGGATACTGGATGAACTATACTGTTGAAGCAATAGTTGGTGCTACGACGGTTTACACAGGTTACGTTGATATCTACAATGCTGATGAAGAATGCGAACCTTTCTGGACGGAAGTTGTTGATGGTTGTGAAGGTACGGTATTCGCACTTAACAATGACGGTTCGAAGAAGGTTGCTTCTTACGAAGAATTTGACGGAGAATATTGCTACGTTGTTCCTTATGGTTCATCGTCCGGTAGAATATCCGTTAAACCGCTTCACTCCAAAGCATTCTATGCAAGAGAAGAATTCAAGGACTATCAATTTACGTACAGATATTACGTAAAGACGACAAAGACAGATAGACTCTTCGTTCAAGCAGTTGACTTAAATGCAGATACTGTATTGAGCACTGTTGAAAACAACACGTGGGTTAATGTAACCGTTTCGATGGAAAGACTCCTTTCAAAGTGGGATAACATCTTCGTTAACTACGCTAATATGGAATGGGGTACGAGACAACAAGGCTTCGCAATGCTTTACTGGTACACCGGTGGCGTTGTTGATGCTGACGCTGTTGTTTACATCGCAGGCTTTGAAATGAGCGAAGCTTAATAATCAAACTTAATAAAAAGACGGAAGAATTTTCTTCCGTCTTTTTTATTTGTCTTTTTGTTTATATTGTAAAGGTAAAAATATAATAAAAAAGGTATGGCGTTTGCCATACCTTTTTTTTAACAATAATTAGCGATACATTTTAAGTTGCTTTGAAACAATTTTAACTTCAAAAGGAACGTTTTCGTATATCTCACCGTCAACCTGAACGTTAAGCGGTTCTTTTGACGTGATTACAATGTTATCCATAAGTCTATGTTCGGTTTCCGGAACCTTCATAATCTTACCTTTTTTAAGTTTAATAAACGTTGAAATGATTTTAAGTTTCGGCATACTCTTTATTGCAATAAAGTCAAGTTTTCCGTCAGTCGGGTCGGCAACGGGACAAATGGGAATTCCTCCGCCGTATTGCTTGCCGTTTGCGATTGCGGCGATAAACGACGTGTAGTCTTTCTTATTATCTCCGAAATCCGCCGTAAACTGTGAATACTTAAAGTTGAGTAAGGTTTTGATAAGGCACTTGGTATAAGTAAATTTTGACCGTTTCTTTTGTGCGTTATATCTTCTCAACACTTCAACGTCGATTCCCGTACCGATAATATTGATTCCTCTAACGGTTGGCATTTGCATATAGTCGGTATATTTCGGCTGACGGGTTAAAATGACGTCCAAAGCTTCAATCGGGTCTTTAGGAAGACCGATTGACGATGCAAAATCGTTTCCCGTTCCGCAAGGAATAAGTCCCAAATTTACGTTTTCGAAATTCGAAAAGCCGTTAATAACTTCGTGAAGTGTTCCGTCCCCACCGACAACGATTATGTCGGTTGCGCCGTCTGCGATAAGTGATTCGGTAAGCGCCCTTGCGTCGCCTGCTTTAGTTGTAAAATGAACGCTGTGGGCAACTTTTAACTTGTGCATACGTTTACCCATTATTGCAACGATATGACGCATTTTTTTTCCGCCGTGGCCACCTGCTATCGGGTTAATGATAAAATCTAGCATTATTTTGTTCCTTTATAAAAATTATATATAAACTATACCAAAATAAATGAAAAATATCAAGTTTTATGATACAATATTTTATATGAAAATGACTTTTGACTCAAAATTGTACGATTTGGCAATTAAAATCCGAGATAATTACGGGGTTTCTCTTTACGCCGTTGGCGGACTTGTCAGAAATTTCGTTATTTCGGGAAAAATGCTCGGCGATATCGATATATGCTCTCCGCTTTCGTCATCACGTTTTTCTGCGCTTGCAAAAGAAATCGGATTTTCCGTTCTTGCCGAATATCACAGGACGAGCACCGTTAAATTAAGGGCAAACGGTATAGACTATGAATTTACGTCGTTTAGGGTTGACAGTTACTTAAAGGGTGGGGCGCACACGCCCGAAAACGCAGAGTTTACCGATAACATTTCGGACGACGCCAAGCGAAGGGATTTTAAGTGTAACAGCGTATATTACGATATTTTGAGTGAAGAATTCGTTGACCCCTTAAACGGAATACAAAACGTAAAAGATAAGGTTTTGGATACCGTAACGGACGGCGAAGAAGTGTTTTCTCACGACGGATTAAGGCTTATGCGCCTTGCAAGATTCGTGGGGGAACTCGGGTTTACTCCAACTAATAAAACGCTCGTTTGCGCCAAAAATAATGCCGAGAATATCGACGACATTTCAAGCGAGAGAATTTACGAGGAACTGAAAAAGATTTTAATTTCCGACGGGGTTTACGGATTTTCGAAAAAAGAGGGGCATATTTCGGCAATCAAGGTCCTTGACGAAATCGGGGTATTGAAAAGGATAATCCCCGAACTGTATAATTTAAGGGTATTAGAAAAAACCTTTTACGTGCTTAAAACCGTGCGAAAGGAGTTAAGACTTTATGCGCTTTTAATTTTAACACCCAATCCCGAAGAAATACTAAACAGGCTTAAAGCCCCGAAAAAAGTCGTCAAAAAAATGAAGGAATATTGTTTGGGGTTACAGTTTATTAAAAGCTTAAACGCCACCGACGAAACGGAAACGAGAAAGTTTATCGTTAAAAATTACGATAATCTTGACGAAATCTTTTCCTTTTACGGGCTTTCGGCGGACGGCGATAAAGGAGAAGAAAATCAAAAAATCGAAGTGATTGAAAAAACCAAAAAAACAATGGAAAACGATGGCACTCCGTTTTCGATTAAAGAGTTAAAAATCACTCCAAACGACTTACTTACTATGGGAATAAAAGGCAATAATATCGGCAAAACGTTAGAGCGACTTTTTTGGCAAGCAGTAATTTCCCCCGAAAACAACAAACACGAAATTCTCGTTAAAATGACAGGCTTAAACAAAAGCAAAGATGTTGACAAGTAAGACTTGTTATTATATAATATAAAAGAATTATAAAACCGATAAGTGAGGTTATTATGGCAAAAAGACCGCTTAGAACTGCCGGACAAATCCACGCAGAACAAAAGAACTGGGATAAATACGAAAGAAAACTCTATGCAAGAGAAAGAAAAAACAGACAAGGCAGAAAGGCTTTAAGATTAAGACCGCTTAAAAACTTTTTGTTCTTTTTTGCCGGTTTGCTTTTCTCGTTTGTTTTAATTTTCGGCTCTATCGCTTTGGGGGTTTTCGTTATTCCTACCGGAACTTACTTAAATATTTTCGGTGTCAGCGAAGATAAAGCGACGGAGTATATTGACGAGGATTTCGTTGATAAATCTCTTTTTAAGGTCGTAATGGGGCTAACGGAAGTAAGAAGCATTAACGATATTAACAGCGCAGTTCCTTTTGTTAAATCCAAGCTCGATGGATTGCTTGATTCGTTAAATCCGTACGTGTCGCTTAACAGAGAAGCCCTTTATTCGGCAAGTTTTTCGAATATTGCAAATTATGAAAATTACGATATTAAAATCGTTGCAACGCTTGATAGTTTGGGCGTCGGCTCTATGCTCGGCTCTCTTACCGAGATGTCGTTATTTAACAGCGACGAAAAAGTTTTACTTAACGACGGAGAAACCCAAGCAACGGTGGGCGATATCCAAGCACAATCGCTTATCGACGGCAATGACGTAAATTATAAATTATACACTTATAAAAAAGACGGTGAATACGTTACTGCTGCAAACGAAGACAATTCGTTCTGGTCCGAAAGCGTTTTAACGACGACTCCGCTTTATTACGCATCTTTTTTGACGACTCCGATTTCCGATCTTTTGGATATCGCTCTCGACAGAGTAAAAGTTCTTCCTGTCGTTGATATTATGGGCGTATTCACTACCGTTGAAGAAGACAGTTTGATTGCAAAGATTTTAGGGAAAACGACCGTTTCGGGTATCGGCAGTCTTGACGTAAATTCTTTAGGATTATCGAATTTCTTGACGAGATACGAAAATGACGGCGTAACCGAAACGCAGTTATATAAACTTTTAAGAGAAACTCTCTCTGTTCCGACTTCTGAAGATATTACCATTTCCGATTTATCGGGCGACTTCAATTTAGACGTGCTTAAACTTTCATCGGTTATGGATACCGGCTCGATGGACCAAATGCTCAAAGACATTTTGTCCGATACGACCGAAAAAGACTTTGAAGAAATTACTATCGGCGACCTTTCTAATATGGGTTCACCGAATCTCGACAGCATTTTGCTTTCCCAGTTTATTCAAAGGTACGAAAACGACGGCGTAACCGAAACGCAAATGTATAAGATTTTGCGCTCGGTATTTAACGTTGACCCTGCAAACGATATTAAAATCGGAGACCTTAGCGGTGAAATCGATATTGACGGAATTAAACTTTCGGTTGTTATGGATGCCGATTCTATGGACAGCGGTTTACAGGGAATCCTTTGCGACGTTACCGAAAAAGATTATGACGAAATTACCGTTGGAGACATGACGAATATCGATATCGGCAAAGTTGTTCTTTCTAACGTCTTAGACGAACTTGACGTCGGGCATTATACCGGTTACGAAACAGGTTCTCCGGAATATAACCAGGCAAAGGCAGAATACGAAAACAACAAAAAACTTTGGGATTTAATCCGTAGCGCAATCACGCCAACAGATCCTGACGTTATCAGAGTAAACGACCTTATGACAGGGTTTACGGTAGATAACATTAAACTTTCGTCCGTAATCGAAAACAACGATAACACCAAGAGTTTGGTTGACGTTATGTCTGACGTTACGGGGAAACAATACGAAGACATCAAAATTTCCGACGTTTCGTCGTTTGACATAAGCAAAGTAAAACTTTCAACGGTTCTTGTCAAAAAACAAAGTGGAGACGTTGGATACGAAGACAATAAAAAACTTTGGGATTTGTTAAACGAAGCCGTTACTCCTTCAGAAGGTACGGAAATATTGCTTTCGGATTTGTCGGACGGATTTTCTTTATCGAACGTTTCGCTTAAAACCGTTTTGGGCGAAACTTCGGATAACGTGTTCTTATCGGCACTTCTGTCGGATGATGACGTTACCGTAGGTAACATGACGGAGAAAATGAACGCAATTAAGATTTCAGACGTGTTTACCGCAGAGTGCTTTACGACCGACAGTTCAAAAGCAGTTGAATTTTCGGTAGGTACTTATACTTACAAAAAAGTAGGCGACGATTACGTTTTGTCTGATACCGCAGGAGAAGACGGAAACCTTTACTACGTTTCGAGCGAATCGGGAATTTGGATGCTTATGTACTATAATGCCGAAAATCCTGATGCCGACGGTTTTGCTACGCAATACACGGCAACGAACATGACGCTCGGCGATATGCAAGAAAAAATTGATTCGATAAGCGGAACGATGACAAACGCAACTATTCGTCAACTCGTTATGTGTGGTATTTTCGATGCAAACGATAACTACGAAGATAATACGATTACGTATATTTATGCTAAAATGTTGTCGGAATCAATCGGCAGTTAAAATAATTTTATAAAATATTTGACAAAGAAATAATAATTTGTTATTATATTTAGGCGTTAAGAGCGCACAACCTTGCTTGTAACCACGTTTACAAGCCGAATAAGTCCGGGAGGTAAAATTTATGACAAAATACGAGATGCTTTATATTCTTGATTCGGCACTTACCGATGAGGCGAAAGAAGCAATCATCAAAAAGTTCGAGGATTTGGTCAAAGAAAACGGCGGGGCTGTTGAAAATACAGACCGTTGGGGTGTTAAAAAACTTCAATACCCGATTAACTATAAGTCCGAAGGCTATTACGTTTTGATGACCTTTGAAGCCGAAAAAACGTTAGTTGTTGAAATTAAGCGTGTTGCAAGTATTACTGATGGCATTATCAGAAGATTAATCACAAAGAGATAAGGAGATAACTATGAACAAAGTTATTTTAGTAGGAAATCTAACTCGTGATCCGGAACTTACGGAAACTTCCGGTGGGGTTGCAGTTTGCAGATTTGCTATTGCAGTATCCCGTGATTATGCTAATGCAGACGGAACACGTGAAACCGACTTCTTTAATATTACCGTATGGCGTGGAAGAGCCGAAAATTGCGGTAAGTACTTAAAGAAAGGCAATAAGGTTGCCATTGTGGGTAGCCTTCAAAACCGTTCTTACGAAGATAAGGACGGAATTAAGAGAAACGTTACCGACGTTGTTGCTAACGAAGTTGAATTTTTAACACCGAAAGGAAACGGTGGTGAAGAAGAAATGGTTACCGCTGAAAAAAAGCGTCCGCAACTCGAAGCAATCGACGATAACCAACTTCCCTTTTAATCAAGATTATAAGGAGATATAATAATGGAAGAAACTATGAATACTGCCATGGCGGAAGAACAAGTTCCGGCTAAAGAAGGCAAGAAATTCGTAAAGAGAATCCCGCATAAAAAAGTTTGTGCTTTTTGTCAAAATAAAATCGACACTATCGATTATAAAGACGTTAACACCTTAAAGAAGTACGTTACCGAAGGCGGAAAGATTCTCCCAAGACGTATGACCGGCGTTTGCGCTAAACACCAAAGAGTTTTGGCAAAGGCAATTAAACGTGCAAGATTAGTTGACTTATTACCGTTTAAGGGTGAATAATCATAATCAATGAAATCTCAAGGAATTTTCTTGAGATTTTTTATTTTAAATTATTTTTCGGAGAAAAAAAACATAAACGGAAAATGATAAAAAATTGTTTATTTTTTACCCTTATTTTGGTTTACAAAACAAAATAAAAGTTGTAATATAATTCTTGTCGAAAAAAGTTAAATAAGCTTATCATTTTCCCCCTTATCATATTATTCAGGAAGCAGTAAACAACGGTTTATTGCTTTTTGAATTTTCGGGGATACTTTTTTTGCTTTTTATGATATAATATTAAAGGTGGCATTATGACAAAAGGCGAAGTTGCAAAGCAATATTTTTTGGCGGGTAACAACTGTTCGACGGCGGTGGTTTTATCGTTTAAGGAAGAAATAGGATTAGACGAAAAAACCCTTAAAAAAATATCCATTTGTTTCGGTGGCGGTTTCGGCCGTCAAAGATTAACTTGTGGTGCCGTGTCGGGGCTCGGTTTGGTTTTGGGCACACTTTTATCGGACGGCGAAAATAAACTTTTCATTTACGACGTTATTCAAAAAGCATGTGCCGAAGTAAAAAAAGAACTCGGTTCGATTGTTTGCGGAGAACTTTTGGCGAACAAAGTAAACGTTACCACAACGCCGAATCCTGACGAAAGGAACGACGAATATTATAAGAAACGTCCTTGCGCCGAGATTTGCGAACTGTGCGCAAATATCGCCGATAAATACTTAAAGGAATATAAAAACAGAAAATAAAAGAGAGCAATCGCTCTCTTTATTTTTTCTGATTTAATAAGTTTTTAAGTGAATTTGAAAGTAGGCATATTATTCCGACGGCAACGGCAATACCGATATCGATAAAAACGTAAGAATTATAAATTAAACTGTAAATCCAAACGTCGCTTGTCGCATAAGTCGAAAAGGCGAAAACGCCCGATAAAACGTGAGAGAAAAAACGAAGCGCACCCGCCACGATACTTCCGAGCGCAAATTGAACCCACGGGTATTTTTCAAGGCGGTTAACCTTTTTAAGCATACCTGCAAGCCCGACAGCGATAAAGGCGATAGGGTAATCGAGCAAATACTGCGCAGGATGAACGATATGCGGGTCGATAACGCTTGATAATAATCCGTAAGCAAGTCCCGCAATCGCCCCTTTTTTCGTGCCGAAAAAGTAAGAATATAATAAAAGCGGTAAAAGAGAAGCAAGCGTAACACTTCCGCCTTGTGGCATACGGAAAATTTTTATAAAAGACAGCCCGAAGCAAAGTGCGACGGAAATTCCCGCAAAGGCAAGACTTTTCGTGTTGAAAGTGGTTTTTTTGTCGTCGCATAAAAGCGCAATGACGATGACGGCGAGAAAAAGAACGACGGTAGATACGATAAGCGGTGTAATTTGAATAGACGTGCTTAAAAGTAATATCATAACTCTCCTTATATTCGCCAAAAAAATGCGCCCGAAATGAGCGCACAGTAAAATCATTTCACTTTTCCTGCAAGCGTTACCTTGTGGATTCAATGGTATAATCTCAGCGTTAAAGCACCCATAGCGAATATTTATTTTTTTATCATTATAGTATTATGGTATTTCCCTGTCAAGTGTTTTTATTCGGAAGACAAAGAAAAGTTTGACTTTTATTAAAAACAAAATATAATTTTTGTGCAATTTGCCCATAGAATTATTAAGATAAAAAATATATTATATAAGGGTAAAATAAGCCCGTTTGGGCGTAAGGAGAAAAAGATGGCAAGTTTACAACTTAAAAACATCTATAAGGTTTATCCGTCAGGCGTTATTGCGGTAACGGATTTTAACCTTGACATTGAAGACAAAGAATTTATCGTTTTCGTAGGACCGTCCGGTTGCGGTAAGTCCACGACGCTCCGTATGATTGCGGGGTTAGAAGAAATTTCCGCAGGCGAACTTTATATCGACGGAAACCTCGTTAACGAAAAAGCACCTAAAGACAGAGATATTGCAATGGTTTTCCAAAACTACGCATTATATCCGCACATGACCGTTTACGACAATATGGCGTTCGGCTTAAAGTTACGTCATACGCCGAGAGCGGAAATTGACGCAAGAGTAAAAGAAGCGGCAAGAATTCTCGGTATCGAAATGTACTTGTCGAGAAAACCGAAAGCCCTTTCGGGCGGTCAAAGACAACGTGTTGCGTTAGGTCGTGCTATCGTTCGTGAACCGAAAGTATTCTTACTTGACGAACCGTTATCTAACCTTGACGCAAAACTCCGTGCGCAAATGCGTACCGAAATCACGAAACTTCATAACCGTTTGGCAACGACGTTTATTTACGTTACCCACGACCAAGTCGAAGCAATGACGATGGGTACGAGAATCGTCGTTATGAAAGACGGATTTATGCAACAGGTTGATACCCCGATGAATCTTTACGACCACCCTGTAAACCTTTTCGTTGCAGGCTTTATCGGAACACCGCAAATGAACTTCTTTGACGGTGAACTCGTTGGAACGAAGGACAAGGTTTGCGTTAAATTCGGAATGGATAAAGTTTTACTTCCAAAAGAAAGAGTAAATCTTATCGTTGGGCTTGATAAATATCTCAATACCGGTAAGCCGATTGTATTCGGTGTAAGGCCGGAAGATATTCATAACGACGAAGAGTGGGTTAAAAGCGGTCGTGGCGAAAAGATTCAAGTTAAGGTTGACGTTGTCGAAGCACTCGGCGCAGAAACGCTTTTATACTGCAAGACCAAGTCCGAATTTATGAAGGAAAACGAAAATCAAAGTATCGTTGAAGATATTTCAAACGTTATCGCAAAGGTTGATTCCCGTAATAAGGTTGGTTCAGGTGCAAAAATTAACGTTGCAATCGATATGGACCATTGCCACCTCTTTGATAAAGAAACGGAAGTTACGCTTTTTGCCGTAAACGAAAAAGACAAGGCAAGAATCGAAGCGCTCCAAGATAAGACGATTAAAGACGCCGAAATAAAAGAAGCGCTTAAAGCTGAAAAAGAAAGAGTTGAAGCAGAAAAGTTAGCTCAAAAAGAAGCAAAAAAGCACAAGAAAGCATAATTACCGTTTTGCGACAAAAATTTTATAAAAAAATAAAAGCCAAGTAAAAATTTGCTTGGCTTTTTATCTTTTTGTGATACAATAATAACTATGAAAGAATTGCTCGATATACTTTTAGATGCGGGGAAAGACAGTTTAATCGTTTTCCCCTTTATATTTATAATATATATTGTTATGGAGCTTATCGAAAATGCCCGCAAAAAAGAGAAAATCGAAGGGGTATTAAGGTCAAAGTATGCTCCGGTTTTCGCCACGCTTTCCGGTATCGTTCCCGAGTGCGGTTTTTCGGTAATGTGTTCGAAACTGTATTCAAACGGGCTTATCAAAACGGGAACGCTTATCGCAGGGTTTATCGCAACGAGCGACGAAGGTCTTATCGTAATGATAAGTAGCGGTGCAAGTGTCGTGGATATATTAAAACTTGTCGGCGTTAAAATCGTGTATGCTATTATTTTGGGGCTTATCTTTAACGTTATCTTTAATAAAATCGACAACGAACACGTTTGCACAGAAAAAGACAGTTGTACGGAGTGCGGGGAAGAACATAAAAAACCGATAGACAAATATTTTTTGCACCCTTTAACTCACGCACTTAAAACCTTTGCGTTTATTTTTTTATTAAACGTCGTATTCGGCGGGTTACTTTATTTAATCGGGGAAGAAAGACTCCAAAGGTTTATTGCAAGCAGTAAGACTTTCGAGCCGATATTTTGTTCGTTAATCGGCTTAATCCCGAATTGCGCTTCGTCGATTGTTATAGCGAGCGGATATATAAACGGGCTGATAGGTTTTTCGGGGCTGATTGCCGGACTCTGTACAAATGCCGGCATGGGGCTTTTGATACTGATAAAAGAAAAAAAGACGAGAAAAAAAGCACTTCTTATTTTGCCGATAATGTTTTTAACGGGTGTTATAATAGGATATATTTTTATGATATAGTATTGATTTTTTGTGCAATTTGCTATATAATAATCTTATGAAAAACAATTTATTAAACGATAATTTTATGTCAAAAATCAAACACGGAACGGGGAATATTTCTTTTCCGTGTTTTATTATGCTTGTTGGTTCCGAAAATTTTGACAAAAGAGTTTTTAACGCAATTTGCGATTACGTTGACTGCGAAACCGACTTCGTGTTTTATTACGGCAACGACCTGATGGTAACCAAAAAGTACGACCAAAAAGAATTAAAAGACTACCGTTCACCGATGGAATACGCCAAATTTTTATCACAATTCGTGTACGAAGAAACGGGGAAGAAGATAAAAATCGTAATCGGGAAGACGATAAATTCTTATTCGGAACTGCCTCTTTTTGTTGACGCAACGGTTTTAATCGGAAAGGACCGTGGGGGCGAAAAAACGGACAAGGTATATACCTATAAGCAAAATCTGTTTTTCCAACTGTTATCAAAAATTTCTTCGGAAGAAAAAAGTAAGTTTATAAATAATATCGAAGGGGAAAATAAATCTATAAAACAAAAACTTTCCGCCGAGTTAGTCGATACGGCGAAGGAGTTTTTACGGTGCGACTTAAACGCCTTAAAAACGTCAAGAAGACTGTATATCCACAGAAACACGCTTAATTACCGTCTTGACAAAATCGAAAAAATTTTGGGGCTTAATTTAAGGGTGTTTGACGACGCCGTATCCTTTTATACTTATTTATTATTAGGGGAAAACAATGAAAAATAAAGAAAATGTAATCGAAAAATCGGAACACGTTACCGACGAAAAAACCGAGAGAACGATTAAAAAGAACAAAAAATCGCTTAAAATTTTCGGTATTGTTTGTGCGTTTATTTTAACCTTTGCACTCGGTTTTATAGCAAACTTTTTCGTTATATCTTCGCCGTCTAAAACCGTTCAATGGGTAACGGACCATATCGTAAACTACGGCTATTTTTTTGACAGTGAAGGGAATAAGACCGAAATAACGGGCGACCAGATGGCAAAGGCGATTGCCGAACGACTTTTAGACAGGTATTCTGCATATTATACCGAAGAAGAATACGAGGAAGTCGTTAAAGGCAATAGGGGAGAAAATTACGGTATCGGCGTTTCGTTTTTGAACGCCGACACGTCTTGTAAAATTTTTAAAGTTATTTTCAATTCCCCCGCACAGCGAGTAGGGTTAAAAGCAGGCGACGTTATCGTCGGAGCAAAGACCGAAGGCGAAGGAAGGCAGGATTTTACTTTAAGAACCGAGTTTTCCGAGTTTTTAATGGCGAGAGAAAAGGACGAAAATTTTACCCTTTATTATCTTTCAAACGGAACAGAAAAAAACGTTAATATTTGTAAGCAGGAGTTTATCGAATCGTACTGTGAATATTACGATAATCAAAAAAAGGGCGAGTTTTTGTCTCAAACGGGTGTGCCCACCTTTAAGCAAAGCACTTCGTCGGAAATGAGTTTTTTAGACGACGACACGGCGTACGTTTTTTTGTCGGCGTTTGAAGGCAACGCAAGCGAAGAATTTAACAAGTGTTTGGAGTTTATGAAAGCCCAAGGCAGAACCAAACTTATTTTGGATTTAAGAAATAACGGTGGCGGAAATTTGACGATACTTCAAAGCATTGCGTCGTACTTAATCGAAGCGGGAACGGAAAACCCCGTAATTGCTTACGCCGAGAACACAAAAGGAGAGTTTAGGGAATTCCGTATTGCGGGCGATAACGCACATTTCGGTGTGGAAAAAATTTCGGTTATCGCAAACAAAAATTCCGCATCGGCGTCGGAGTGTCTTATCGGTGCGTTAAGGCATTATTCGGGAGTGGACGACGATAAACTTATTATCGAAGACAACACGGGTAGCGATAACAAAACTTACGGTAAAGGCATAATGCAAACGACTTATCTTAATATAAAAACGGGTAGTGCGATAAAACTTACCACGGCAAAAATGTATCTTCCTGACGGTGTAACGAGTATTCATAACATCGGGTTTATCGGAAAGCCCGATAATTGCGTTACGTCAGACAACTGTATTAAACGTGCGCAAGAAGCGTTGAGATAGTTATTGCATCAAAATTTTCATACGTTTAATAATATCCCCGTTGGCGAAAGGCGAAATCGGTTTTAATGCCGTATCGAAATCCGCTTCGTTCGGGGATTTTTTATTGCCGTTTGACATAATCGATTTGATTAAAGGTGCAAGCATATCGGGTTTTACGTTTGCCAAAACCTTTTTAACGTCGAAAGAGTTTTCTTCAAAAAGTTTGTAAATTTTGTTTAGGTCGTCGCCAAGATATTCGTTAAAGAAAAAGGAAAGCAAAAATTTTATTATTTCCATTTTATCCCCCTTTATTAAACATTAAGTCTTTTCAATCATAATATAATATGAATTAAAAACGAAAAACATTATAAAAGGAGAGAATATGGATAATAATAAAGGCAATAAGGAAAACGGTTCACCGAAGAATATTTTTGACTTAGTAGGTTCTCTTGCAAGTAAGTTTGACGGAAAAAGTTCCGACGAACTTTTATCGGCAATTTACGTCGAAGCAAAACGTGGCAAAAAAAACGGCACGTTAAGCAATAACGACATTGATAATTTTATGTCGGCAATCTTGCCTTTTTTGGACGAGAAAAAAGCGGGTATGTTAAAACGGGTTTGTGAAAGCATTAAACGGCTTTAATTTTCGGGCTATCTTTTTTACTGCCGAGATAAAACAGTTTATTTCGTAAGAACTGTTTTCAATGGATAAACTTGCACGCACCGTCCCCGAGCCGATAGTTTTAAGTCGTGAGTGAATAAGCGGTGCACAATGATAGCCGGAGCGTACGGCAATATCGTATTCTTTTGAAAGAATATCTGCAATACGTGCGCTGTCCTCGTCGTAAAGGTTAAACGAAACGATTCCGGCAGGGTTTGGGGCGGAGTATATTTTTACTCCGTCTATTTTATTTAATCCGTCAATCAGTTTTTCGGTCATAACGTAGAGGTTTTTGGAAAAATACTCCATATTTTCGCTTATGTATCTGACGCCTTCGTTAAGAGCGGATATTGCAGGCAAATTAAGCGTTCCGCTTTCTAATTTTTCGGGCATCGAAAGGGGTTGCGTCGTTGAGAGCGATTCCGTTCCCGTTCCGCCGAAGGTAAGGGGAGAAACGTCGATTCCGTCGCCGAGTAAGAGTGCGCCACTACCCATAATCCCGTAAAGACCTTTATGCCCTGCGACGGCAAGAGCGGATACGTTCATCTTTTTAATATCGATAGGAATATGCCCACCGCCCTGTGCGCCGTCAACGATATAAATCAATCCGTGCTTTTTTGCCGTTTGCCCGATTTTATCAAGGGGGAGTTTTTCTCCCGTAACGTTGGAAACGGAAGTGGTTACGATAAGATAAGTGTCGGCGTTTATTTTTTCTTCGATAGCCTTGTCAATTCCGCTCGGCTCGGCGTTAACGACGTCGAGAGAAATAAGTCCTTTTTCTTTTAATTGATAAAGCGGGCGCAAAACTGAATTGTGTTCGTAAACCGTGGTTATGACGTGTCCGCCCTTTTTAACCGTTCCCAAAATCGCCGTGTTAAGCGCTTCGGTACAGTTTTTCGTAAATACGACGTTTGAAGGAGAAAGATTAAAAAACCTTGCAAGTCTTTCACGTGTGGAAAAAACGATTTCCGCACCTGTAAGCGAAAGCCTGTGCCCGCTTCTTCCGGGATTTGCCAAAAGATATTTTACCGAGTACGTCGTGGCGTCGATAACGCTTCTCGGCTTAAACCCACCCGTTGCCGCATTGTCAAAATAAATCATAAACGTAACCTTTTAAATTTTTTTTTAATATTATATTTTATAAGGCAATTATGTTTTTTATGCAAAGGAGAAAAAATATGGAATACGTTGCTGTTGCGTTTAGGTCAAGGGCAGACACGGTTGCTTTTTCGAGATACCTTGATAATTATGGATTAAGACATGAAATAATCAACACGCCGAAGGAAGCGGGCGTGGGTTGCGGACTTAGCGTTAAAGTAAACAAGAACAATTTTTATTACGTTAAAAAAGCCGTTCATGAGTTTAACAGAAAATCGTTTGCCGGCTTCTTTTTAATAACCGAAGGGGGCAAAAACAGAATAGTTCGAAGTATTTGATAAGTTTATCAAAATGCTTGTAAAGTAGGGCGGTAGTGTGTTAAAATGTACTCAAATGGAAAAAGAAAAGATAAGGGCGGTCGTTAAAACGCTTTCGGGCGTATTTACCGATAAGCCTGCGCTTAAATTCACTACCCCCTACGAACTTTTAGTTGCCGTTATTCTTTCGGCACAGTGTACCGACGAGCGTGTAAATAAGGTTACGGCACAACTGTTTATTGATTACAATACGCCCGAAAAAATGCTTACTCTTTCATTAAAGGAGTTGGAAGAAAAAATTTTTTCTTGCGGATTTTATCATAACAAGGCGTCGCATCTTCTTTCGATGAGTCGTGATTTGGTGGAAAAATTTCATGGACAAGTTCCGCAAAGTTTGGAGGAATTAAGAACGCTTGCAGGCGTCGGTAGAAAGACGGCGAACGTTGTTTATTCCGTTGCATTTCACGGGGACGCAATAGCGGTTGACACGCACGTTTTCAGAGTTTCGAATAGGATAGGTCTTGCTAATGCCGAAAACGTAATGAAAACCGAAATGCAACTTATGGAAAATATCGATAAATGCGACTGGTCGAGAACGCATCATTATCTTATATATCTCGGCAGAAGTTATTGTAAGGCAGGCAAACCCGATTGTGAAAACTGCCCGATAAAAAATTATTGTGAAAAGAAAATCAAAAGGTGAAAAATGTTTGTTGATAGAGCGATTATTACGATAAAAGCGGGTGATGGCGGAAACGGTATCACTTCTTTTATTCATTATAAAGGTATCGTCGGCGGTGGACCCGACGGGGGGGACGGCGGAAAAGGCGGAGACGTTATTTTCGTTGCCGACAGCCATTTAACAAATCTTTCGGATTATTATTATAAGACAAAGTGGGTTGCGGAAAACGGAACGGCAGGCGGACCGAAACAATGCTTTGGAAAAGCGGGAGAGGACCTCGTTCTTAAAGTTCCGCTCGGAACGGTTATTCGTGATAGAAAAACGGGTAACGTTATTTGCGATATGTTTACCGACGGACAAGTCAGGACCGTTTTAGTCGGCGGAGAAGGGGGAAAGGGCAACGCAAGATTTACCAACGCCCGTCGCCACGCACCGCACTTTTCTCAAACGGGGGAAAAGGTAGAATCCAAACAGGTTACGCTTGAACTTAAAACTATTGCCGACGTCGGACTCGTCGGTTTTCCGAACGTAGGCAAATCAACGCTTTTATCTAAACTTACTAACGCAAAGCCGAAGATTGCCAACTACCATTTCACTACACTTTCACCAAATCTCGGCGTTTGTGAGTTTTACGACAGCTCCTTTACCGTTGCCGATATTCCGGGGCTTATCGAAGGTGCAAGCGATGGCGCAGGGCTCGGCATTGACTTTTTGCGCCATATCGAAAGAACGAGAATGCTCGTTCACGTCGTTGATATGTCGGGATTAGAAGGGCGGGACCCTTACGACGATTACGTAAAAATCAACGAAGAACTTAAAAAATACAGCACGGAACTGGCTAAACTCGTTCAAATCGTCGTTGCAAACAAGTGCGACTGTTTTGAGGCCGAAGAAAACTTAAAGGCATTTATAAAGAAAGTCGGAAATAAAAACAAGGTGATGAAAATAAGTGCGCTTACGGGCGACGGACTTAACCAACTTAAAAAGGCGATAAGGAGCGAACTCGATTTGCTTCCACCGCTTAAACCGCTTGAATACGAAGAATTTAATTACGTTAAACCCGATAAACTCACTTACGAGATTTTGCACGAAGGCGAAACGTTCGTTATCGTGGGAACGCTTGTGGAAGTGCTTAAACGTAACGTCGTCATGGACGATATGAATTCTCTTGCATACCTTCATAAGGTATTAAAAGACAGGGGCATTATTGCAGAACTACGCAAAATGGGTGCAACGGAAAAGTCCACGATAATTATCGGTGGCGAAGAATTTATTTTACAGGATTAGGGGGATAAAAATGCTAACAAGCAAACAGAGAGCAAACTTGCGTTCGATAGCGCAAAAAATCGAACCGGTTACGCAGGTCGGCAAAAACGGTATTAACAAAAGTTTAATAGAAAGCCTTGATTCGGCTTTGGAAAAGAGAGAGATAATAAAGGTTACGGTTCTTGACAATTCGGGGCTTGACCCAAAGGAAACCGGCTTTATTTTGGCGGAAAAACTTTCTGCCGAGTTCGTTTGTCAAACCGGCAGAAAACTCGTATTTTATAGAATGAGTAACGACGAAAAGGTGGTTCACTTAATCTTTTAATTATCGGTGTTACCCTTTCCGCCGAACAGGGTGATTAAAAGGGACGAAATCAAAAAGAACGAACCGACGATTGCGTAATAAATTTTATAGGTAACGAAAAACGAAGAAAAAATGAAAAAGAGACCGAAAGCAAAAATTTTCGGGGCTCTTTTTTTTATCATTCCCTTTTTAAGGCGAGAAAAAAAAGGCAGTTTTGCTTGGTCGGGTAACGTTTTCGGCGGTAGGCAGTTTGCTTTTAATAAAAACGAATAAACGTCTTTACTTAATTTAAAGTCGATTTTTCGGTTTAATCTGTTTGCAAATAAAACCACCGAATCTTTAACTTGATGCGTAAAGACGACGGCACAGTCGTTTTTGTTTAATTTGTTTACGGTGGCGACAACGTCGTTTTTGTCAAAGAGCGAAAAGCCGAAATGAAAGACGTAAAAGGTTTTTTCCTTCGGGGAGTAAAGCCCGCCGTTACGCCTTACGACGAAAATATTGTTTTTGTTAAACGCTTTCAAAAAAAGCCCTATGACCTTTTGTTTTTTCATAACGCCGAGTTCGCCGAGCATTTCGTTTATTTTTATTTCGTCTTTCTTTTTTATCACGTAATTTTTTGTTTTTTCATAGGAACGTTTAGAGTATAACGTTGCCAAAATTACGCTGACGCCGATTGCGACGATAACCGAAAAGGGCTTAACCATAAAAAAGTTAAGCAACACAAACGTTACCGAAAAAACGACGAACAGAGTAAAAAGTCCGTCGCATAAAATTTTTAAAGATATTTTATTCATAGTTTCACCTAAAACGATTATTGACAAAGAAAAAACAAGGTATACAGTAAAAAGCATTGATTTATTTTTTAAAATGTGCAATAATTTTTATATGGAAAGAATAGGCATTTTGGGCGGAACGTTTGACCCTGTTCATAACGAGCACGTTGCCCTTTGTAAAAACGCAATAAAAGAGTTGTCGCTAAGTAGGCTTTTCGTAGTGCCTACTTTTTTACCACCGCACAAAAATACCGAGCCGATATCCGCCGAACACAGAATAAATATGTTAAAACTTGCGCTTGATAAAATTACCGAGGCTGAGATTTCGACGTATGAAACGGACAAGGGCGGAAAGAGTTATTCTTTCGAAACGGTTGCTTATTATAAAGAGTTGTTTCCCGATGCCGAATTGTTTTTTATAATGGGCGGGGATATGCTTACCGATTTTAAAACGTGGAAGAACCCTTCGAAAATAGTAGAGAACGCAAAAATCGTCGTTTTCGATAGGGAAAACTTTTTTACCGACTATAAACGGGAAGAAAAGTATTTTAAACAAAATTTCGGGGATACGTTTATTAGGCTTAAATACGTCGGGAAAAATATTTCCGCAACCAAAATAAGAATTTACTCTATGCTTTCAATAAGTTTATGCGGTTTGGTGCCGGATAGCGTTGAAAAATATATTAAGAATAACGGAATTTATAAGCCTGACAAAATCGCAAAATTCGTTAAAGACGTTTTGCCCGAAAAAAGATTGATTCATACGGCGAACGTTGCGGTTACGGCGCTTAAAAAAATCAAGGAACTTTCCCTTGATTACGATAAGGTCTATTGTGCTTCAATGCTTCACGATTGCGCAAAGTATATGGACGTTAATTCGTTTCCCGATTTTATATTAGATAGCGACGTTCCGGCGCCCGTCGTTCACGAATTTTTGGGTGCTTACGTTGCCGAAAAGGTTGTCGGCATAACCGACGAAGAGGTTTTGGACGCAATTAAGTACCATACGTCGGGAAAGGCGAATATGACGACGCTCGGAAAACTTATTTTCGTTGCCGATATGGTTGAAGAGGGGAGAACGTACGACGGCGTCGAAGAACTCAGGGAAGTTTATAATAAAGGGCTAAATCAAGGGTTTAAGAAGTGCTTAACGGAAGAAGTTTTGCACTTAAAAAATAAGGGCGGTCCCATTTACTTTGAAACGGAAAACGCCTATAATTATTACGTAAAAGGAGAAGGGAAATGACATCAAAAGAATTCGTTGATTTTATTATGAAAGTTTTAGAAGAACATAAAGCCGAAAACGTCGTTTATTTAGACATGAGAGAAAAAAGTTCGGTTGCCGATTATTTCGTTATTGCGGGCGGTAGGTCGATGACGCACACGAGGTCGCTTATCGAGTTCGTCGAAACCGAAACGGCAGAAAAGGTCGGTGTTTCGGCAATCAGGTCGGACGGCGTAAAAGAAGGCAGATGGGCAGTTCTCGATTACGGCGACGTTATCGTTCACATCTTTAACGACGAAACAAGACTTCTTTATCATTTGGAAGACCTTTGGGGCGACAAACCGAAAGAAGAAAAGTAATTACTGTTTTTTTACCGTAATTCTGTTAATTTCGTTTGGGTCGATTTCAACCAAGCGTACGGGTTTTCTCGTACGCTTTATTTTGTTTTCGGGGGTAACGTTCTTTTTTATTCCGAAATAGGATAAAAAACATTTTATTCCGGTGGCGACAATTAAACTGAAAGCAAAAAACAACGCCAAAAAAAACAACCCCATAATAAACGAAGAAAAATCTGCGGGAATTTCCATAACACACCTTTTTTTCGATTATAAAAAATAATAAGCAAAAAAAAGTGATAAAAAAAATAAAATAAGTGCGATTTTTGAAAAATGCGTATAAAAAAATACGTTTACTTTACAAAGCCGACTTATCGTATTATAATATAATAGTGTTTTCGCTTATAAAAAGCGAAAAATTTGGCGGGTATTATGCAAGAAGAAACGAAGAAAAAACCGAATAATTTTTTTACGGCGAAAAGGCTTGCCCTTATCGGCATTTTTTCCGCACTTTCCGTTGGGCTTTATTTTATTAACGTTCCGCTGTCGTTTTTGTTTCCGTCGTTTTTGAAAATAAACGTGTCGGACCTTCCCGTTCTTATCGGCGGGTTTGCAATGGGGCCGTTAACAGGCGGAATAATCGAAATAATCAAGATTTTAATTAAACTTCCTTTTTCGGATTCTATGTGTGTCGGCGAACTATCGGACCTTCTTATAGGATTGTCGTTTATTTTGCCTGCCACGTTTTTTTATAAATATCATAAGACGAAAAAAGGTGCTTTGATAGGGCTTATTATCGGTGCGGTTACAAGTATCTTCGTTGCCGTTATAGTAAACCGTTTAATAATTGTTCCTTTTTACGTCAAAGTTATGAATATTCCTTTTTCGGCTCTCGTTACTTTATGCAGTGAAGTTTTGCCGAATATAACCGAGCAAAATTTTTACGCATATTATCTCCCGCTTGCCGTCGTTCCTTTTAATTTTTTAAGGTCTTTACTTGTCGGCGGTATTACTTTTTTGGTCTATAAAAGGGTTTCGAATTTACTTCGAAAATTTTAATTTATTAAGTATGGAAATTATATCTACTTCGGAAAACGAAACAAAAAAAATCGCAAAAGAATATGCAAAGTCGCTTAAAATGGGGGACGTTGTTTTGCTTCACGGCGAAATGGGTGCGGGGAAAACCGTGTTCGTTAAGGGGTTGGCGGAGTATTTTGGACTAACCGACGTAACGAGTCCGACTTATGCGTATCTTAACGTTTACGGCGATTTTATTTATCATTACGATTGTTATAGGCTTTCTTGCGGGGAAGACGCAATAATGCTCGGGCTTGCCGATTACTTTAACGGCGACAATATTTGCATTATAGAGTGGTCGGAAAATATTGCCGACGCACTTCCCGATAAGTTTAAGGAAGTGTTTATTGATAAAACCGATTCAAATAAAAGGAAAATTGTTCTATGAAATATCTTGCGATAGATACGGCAAACGACAACTTAACCGTCATAGTAAAGGGTAAAAAACTCGTAAAGGAGTTCGACCCGAAATGTAAGACGAATCACTCGGTTAATCTTATGCCGACGGTAGAAAAATGCTTAAACGACGGTGGCGTCGGGCTTAACGAACTGGATTTTATCGCATGCGTTGTCGGTGCCGGTTCTTTTACGGGTATAAGGATAGGCGTTGCAACCGTCAAAGCCCTTGCATACGCAAACGGCAAAAAAGTTTTACCGATAACTTCTTTCGACACTATTGCATATACTACTTTGGGCGAAAAAATACTTGCCGTTATCGACGCAGGTCATAACGGATATTACGTGTGCGGATATGATGGCAGTAAAGTCGTTTTACCGCCCGAGTACGTGGACGGAAACCGCCTTTCGTTATTATCACGTGAGTTTACGCTTTTATCTAATATCGAAAATCAAACTCTCGGCATAAAAGGTGTAAACGTTTCGGACGGACTTCTTAATGCGATAGAAAATAAGCTTGACGAAGTTACCGACGATATTGAAAGCTTGGAACCTGTTTACATAAGAAAAAGCCAAGCCGAGGAAAACAGATGACTTACAGAGAGTTGACGATAGACGACGTTAAGATTTTATCCGAGCTGTTTTCGGAATTTCCCGACGGTTGGAATCAAAAGATGCTTTGTGAGTCTTTTAATAAGAACACGATTTTTGCTTACGGGGCTTTCGACGACGAAAAACTCGTGGGGGCAATCACCTTTTCAAACGGAATATTCGATATCGACCTTCAAGATATTTTCGTATTAAAAGAATATAGGAACAGGGGTATTGCCACGAACCTTATTGCCGTAATGCAAAATTATGCAAAAGCGAGCGGTAAGGGAAAGATTTTTTTAGAAGTAAGAAAGTCTAACGCCGTTGCCCTTTCGCTTTACGAAAAGGCGGGGTTTAATAGGATTTCCGAAAGAAAAAAATATTACGGGGACGAAGATGCAATTATCTATTGCAAGGAGATATTATAAACATAGATAGTTTAGCCTCAAGCACGGTGCGGGAAAATAAAAGCAATAAACCGCCGTTACTTTTTTTGCACGGGTACTTATCAAGCAAGGAAAGTTTTGCCTATCAATACGGATTTTTTAACAAGTTTTTCGACGTGTACGCTTTTGACCTTAAAGGTTTCGGCGAAAACAAAAATATGCCGTATCCATACTCTCTTGACGACTATGTCGCCGAGGTAAAAGAGTTTATTAAGAAAAACAATTTAATACGCCCAAGCGTTATTGCCCACTCTTTCGGCGGAAGGATAGCAATAAAACTTGCGGGAAACGAGCCTACTTTTTTTGATAAAATCGTTTTAACGGGAAGTGCGGGAATAAAACCCAAGCCATCGGTAAAACGAGTGATAAAAAAGTGGCTTTTTTTTATTTGTAAACCTTTTTTGCACGGCAAAAAACCCAAGTTTTTTTATTCGAAAGATTATTTGTCGGTTAGTGGGGTTATGCGTAAAAGTTTTAGCCTTATAGTTGGCGAACACTTAAATTCGTGCGCAAAAAAAATTACCAACGAAACGCTTGTCGTCGTGGGGGAAAAAGACAAAGAAACTCCGCCGTATATGGCAAAAAAACTTCATAAGTTTATAAAGAACAGCAAATTGCTTACGATAAAAAACGCCGGACATTTTGCCTTTATCGATAGCCCCTTAAAGTTTAACTGGGAGGTTAAAAAATTTCTCGTTGATTATGAATAAATTTTGTGTTATATTGTCGCTTGCTTTGTCGCTTGCTTATTTTATATTTTCTTATCCGTTTTGGCTTATCTTTCAAGAGTGCGGGTATAAAATCTTACCGCTACTTAAAAACGTATTGCAAAAGAATAGTAGATGTAATTTATCGCAAATTAAAATATCTATTATTCTTTTTTTCTGCTGTGCGTTTTTTTTGCTATGCGTTTTTTTTGGCGTAAAAAACGGCTTTATTTTTTCGGCAATAGCTTTAATCTTGCTTTCGGTTTTTTATCTCGTTTCCGAAAAACAGGAAAAAACCAAATTAAAGTTAAAACCGACTAAACGTTTTATTCGGCAGGTTACCTTTTCGCTTGTTTTGTCCTTCGTTTCACAATACTTTTTAGCCCTTTTATCTAATGCCGTCAGCGCTTATTTTTGGATTTTACAACTCCTTTTAACCTGTCCGATTTTTTTTATTTATCTATCGAAATATCTTATCGCTCCGCTTGAAGCGTTGATTATCGAAAGGTATAACGCAATAACGAAAAAAAAATTAAAAAGGTTTTCGGGATTAAAAATAGCAATAACCGGAAGTTACGGAAAAACCAGCGTAAAAAATATTTTATATCACCTTTTATCGGGCGACAAAAACGTTTGTATGACGCCAAAGTCGTTTAACACGCCTATGGGTATCTCGCTTTCGGTAAAAGCCGTTACGAAAGATACCGACGTCTTTATTGCCGAATTCGGTGCAAGGAAAAGGGGAGATATACGTAAACTTGCAAAAATAGTTAAGCCCGACGTTTGTGTTTTGACGGGGGTAAACTGTCAGCACCTTGAAACGTTTAAGAGTTTGGATAATATAAAAAATACCAAGTATGAAATTTTTTCTTATAATGAAAGCGTTAAGTTCGCCGTCTTTAACGAATACGACGAAAACGTCGCCGATTTAAGCAAAAGATTTAACGGCGAAAAGATTTCGGTAGGCGATAATAAAGACGTTTCGGTCGGGAAAGTAAAACTCGGTACGGAAAAAACCACTTTCGAACTTACGATAAACAAAACAAAGCAAGAATTCGAAACACAACTTTTGGGAAAACATAACGTAATAAATATTGCGCTATCTATAGGCATTGCACTTAAACTCGGTATCCCGCTTAATACTATTAAAAGTCGGGTTAAAACGTTGCCGTTCGTTTCGCACAGGCTTCAAAAAACGGTAACCGATTTCGGAGGAATAATTTTAGACGACAGTTATAATTCCAACGTTACGGGTGCAAACTGTGCACTTGAAGTTCTTAATTTATTCGGTGGCAAAAAAATCGTTATTACACCGGGGCTTGTGGAACTCGGCAAACAGAGTTACAACGAAAACCTTTTACTCGGAGAAAGATTAGGAAGGATTGCCGACGAAGTTGTCATTGTCGGCAAAACCAATTATCAGGCTCTTTATAACGGAGTTACAAAGAAAGATAAACGCAAGGTAACGAGTTATACTTCGCTTGACGACGTAAAAAAATTTTTACAAAAAAATTTCGGTAGAGGGGACGTCGTTTTGTTTTTGAACGACCTTCCCGACAATTATAATTAAGGAGATAATATGAAAAACGTTGCGGTATTTTTCGGCGGTAATACCGTCGAACACGATATTTCGGTCATTACGGGTGTTTTAACTATCAATTCACTTGATAAAGTAAATTATAACGTCGTTCCGATTTTCGTTGACGGCGAAGGAAAATGGAGAACGGGCAAAAATTTAAACGACATAGGCGAATATGAAAAGTTAAACGTCAAAAAAACGGCGGAAGTGTGTTTGCTTTGCGGGGACGATACCCTTTACAAAATAACCCGAAAACGGCTTAAACCGATTTGCAAAGTCGATATGGCGATTAACTGTCTGCACGGCGAACGTGGTGAAGACGGAAGTCTTTCGGGGCTTTTATCAATGAGCGGGGTTGCCTTTATTTCGCCTGACGTTTTGCCGTCGGCAATCTGTATGGATAAATGTGCCACGAAGATTTTTTTGCGTGGACTTCAAATAAAAACCGTAGAGTACGTCAAAATTTTAACTAACGCCGACGTAAAAAAAGTCGATAAACTTTCCTTTCCCGTAATAGTTAAACCGGCACGGTCGGGTTCGAGTTTCGGAATAAGCAAGGTAAGAGATGAAGATAAACTTATGGACGCAATCCGCCTTGCGAGAAAATTCGACGATAAAGTTATCGTTGAACGGTGCGTGGAAGGGTTTTACGAAATCAACTGTGCGGGATATTTCGACGGGGAGAGGGTCGTCGTTTCGGAGTGCGAAAAGGCAAAAGGGAAGGAAGAAACGCTTTCCTTTACCGACAAGTACGTTGTGGGAGAAAGAATTTTCCCTGCGCCGATAGACAAAAAAATTTCCGACAGCATAAAAAAAATCGTAGAAAAAATATATTCCGCACTCGATATGCGTGGAATAATAAGAGTGGATTTTATCGTAAAGGGCGACGAAATATTCGTAAACGAAATAAACACCGTACCGGGATCACTTGCGTATTATCTGTTTTGCAAAACGAACGGGGAATTTTCGACGCTTTTAAGTACGCTGATTAAAAACGCCGAGAAGGAATTTAACGACAAAAAAAATCTCATTAAAGAATATAAATCGGGTATTTTAGGTGGGGGAAGCAAAAGCAATATAAAATGCTTGAAAAAATCATAATAGTATGCTAAAATATGCACAAATAAAAGGTGATAAAAATGAGCAAGATTATTATGAAAACGCCACTCGTCGAAATGGACGGGGACGAAATGACGAGAATTATCTGGAAGTGGATTAAAGAGATTTTGATTCTTCCTTTCGTTGACCTTAAAACCGAATATTACGATTTGGGGTTAATAAACCGTGAAAAAACCGCAGACAAGGTTACGGTCGACAGTGCCGAGGCAACGAAAAAATACGGCGTTGCGGTAAAGTGTGCAACGATTACGCCGAACACTCAACGTATGAGCGAGTATAACCTTACCAAAATGTGGAAAAGCCCGAACGGCACAATCAGGGCTATTCTCGACGGAACGGTATTCCGTGAACCCATTTTGGTAAAAGGCATAACACCTTATATTCCAACGTGGAAGTATCCTATGGTAATTGCCCGTCATGCTTACGGCGATATTTATAGGGCGGTTGACGGTATTGCGGGAAAGGGCGAAGCAGTCCTTACCTATAACGACGAAAATGGTAATAAGGTTAGCCAAAAAGTGTTTGATTTTGACGAAGGCGGTGTCGTTTTGGCACAGCACAATACCTTTAAGTCGATTAAAAGTTTTGCGCTTTCTTGTTTTAATTATGCGCTCGACCTTCATAAACCGCTTTGGTTTTCTTCAAAGGACACGATAAGCAAAGTGTACGACGGGGAATTTAAGAGGATTTTTACCGAAACGTACGAAAAAGATTATAAAGAAAAATTCGAAAAGGCGGGCATTGAATTTTTGTACACCTTAATCGACGACGCCGTTGCAAGAATAATAAGGAGCGACGGTAACGTTTTGTGGGCATGCAAAAATTACGACGGCGACGTTATGAGCGATATGGTTGCAACTGCTTACGGAAGCCTTGCTATGATGAAAAGCGTTTTGGTTTCGCCCGACGGTAAGTATGAGTACGAAGCGGCACACGGCACGGTTACAAGGCATTATTATAAATACGTAAACGGAGAAAAAACTTCGACTAACCCCGTTGCAACGATTTTTGCTTGGACGGGTGCGCTTCGTAAAAGAGCCGAACTCGATGGGCTTGACGAACTATATTCGTTTGCCGAAAAACTCGAAAAGGCAACGACGGACACTATTGAAGAAGGCAAAATGACGGGCGACCTCGTTGGGTTATTTAAGATTGACGGCGTTACTCCCGTTAAACTCGAAACGAAAGAATTTTTAACGGAAATCGCAAAAAAATTATAAAAAAAAGGCACTTGTAGTGCCTTTTTCTAGAAAATTAAGTAATTATATAATCGCTTGTATAAGGTTTTTAATTGACAGGGAAAACAAAATAACAGCCCCCGCCCAACTTGCGTATTTGCCGAAGAGATTTCCGAGATTTTTGCCGATAATTAGCGCAAGCATAACGATTAAAAACGTTATTGCTCCGACGATAACCGACGCCAAAAACGGAGAGGAAAGAGTGAAGGCAAAACTGCCCGCACCGATAATGAGAGCGTCGATACTCGTTGCAATCGCTTGAAGAATAAGAATTAAAAACGAGAATTTCGGACTTTTAATATCGGTGTTGTTTTTTTCCTTACCGACTTTTCCTTTTATTTCCCTTACGTTGTCAAAGACGATTTTCATTGATAAAATAAAGAACACGCCGAAAGTAATAAAGCCTGCAAACGAACTTAATTTATCGGCAAAAAGCGAGCCGATATAAAATCCGATAACGGGCATTAAAAACTGAAATAGCGAAAAGGCAATGGGCATTGACCATTCCTTTTTTTTGTTTAAGTCGTCCTTATACGTCGTACAGTTTGCGACCGTGAGCGCAAATGCGTCCATAGAAAGTGCGATACCGGTTAAAATAATATCAAATAATTTCATAGAACCTTAAATAAAGTATAGTAAATAGCATTGCTTTTGTCAATTAAAAATGTTATATTATAGTGTATAAAAAGGTTTAATAAAAAATGATAAAGATTTCAAAAGAATGGGACGAAATTTTGTCGGACGAGTTCTCGGCAGACAGTTACGTTTCCCTTCGAGAATTTTTAAAAGAAGAATATGCAAATCATACCGTGTATCCCGATATGTACGATATTTTCAACAGTATGAAGTTGACGCCGTTAAAGGATATTAAGGTTGTGATTTTAGGTCAAGACCCCTACCATGAAAAAGGGCAAGCCATGGGGCTTGCGTTTTCCGTGCCGATAGGGGTGATAAAACCACCTTCGCTTGTAAATATCTTTAAGGAAATCGAATCCGAAACGGGCGAAAAGACGGGTAAAGACGGCGACCTTACTTCTTGGGCAAGACAGGGCGTTTTGTTACTTAACACCGTGCTTACCGTTCGTGAACACCTTGCCAACTCGCATAAAAATAAGGGCTGGGAAGAATTTACCGACGGAGTGATTAAAAAGATTTCGGAAAAAACCGAAAACGTCGTGTTTATTTTATGGGGTGCAAACGCAAGAAGTAAAAAAATGCTTATAGATAAAAATAAGCATTTGATTTTGGAAAGCGCCCACCCTTCTCCGCTTTCGGCATATAACGGGTTTTTCGGTTGCGGGCATTTTAATATGGCAAACGAATACTTATCGTTACACGGTAAAACACCTATTAAATGGAGTGAATTATGAAATACATTGTAATATTAGGCGACGGTATGGCGGATTTTCCGCAACCTTCGTTAAATGGCAAAACCCCGCTCGAACTTGCAAACAAGCCGACGGTTGACAGCCTTTCTAAGGTTAGTGAAATGGGTATTTGTACCACCGTTCCTTTTGGGCTTAAACCGGGGAGCGACGTTGCGAATCTTTCGGTTTTGGGCTACAACCCAAAGGAGTGTTATTCGGGGCGTTCTCCGCTTGAAGCGGCAAGTATCGGCATAACGCTAAAAGATACCGACGTTACGGCAAGGGCAAATCTCGTTACTCTTTCCGACGAAGAAGATTTCGAAAATAAAACGATGATTGATTATTCTTCGGGCGAGATAACGACGGCGGAAGCAAGAGAGTTGATTGAATATTTGGCAAAGAACTTAAATAACGACGAATATAAATTGTATTCGGGAATAAGTTACCGTCATTGTTTGGTTATCGATAACGGTAAGGTTTCAAACGACTTGACGCCACCGCACGATATAACGGGCAAAAAAATAAAAGATTATCTCCCAAAGACCGAACTCGGCAAAAGGTATTTATCGTTAATGAAAAAGTCTTGTGAACTCTTAAAAAATCACCCGATAAATCTCGATAGAAAAAAACGGGGGCTTAACCCTGCCACTTCGCTTTGGTTTTGGGGGGAAGGGGTTAAACCGAACTTACAAAATTTTAAGGAAAAATTCGGGATAAACGGCGCAATGATTTCCGCCGTTGACCTTCTTAAAGGGATAGGAAAACTTACGGGTATGGAAGTTATAGAAGTCGAAGGGGCAACGGGCAATTACGACACGAACTTTTTAGGTAAGGCAAAGGCGTGTCTTAAAGCGATTGAAAGGGGTGCAGACTTCGTGTATATTCACATGGAAGCACCTGACGAGTGTGGACACCACGGGGATGGCGAGCATAAAATTTATTCAATCGAACAAATTTCCGAAGTCGTTGTTAAGACGATAAAAGACGAACTTGATAGAAAGGGAATAGATTACTCGATGCTTATTTGTCCCGACCACCCGACGCCGATTTCCATTATGACGCACGTTTCCGACCCTATTCCGTATTTGATTTATAGAAGCAACAAGATTTTTGACGGAATAAAGGGTGAAAGATACACGGAAAGCGAAGCACAAAAAACGGGGATTGTTACCGACTTCGGGTATGAACTTATGCCAAAACTTTTGGAAAAATAAAACGTTAAACATAAAAATTATCAAGAAATAAAAGTCACTTCGGGTGGCTTTTATTTTTTATTTTAGAATATTCGGCATTCGTATTTCATATATTTATAAAAAAACAAAACGGAGAAAGGCTATGAGCGAAAAAGAAGAATATATGGAAATGATAGGGATAACCCCGACGAGCAGTATCACTTACAAAAAAATCAAAAGGAAAAGACCGAGCAAGGCAAAAGACCTTAAAAGAGAAGTTATCGAAAAAATAAACGGCGACGTCGGTGGCGATAACGAAGAAAACAAGAGTTCGGAAAACTCCTTATCGGAAAACGGCACGTCAAGCGTTCGCACGATAGAAAAATCGGTAAAGAAACATAAATTGTCGGCAATAAAAATCGAAGTTGCCGTGTTGGCTATTTTAGTCGTTTCGATTTTCGTTGCAAACGCACTTATGCCGAACGGCGGTATAAGCTCTTTCGTTTCGGGGATAATAGGACAAGGCGAAAAGGCGGATAACAGAATATATTCCGATTTCTCGCCGACAGTCGGCGACAGTATCGTTGAAGGCGGAATAATAAAATTAAAGGCAAACAAAAGCGTTTATGCACCGGTAGAAGGAAAGGTTGATTCCGTAGTAAATAATGGAACGGGTTACACGATAACCATATCGCATAGCAATAATTTTTCTTCGACCATATCGGGGCTTCGCTTCGTGTATTTTAACGAAGGGGATAAGGTTGTAAATAATATTCCGGTAGGTTACACGGCGGACGATAACGCCGAAATGTGTTTTTACGGAATTGACGGGGTTGCCATCGTAAACTTTACGCTTGACGGAAGTTCGGTGGTATGGAAACTTTAAAAGTCAGTATTCATCCGCTATTTTTCGTATTCGGGTTTTACTATGCGTTAACCGGGAGAATTCTTTCCTTCGTTATATGTGCGGTGTCGGCGGTTATCCACGAACTCGGTCATTCTTTGGTCGCAAGTTTTTTCGGATATAAGTTAGACAAAATAACGCTTATGCCCTTCGGCGCAATCGTTTCGGGCGAAACGGAGTACGACAGGGCAAAAGAAGAAGCCTTAATTGCGGTGGCGGGGCCGATGGTCAATTTCGGCGTGGGAATTTTTTTCGTTGCGCTTTGGTGGGTTTTCCCCGAAATATATCCGCTTACGGACGTTATAGTTCAGACCAACTTTTCTCTTGCAATATTTAACTTGCTTCCCTTTTTACCGCTTGACGGCGGTAGGGTATTAAGAGCGGTTTTAACGCCCGTTTCGGGAAAGAAAAAAGCAAACAAGACGGCAAAGATTATCGGAATAATTTTTTCGGTGGCTCTCTTTGCACTTTTTATTCTTTCGATATTTTATAAAATAAACGTTTCTCTTTGTTTGTTTTCACTCTTTATTTTCGTAGGGGCAATAGACAACGGAAAAGAAAACGTTTACACGAAAATTTTTATTAACGACAAAAGTCGAAGACTCTCTCGTGGTATGCCGTATAAAAAACAGGGTGTCGACCAAAATATGACGGTAAAAAAACTTATGTCAATTCTCGATAATGGGGCAATAAACGAAATCGTGGTTTATTCTAACGAAAAAGAAAGCGTTATACTTTCGCAAGATAAAATAAACGATATCATCGAAAAGGGAGAATTAAACAGTCCGATATATAAATATTTATAAGTGTTTTTAGGAAAATCAAGATAAAAACAAACTATATCTTGTGATAAAGTCCATATCGATATACAAAATGTAAAACGTTATCGGGATTTATAAAAAAAGTTATATAAAACGGCAAAAAACCGATAAAAAAACTTGACACTAAAATTGATATTTAGTATAATACATTAGCACTTCGAATTTCGGGGTGTTAATTTTTTCATGTACGGAAGGTGCTATTATGGCAGCAAAAGGCGCAAGAACAAAGATTACTTTAGCATGCACAGAATGCAAACAAAGGAATTACGATACTTTCAAAAACAAGAAAAACGATACTGAAAGATTAGAAGTCGAAAAGTATTGCAAATTCTGCAAAAAACACACTCTTCATAAAGAAGCAAAGTAGTAGAAGGTAAGCGGATTCGCTTAAAACACAGAAAGGGGTATTGATTTATGAGCGATAATCAATCAACACAAAACAATCAAGTTAAAAGCAAGAAAAAACCGACGAAAGCAAAAAAGCCGAATATCTTTAAGAGAATCGGTGCAAAGTGCAAGGATATTTTTTCTGAACTTAAAAAGGTCAACTGGCCGACTTTTCCGAAAACCGTTAAGCAAACGGGAGTCGTTATTTTGGTTGTACTTGTCTTTTTAGTTGTTATCACGGCTTTTGACTTCGGTCTACTTCAGTTACTCCGTTTAATTAAGTTAGGTTAGGAGTTATTATGGCAATAGAAGATTCAAGCTGGTATGTAATTCATACTTATTCCGGTTATGAAGCTATGGTTAAAGATAGTCTTGAAAAACTTATCGAAAACAATAACTTACAAGATTTTATTTATGAAATAAAAATCCCGACCGAACAGACTTTGGAAGAAAAGGCAAACGGGAAGAAAAAACTTGTCGAAAGAAAAAAATTCCCTTGTTACGTTTTCCTTAAAATGATATATTCAAACGATATCTGGTACCTTGTAACGAACACAAGGGGGGTTACCGGTTTCGTTGGTCCGCAAGGCAGACCGCTTCCTTTAACCGGAGAAGAAGTTCAAAGAATGGGTTTAGAAGATTTTGCAATCGAAGTCGATTTTACGGTCGGCGATACGGTTCAAATCATGTCCGGTCCGTTAGAATCTTTTTCCGGCGAAGTTCTTACGATAAACGAACAAACGCAAAAGGTTTTGGTTCATATCGTTATGTTCGGTCGTCCGACTGACGTTGAAGTGGACTTCGTTCAAGTGAAGAAAGTAAACGCAGTTGTTTCGGAAGAAGAGCAACAATAATTAAAGTTACAAAAGAGCAAAATGCTTTTTGTATATAGTGGGAGTTACGATTAAATTTTTCTATTCGCAACGGTATTACCACAGTAGGAGGATAAAAAAATGGCAAAGAAAGTTACAGCAGTCGTTAAATTGCAATTGCCCGCAGGCAAGGCAACACCCGGCCCACCTGTAGGTTCAACGCTTGGTCCACACGGTATTAACATCCCTGGATTCACCAAAGAGTTCAACGCAAAGACGGCAAATCAAGAAGGTCTTATTATCCCGGTTGTAATGACAATCTATCAAGATCGTTCATTTACGTTCATATTAAAGACCCCACCGGCACCCGTTCTTATCAAGAAGGCAGCAGGGCTTGCAAAAGCAAGTGCAGCTCCGAACAAGACGAAGGTTGCAAAACTTACCAAAGCGCAAGTTGAAGAAATTGCGAAACTCAAGATGCCTGACCTTAATGCAAATTCCTTGGAAAGTGCTATGAGCATGATTAAGGGTACTGCAAGAAGTATGGGTGTTGAAGTCGAAGACTAAACGATATAAAGTGGGAGGGCTTTTGCCCGAATGTACCACAGGAGGTAAAAAATGAAACACGGAAAAAAATACGTTGATAGCGTAAAAAATATCGAATCTGCAAAATTGTACGAAGCAGATGAAGCAATCGCTTTGGCACTTGACGGGGCTAAAGCAAAGTTTGACGAAACGATTGAACTTCACGTTCGTTTGGGTGTTGACCCGAAGCAAGCAGACCAACAAGTAAGAGGCGTTATCGTTCTTCCGAACGGCACGGGTAAAAATGTTAAAGTTTTAGTTATTGCCAAGGGCGAAAAGGCTGACGTTGCAAAGGCTGCAGGTGCAGACTTCGTTGGTGCAGAAGAAATGATTCAAAAGATTCAAACGGAAAACTGGTTTGATTACGACGTTATTATCACCACCCCTGATATGATGGGTTTGGTTGGTCGTATCGGTAAGGTTTTAGGTCCTAAAGGTCTTATGCCTAACCCTAAATCGGGAACGGTTACCATGGACGTTGAAAAGGCAATTAAGGATACCAAAGCAGGTAAGGTTGAATACAGACTCGACAAGGCTGCAATTATCCACTGCCCAATCGGAAAGAAGAGCTTCGGTAAAGATAAGATTAAAGAAAACTACGAAGCACTTATGGAAGCCATCGTTAAGGCTAAACCGGCTGCCGCAAAGGGTCAATATCTTAAGAGCGTTGCCGTTACGAGTACGATGGGTCCGGGCGTAAAAATTAACGCTAAATTTTAGTTGACATCACGGAAACTCCGTGATATAATAACACTCGCAAAACTAAATAGCCCAAGACAGTAGGTGTTTAATTGCCGTAAGGCAAACCAACCGAGGCGAATATTAAAGGCACATTATGCCCTCGTATTCGTTCGGAATCGAGGGCATTATCATTTTTTAAGGAGGTAAAACATGTCAGCAAATCAAGAAGCAAGAAAAGAAGTTGCTAAAACGATTAAAGAAAAGTTTGAACAGGCAAAATCAGTTGTGTTTGTTAAGTCGTGCGGACTTACCGTTGCCGAAGACACCGAACTTCGTAGAGAGTTCAGAAAGAACGACGTTGAGTTCAAAGTTTACAAAAACACATTGATTAAATATGCTCTTCACGATTTGGGTATCAACGACTTTGACGACGAACTTAACGGACCGACGTCCGTTGCTTTCGGTTCAGACGAAGTCGGCGCATCGAAAATCGCTGTTGAAGCAGTAAAGAAGTTTGAAGACAAGTTTGCGGTTAAAAGCGGTTTTGTCAACGGTGCAAAGATTGACGCCAACGGCGTTAAACAATTAGCATCGATTCCAACAAAGCAAGAACTTTACTCAATGCTTGCCGGAACACTTTCCAACTTTACAAGGGGTCTTGCAGTTGCTATTAAAGCAGTTGCAGACAAAAAAGCCGAAGCACAGGCTTAATTGTTGCTAAAAAATAAAAAAAAGAAATAATATTTCGGAGGAAATTAAAAATGGCAGATATTAAAAAGATGATTGAAGAAATCAAGGGTATGACCGTTGTTGAACTTAACGACCTTGTTAAGGCTATTGAAGAAGAATTCGGAGTTAGCGCTGCTGCTCCTGTAGCTGTTGCTGCTGCCGCTGCTGCACCTGCTGCCGCTGCTGCTGAAGAAAAGACTGAATTCAAGGTAACGCTTAAAGAAATCGGCGACAAGAAGATTGAAGTTATCAAGGCTGTTAGAGAATTCAATACGGCTTTGGGTCTTGGCGATGCAAAGGCACTCGTTGAATCTCTCGGTGTAATCAAAGAAAATGCTACTAAAGAAGAAGCAGACAAAATGGTTGCAAGGTTCAAAGAAGCCGGTGCTACCGTTGTTGTTGAATAATTTACGGATTATTTGATTTCGAAAAAGAGTTTGATTTGTTCAAACTCTTTTTTTTTTGCAAAAATCGGCATTTTTTACCCCGAAAAAACGCAAAAATAAATAAACCGTGTAAGTTTTATTGACAATATAAAAAAATATTAGTAAAATATACATAATAAAAATTGCGGAGAACAAAATGAAACGTTTTTTTAAGTCAGTTACGTTGTTTTTAACGATTGCGCTTTCAATGATTGCTTGTTTTTCATTGACGGGATGCAGAAAAATTAAAACATTAGACATAACGGTTAGCGTTAGGGTAGAAAACGAGGGTGTTTACAGTTTGGAAGAAAAAACTCTTTCTATTGACCTTTACTCACACCTTGCCGATAAAACCGTTGACGCAATAATATCTTACGCAAACGAAGGGTATTATAACGGAACGTTCTTTTATCAAACAATAAACTTTAACGGCGACCAGACGCATAACGGAAAACTTATGATAGGCGACCTTAAATTTGACGAAAATACGCATAAAATCGTAAAAAATTCGTCAAAGCCTAATTTGGAAGGTCAATTTGCTCACGGCGGAACAATCGGGTCTGTTTTGTCAAACACAGTTGGTTCGATAGGACTTTGGAGAAGCTGGAACGCAAACGATTCTTATTCGTCTTATAACCAAACGGATACGGGTTCGTCCACACTTTTCTTCCCGATTTCGGACCTTTCAAGTAGTTATGACGATTGTTTCTGCGTTATCGGGTTATTTGATACCGAATCGGAAAGTAACAGCGACACGTGGTCGGCAATTAAACAATCCTGCTCGACTTCGTCCTATTATGATGAATACGTGATTTATTACACGGGTTCATATTCAACCGAAGTAGGCGTAATAGATAACGGTTTGACCTTTAACTGTATCGAAAAAGAAGATTACGACGCTTTTGACGATAACCAAAAAGCAACGGTTTTCGAAGCAAAAGGGAATCAGCTTGTAAAATATAATGCAACGATAATAAGAGTTCCTGTTTTTATTCCGAATCAATCCGCAAGTATGGAAGTAACTTCAAAAATTCTTTCAATAAGCGTTAGATAATATAGAAGGGTTAGGGGCATACCGAACAGGTATGCCTTTTTTTCAAAAAGGAATAATATGAAAGAAGATAGTTTAGGAGAAATTTATGCCTGAAGAAACAGTAGTATCCAATGAAGAATTGCAATTAAAAGAACTTATAAAGAAAGTCAAGGAAGCCCAAAAAATATTTGCCACGTTTACCCAAGAACAGGTGGATAAAATATTTTTCGAAAGTGCGATGGCTGCAAACAGATTAAGAATTCCGCTTGCAAAAATGGCAGTTAGCGAAACAGGTATGGGTATCGTCGAAGATAAAGTCATTAAAAACCACTTTGCTTCGGAATATATTTTTAATAAGTATAAAGACGTTAAAACTTGCGGGGTAATTGAAGAAAACAAGGCGTTCGGTACGACGAAGATTGCCGAGCCTGTAGGTGTCGTTGCGGCAGTTGTTCCGACGACAAACCCGACTTCCACTGCGATTTTTAAGTCGCTTATGTGCTTAAAAACAAGGAACGGCATCATCTTTTCACCTCACCCGAGAGCAAAGAAAAGTACGATAGAAGCGGCAAGAATAGTTTATGAAGCAGCGGTAAAAGCGGGCGCTCCGGAAAACATTATCGCTTGGATAGACGAACCGACGGTTGCACTTTCCGCAAGCCTTATGAAGGAAGCGGATTTGATTTTGGCAACGGGCGGACCGGGTATGGTACGTTCCGCTTACAGTTCGGGTAAACCTGCCGTCGGCGTTGGTGCGGGGAACACTCCCGCTATCGTTGACGACAGCGCAAACATCGTTTTGGCAGTATCGTCGCTTTTGCACAGTAAGACTTTTGATAACGGTATGATTTGTGCTTCCGAACAATCCTGTATCGTTTTAAGTAAGGTTTATGACGATTTCAAAAAGGAAATGCAAAAACGTGGCGGGTATTTTTTGACCGACGAAGAAAAAGATATGGTTAGAAAAACCATTATCGTCAACGGTTCGTTGAACGCAAAAATCGTCGGGAGAAGTGCAAATACGATTGCAAAGTTATGCGGTTTTGAAGCACCGGAAAACACCAAGGTTTTAATCGGTGAAGTCGAAAGCGTTGATATTTCCGAAGAATTTGCTCACGAAAAATTATCACCCGTTCTTGCCATGTATAAGGCAAAGGACTTTGACGAAGCAATCGAAAAGGCGGAAAGGCTGATTGCCGACGGCGGATTCGGGCATACTTCTTCGTTATATATAAACCAAATTACGGAAACGGAAAAGTTAAGAAAGTGGGAAAACGCAATGAAAACGTGTAGGCTACTTATCAACACACCGTCGTCGCAAGGTGGTATCGGAGATTTATATAATTTCAATTTAACGCCGTCGCTTACTCTCGGTTGCGGATCGTGGGGTGGAAACAGTGTGTCGGAAAACGTAAGCGTTAAACACTTACTTAATATTAAAACAGTTGCCGAAAGGAGAGAAAATATGTTATGGTTCAGAGCACCGCAAAAGGTATATTTTAAGAAAGGTTGTTTACCTGTTGCACTTCAAGAACTTAAAACCGATATGAACAAAAAGAAAGCGTTTATCGTAACCGATAGTTTTCTTTATAAGAACGGATACACGAAAGCAATTACCGATAAGCTTGACGAACTCGGTATCGTTCACACGACGTTTTTCGACGTTGCGCCAGACCCTAATCTTTCTTCGGCAATAAGCGGTACGAAGGCAATGCGTGAATTCGAACCCGATACCATTATTGCAATCGGTGGCGGTTCTGCAATGGACGCAGGTAAAATTATGTGGGTTATGTATGAACACCCCGAAGTTGAATTTTTGGATTTGGCAATGCGCTTTATGGATATAAGAAAACGTATTTATACTTTCCCGAAGATGGGTGAAAAGGCAACGTTTATTGCCGTTCCGACTTCTGCGGGAACGGGTTCCGAAGTAACGCCGTTTGCCGTTATCACAGATGAAAAGACGGGTGTAAAATATCCGCTTGCCGATTATGAACTTATGCCTAACGTGGCAATCGTCGATGCAGACCTTATGATGAACGCTCCAAAGGGGCTTACTTCTTCGTCTGGTATCGACGCTGTTTCACACGCACTTGAAGCGTACGCTTCGGTTATGGCAACCGACTATACCGACGGGCTTGCTTTACGTTCGCTCAAAATGATTTTCGAGTATCTCCCAAGAGCGTACGATAACGGACCGAACGACCCTGTTGCACGTGAAAAGATGGGCAACGCCGCAACCATGGCGGGCATGGCATTTGCCAACGCCTTTTTGGGTGTTTGCCACTCGATGGCACATAAACTCGGTGCTTTCCATCATATTCCGCACGGAATTGCAAACGCACTTATGCTTGACGAAGTAATGCGTTTTAACGCATCGGAAACTCCGGTAAAGATGGGTACGTTCCCGCAATACGACCACCCGCATACTCTCGGTAGATATGCCGAAGTTGCAGACTATCTCGGTATCGGCGGAAAGGACGATAACGAAAAACTTGAAAATTTAATCAAAGCACTTGACGAACTTAAAGAAAAAGTCGGAATTAAAAAGACGATAAAAGAATACGGCGTTGACGAACAAGATTTCTTAAACAGACTTGACGAAATGGTTGAACAGGCATTTGACGATCAATGCACGGGAGCAAATCCGAGATATCCGCTTATGAGCGAAATTAAACAAATGTACTTAAACGCTTATTATGGTAAATAAGGAGAAACAGTATGGGATACGATAAAGTTATCGGGAAAAGAAGTAATAAAATCGTTTACGTTGAAGGCAATAAGACGATTAAAATGTTCGATGAGGATTTTTCAAAGGCAGACATATTAAACGAAGCGCTTAATCAATCTCGTGTCGAAGAAACCGACTTAAATATTCCAAAGATTATAGAAGTAACGAAAATCGACGGTAAGTGGACAATCGTTATGGAATATATAGAAGGTGAAACGCTGGAATCACTTATGGAAAAAAACCCCGAAAAGGAAGACGAGTATCTCAATAAATTCGTCGACCTTCAAATGCACGTTTTGACTTGCAGAGTTCCGCTTCTTAATAAACTTAAAGATAAGATGGATAGAAAAATCGACCAAACGAATCTTGACCCGACCATTAAGTACGAACTTCATAACAGGCTTAACGCCATGCCGATGCGTGCAAAACTCTGCCATGGCGACTTTAACCCGAGTAACGTCGTAGTTACCGAGGACGGGAAGTATTATATTATCGACTGGTCGCACGCAACGCAGGGAAGCGCAGGTGCCGACGTTGCAAGAACGTATCTTATGTTCGTGCTTGGCGGAAAGCAACAACTTGCCGACAAGTATCTTGACCTTTTCTGTCAAAAGAGCGGAACGACTAGAAAGTACGTGAACGGTTGGTTGCCTATCGTTGCGGCGTCGCAATCGGTTAAAGGGCATAAAGACGAAATCGAAACGCTTTATAAGTGGGCAAGCGTCGTTGAATTCGAATAGCTACGGCTTTGGGAGAACAAATGAAAAAAGCGACACTTTGTTTTGTCGTTAAGGGCGACAAGATACTTATGATAAACCGAGAAAAACCGCCTTTTATGGGAATGTGGAACGGCGTTGGCGGACATTTGGAAGAAGAAGAGAGCGTCGAAACTTGCGCTATCCGTGAAATAAAGGAAGAAAGCGGAATAACCGTAAAAGAAGTAAAATTGTTTTCGACGTTTACTTGGAATTACGACGACGAAATAGGTTACGCACTATTATCCGAACTCCCCGACGATTTCGACGAAAGCCGTTTTCCGTTGAGAACGGAAGAAGGTATAATCGAGTTTAAAAAAATCGACTGGGTTATAAGCGAAAAAAATTGCGGAGTTATCGAAGACCTTAAAATTTTTATTAATGACATAAAAAACAATAATTTCCACGATTATCACCTTGTTTACGACGGAACCAAACTTATTGAAGTAATAATAAAATAATAGTTTACGGCTGGCAAAAAATTTTTGTCAGCCGTATTTTTTTTGTTGACATCGGAAATAAATAATAATATAATTTAATTGCAACCAAAAAGGTTGCAATTTATTTCGGAGTGAGTGTAATGAAACTTTCAAGCAAAACGCATTACGGTCTTATGGCGTGCAACATTTTAGCAAATGCCTATCCCGACAAGCAAATTTCGGCAAGTACGCTTGAAAGTTATATTGCGGTATCGGGTAAGTATTTAGAACAAATTATGCGAAAACTTACTTCGAAAAATATCGTAAGCGCAACACGTGGAGCGTCGGGCGGTTACTTTTTGACAAGGCAACCAAAGGACATTTCCGTCGGAGAAATCGTTAGAACTTTAGAAGACGATATGGAAATAATCGAGTGTGTTAAAACGGACAAAAAGTGTAAGTGCTGTGCTACAAGTGGCGTCTGGAAGAAACTTTATAAGGGTATGAACGAAATTTTAGACGAAATGACCTTACAACAAATTTTGGACGGGGAAATAAGATAGGAGAAGGTTTTATGGTAAAAACACCCATTTATTTTGACCATGCGGCAACGACGCCGTTATGCGGTGAAGCTCTTGAAAAAATGCTTCCGTTTTTTACCGAAGTGTTCGGTAACGCAAACAGTCAACACGTTTTCGGAAGAAACGCCGTTAAAGCCGTTGACGAAGCAAGGGACAATATCGCAAGTTTTATCGGGGCAAAACCCAACGAAATATATTTTACTTCGGGTGGAACGGAGAGCGATAACTGGGCTATTCGTGGTATTGCAAAAGCGCATAGTGATAAAGGCAAACACATAATAATCAGCCCTATCGAGCACGCCGCAATGATTTCAACTGCAAAAGAACTCAGTAAAGACGGTTTTGATGTTGAATATATGAAGGTCGATAGCGAAGGGTTTATAGACCTTGAACACTTAAAAAGCATAATCCGTGACGACACGATTTTCGTCGGTTGTATGATGGCAAATAACGAAGTCGGCACGATTGAACCGATAAAAGAAATCGCAAAAATAGCGCACAGTAAAAATGCAATTATGTTTACGGACGCCGTTCAGGCAACGGGCGTACTCGATATAAACGTTGTCGAACTTGGCGTTGACCTTATGTCGATGAGTAGTCATAAGATTTACGGACCGAAGGGCGTCGGTGCGTTGTATATTAAAAACGGCGTTAAAATAGGTTCGATTTTAACAGGCGGACATCAGGAAAGGATGAAGCGTGGGGGAACGACCAACGTTGCAGGCGTCGTTGGGTTTGCCGAAGCGTTTAAGATTGCCAAACGTGATTTGCAAAAGAATTTCGATTACGTAACTTCGCTTCGTGATCATTTTATCGATAGGATATTAAACGAAGTTCCGTTCGTTAAATTAAACGGACCGAGAAAAGAAAACAGGCTTCCCGCAAATGCGGATTTTTCGTTTAAGTTTATTGAAGGAGAGTCGATACTGTTTAGTCTTGATTTGGCAGGTATCGCCGTATCTTCGGGGTCGGCTTGTTCGTCGGGTTCGCTTGAACCGTCCCACGTCTTACTTGCGTTGGGGCTTCCCGAAGGGCTTGCACACGGGTCGATAAGATTTTCGTTCGGCAAGCATAACACGATGGAAGAAGTTGATTATGCAGTTGACGTTATTAAGTCGGCAGTAAACAGATTGAGAGAGATGTCGCCGTTATTTAAGGCGGAAGGAGAAAACAAAAATGTATAACGAAAAGGTAATGGAAGCGTTCCAAAATCCGAAGAACGTAGGTGAAATAGAAAATGCCGACGGTGTCGGAGAAGTAGGAAACGAAGTTTGTGGGGATATTATGAGAATATCTCTTAAAATCGAAAACGACGTAATCGTTGATGCAAAGTTCAAAACTTTCGGTTGTGCCGCAGCGATTGCAACGAGTTCGACGGCGACCGAAATGGTCAAAGGTTTAACCGTTGACAAGGCTTTGGAAGTAACGAATAAAAGAGTCGTTGAAATTTTAGGTGGACTTCCTCCGCAAAAACTTCATTGTTCCGTTCTCGCCGAAGAAGCAATCAAAAAAGCAATCGAAGATTATAAGTCCAAAAAGAACGCATAGAGAAAATCCCTTTCAAAGTTTGAAAGGGATTTTTAAGTTAAAATGTTATTGAAGTCTTCATTAAATATTTGACATAATTTTAAAAGCATAAAAAAACTTGGCTCACAAATACCTTTTTCCCAAGCACTTATAGTTCTTTGGTCAACGTTTAATATCTGTGCGAGTTCTTTTTGTGTTAAATGTTTTTCATTACGCAAAATGCGTAAATTTTCTTTAAACTTAATTTCCATATATAAAATGTTACCAAAATGTTTGGTAAAATACTTGACATACCAAAAATTTTGGTATAAAATGTTACTATAAAATCATGAAAAGGAGATTATGGTTAAATATGGCAAATTATGTAACAAATGTTAGTGACAAAAGCAAGAAAAAAGCGTTAAAGCTTTGTATTTTTGGTGGTTGGTTTGGAATTCATCAATATTATGTAGGAAAAATCGGTACCGGGATATTATATTCCTTGACATTGGGATTATTCTTTTTTGGTTGGATTATCGACATAATAAAAATTGCTGTAGGTAGTTTTAGGGATAATGTCGGTGCTCCGTTAAGAAAATAAGTAAAAAAAGTATAAAAAATTACATTTTTCGCATACTTATCTTGATAAAAGGAGATTGGTATGGACGAAAAATTCTTATTCGGTATTGCCTTGGGTATGATAGGTGGTGCAGTTATCGTGGCTAATTCCGTTAAGGCAAGAAAGGCTGTTACCGACGGTCAAGAACAGGTTTTAACAAAAGTTAACCAAATGACCAAAAACAGCAAGAAAAAAAGTAAATAATTATGCTTAAAAAGAGAGCCGAAAACGTAGGCTCTTTTTTATGTTTAAAAGAATATTTTTATTTAATATAGTGTAAAATATATTTGATAATCTTGACGCTTAATCTATTGCAAAAATATACCCTTTATGATAAAATAATACCGATGGAAAGATATTTATGCCTTGATATCGGCAACAAGAGAATCGGTGTCGCCGTTTCCGACCCGTTTAACACCTATGCGCTTCCCGTTAAAACTTATTTTAGGCAAAACTTAAAGAAAGATTTGGAAGCGGTTAAATTCTTGGTTAAAGAAAAAAGTGCGACGGCAATCGTTTGCGGACTTCCCGTAAACTTTGACGGAACGCCGTCGGAGCAAACCCAAAGGGCGCAGTTTTTTATTGATAAATTGCGTGAAGCAGGGCATACCGTTTTTTCTGTTGACGAAAGGTGTACGACTTGTGAGGCGGAAGACGTTTTGATTAGCCAAAACATGTCGAGAGAAGAAAGGAAGACGTGTGTTGACGCTTTGGCGGCAACGTCTATCCTTAACGGATTTTTATTGGAAAAAAATAAGTAAACAGGAGAATTATTATGAGCGAAGAAAAGAAACATTGTCATAATCACGACGAAGAATGTGATTGCGGGTGCCACGGGCATCATCACGACAAAGAGTGTGATTGCGGTTGCGAACACGATCACGAATGCGACTGTGGGTGTGAAGACGAAGATACGGTTTATTTGACAACCGATGACGGAAAGAAATTGAAGTTCTTTTTTGTCGGCACTATTGAATATAAGGGCAAAAATTACTCGGCCTTTGAGCCTGCCGAAGAAATCGAAGGCGTTTCGGAAGACGACCTTATTATCTTTGAAGTAAGCGGGGACGACGAAGAAACCGCCGACCTTCTTCCTATTGAAGACGAAAAACTTTTGGACGAAGTATTTAACGAATTTTGCAGAGTTTTAGAAGAAGACGACGAGGCTGAAATTGACAAGTAATAATTTGTTTTTTTCAAAGGGAAATAAATATTACGTCGTTTCGCTGATTTTAAAATTTATTTTGGTAACGGTTGGCGGATACGGGCTTATCGCAGGGCTTATTCCTACCCCAACGTACGGCGGTCCGCATAACGCACTTTACTATACGTGGCAATCAAATCTTTGGGTTATTTTGTATGCGCTTATCGGCATTGTTATTATGGCGATTGAAAAGGTAAAGAATAAAAAAATCGTTAGGCCGTGGATGAAAAAAATCAAACTTATCGTAACCGTTGCGATAACGCTTACGGGTTTGACTTTTTACTGTGTACTTATTCCGTACACTTATTTAACTCCTGGGGTTTACGAATTTAATCCTTGGGTTGCGCCTTGCGTTATCAACCATATGGTTGTGCCTATTTTGGCGGTTGCGGATTTCTTTATTTACGATAGCGATTATCCTTATGAAAAAAAGGACGGAGTTTTGGGAGTGATTACTCCGCTTTATTATCTGGTTTTTTCGTCGGTAGGGTACGTTTTGCATTGGGACTTTAAAAGTAGCGTAAACGGTGGCAGAGCGCCTTACTTTTTTCTCGACTGGGGAAATCCCGCAGGGGCAGTCGGTTTTTCAAGCGAATTTCCGTACGTCGGGATTTGTTACTGGGGAACGGCACTCTCGGTTTTCGTTATTTTGGCGGGTATTTTGTATGTTAAACTTGCAAATAAAATAAAGATTAACAGAGAAAAAAAAGAGATTAAGTAAAAATAAACGAATATAGTGCGGGAAAGTTTAAAAAACCCGCACTTTTTTGTTGCGTATAGTTTTTGTTTATGATAAAATAATAAAGCTAAAAAATTCACACTCGTGCGGTTTTTTATGCGGTCGTGTCCACAAAAAAATCAAGTCGGTGGATTAGCATAAAAGTTAAAGACGGCGAGGAGGAAAAACGGAGGAAATTTTTATGGCAGTTATCACAATGAAACAGCTCCTTGAAACGGGAGTACACTTCGGTCACCAAACAAGACGTTGGAATCCGAAAATGGCAAAGTACATCTTTGGCGAAAGAAACGGTATTCATATCATCAATCTTGAGCAAACCGTTGAAATGATTGAAAACGACGTTTATCCGTTCGTAGTTAATGAGGTAAAGAAAGGCAAGTCGATTCTTTTCGTAGGGACCAAAAAACAAGCACAAGACGCTATCAAAGAAGAAGCTGAAAGATGCGGTCAATTCTACATCAACAGCAGATGGCTCGGCGGTACGCTTACGAATTTTAAGACAATCAGGTCAAGAGTAGATAGACTCAACAAGCTTACCAACATGGAACAAACGGGTGAATTCGACCTTCTTCCGAAGAAGGAAGTTATGCTCTTAAAAGCAGAAAAGGAAAAACTCGAAACCAACCTTGGCGGTATCAAAGATATGAGAACGCTTCCGGGTGTTATGTTTATCGTTGACCCTGACCAAGAAGACATCGCAGTTATGGAAGCAAGAAAGCTTCATATTCCTATCGTTGCAATTACCGATACGAATTGCGACCCTGACGTTGTTGACCACGTTATTCCGGGTAACGACGACGCAATCAGAGCAGTTAAACTTATTGCTTCCGTTATTGCCGACGCAGTTATCGAAGCAAATCAAGGCGAACAGGTAAAGGCAGAAGAAGCCGAAGCACCTGCTACCGAAGCAGTTGCCGAAGTTTCGGAAGTTGAAGAACCGAAAGCCGAATAATAAACATAATATAGGAGAGTATAATCATCATGTTTACAAGTAGTGACGTTATGGAACTCCGTAAGAAAACCGGAGTTGGCATTTCCGATTGTAAAAAGGCTCTTGTCGAAACTGACGGCGACATGGAAAAGGCCATTGACTTTTTAAGAGAAAAGGGTATTGCAACCGCAGCAAAGAAGGCATCGAGAATTGCCGCTGAAGGTTTGGTTGCAGCAAGTGTTTCCGGCAATAAGGGCGCTCTTGTCGAAGTAAACTGCGAAACGGACTTCGTTGCTCAAGGCGATCAATATAAAGATTTCGTTAAAGGTATCGCAGATTACGTATTAAATAATGAAGTAAACGACGTTGAAACTTTGGTTGCAACGAAAAACGACGAAGTTATCGCTTTCACCGCAAAGTGCGGAGAAAAGGTGTCGATTCGTAGATTCGCTAAGTTTGAAAGTGCCGACGGTGTAATTTCAAGTTATATTCACATGGGCGGAAAGGTTGGCGTTTTGGTAGAAGTCGGCGGATGCACTTGTGAAGTTGCTCAAGAACTCGCACACGAAGTTGCACTCCAAATTGCCGCAGCAAAACCGCTTTATCTTAACGCAAGCGAAGTCCCTGCAGAAGTATTGGAACACGAAAAGGAAATCTTAAAAGCTCAAGCGTTAAACGAAGGAAAGCCTGCTGCAATTATCGATAGAATGGTTGAAGGCAGAGTTAAAAAGTATTACGATGAATTTTGCTTATTAAATCAAGCATACGTAAAGGACCCGTCTGTTACCATCGAAAAACTCGTTAAAGAATATACTTCAAAAATGACTACGGGCAAGACTTTGGAAATCAAGAGATTCGTAAGATTCGAAATGGGTGAAGGCCTCGAAAAACGTAACGAAGACTTTGCTGCCGAAGTTCAAGCACAAATGAAAAAGTAATCGTTTTTTGAAAAAGATTTAAAAATATGAATAAAAGCGGTTTTCTATCATTGAAAATCGCTTTTATATTGTATAAAGATTAGAATTATTCATAAAAAAATGAATAAACGAATAATTTTTTAAAAAATAATAAAAACCACTGAAAAATAGTTGACAAAGAAAGTGCGTATAGTATAGAATAGCAGTATCAAATTTGTTTTTGAAATTTTATTAAGGGGCAAAAATAATGATGCATTCGGTATTTACAAGCATTATGGTCATTATTCTCGTGGTTCTAAACATTAAAAAGACCCACGTTTTTTGCCATTAAAAAAATCGAGAATTTGATTAATTTTTATTTGGTAATAAACGAGGTCGAAATATAAGATCTCGTTTTTTATTTTATCAGATTGATTTTAAGGCAACCCCTTAATTCAATATAAAATAAAAAAATTTATCTAAAGGAGATAAAAAAATGAAAAAGAAAGGGTTATTGAAAATCGGTGCCACTGTGTTGGCATTGGCAATGGGCGTAGCTTGTTTCACCGGTTGTGGCGGTGGATTAAAAGTTCCGGATTTTACGGAAACGGCGAACATTAAAATCGGTGCTTCCGGTCCTCTTACCGGCGGTGCTGCAATTTACGGTATTGCCGTTGAAAACGGTGCAAAACTTGCCGTTAAAGAAATTAACGACAACGGCGGTATTAACGGCATGAATTTTTCTTTCGAAATGTATGACGACGTTCATAATGCCGATAACGTTGCAACGAACTACGCTACGTTAAAAGAACGTGGAATGCAAGTTTCTTTGGGCTGTGTAACGAGTGGTCCGTGTCTTGCCTTTAAGGAAGAAGCAATTTCGGACAACTTATTTGTTTTAACACCGTCCGCAACGAGCGATGAAGTACCGCAAAATGCAAGCAACGTATATCAAATGTGCTTTTCGGATTCCGGTCAAGGTGTAGGTGCAGCAAACTTTATCGTAGCAAATTATCCTACGGCAAAACTCGGTGTTTTCTATAAATCGGACGACGTTTATTCGAGCGGAATCTACAATCAATTTATGGCAAACTACACGGGTGATAAGACTGCAATCACGGTAACGTCGTTTAACGATGCAAATGCTACGGACTTCTCAACTCAACTTAACGCATTAAAAGATTGCACGTTTATCTTTATGCCTATTTACTATCAAGCAGCATCACTCTTTATGACGCAAGCTCAAGATACGACGTTATCCCAAGACGCTATCTTCTTCGGTTGTGACGGTTTCGACGGTATTGAAGGCTACGAAGGATTTAACGTTGACGCAATCCCACAAGAAATTTCTTACCTTTCACACTTTGACTCGGGTGCTAAGACAGGTTTGGCAAAAACGTTTATCGATAGCTACGTAGATAATTTCGGATCGGATACGTTAAATCAATTCGGTGCTTCTGCTTACGACTGTGTATATGCAATCAAAGCAGCAATCGAACAAGCAATTAGTGACGGCGTAACAATCAACGGTTCAACCACGATTGCTCAAATGACGACTGCACTTAAAGCAGTATTCAACGGTGGATTCACGTTTACCGGTGTAACAGGTAACAACGTTACTTGGAACGCTGACGGTACTGTAAACAAGACCCCTGTTAAATACGTTGTTAACGACTAATTTATTTAGCGTTATTAAACAATAAATATTTATTAAACATTTTCCTTCGGCTTATGAAAAATAAGCCGAAGGTTTTGTGTAAAAAAGAGAGAGAAAAAATGATTGACTTTATTTCTACCTTTATAGACGGGCTTAGTCTTGGTGGTATTTACGCTTTAATCGCACTCGGCTATACAATGGTATACGGTATTGCAAAGATGCTTAACTTTGCGCACGGCGATATTATCATGGTTGGCGGTTACACTATTTTGGTTTTCTTTAACATGATAGGTCAACCTATCGTCGCAACGCTTATTGCTATCGTAGTTTGTGTTGCGTTCGGTATCGGTATCGAAAAGGTTGCATATAAACCGCTTCGTGGCGCATCGCCTTTGGCTGTTTTAATTACCGCTATCGGCGTAAGTTTTCTTTTGCAAAGTGTTGCACAACTTGTTTTCGGTTCTGCAAGTAAAATGGTTATCTTCCCAAAAATCGGCAATATTGAAATCGGCGACCTTGTAATTAAGGGTTCGACGCTTGTAACGCTTTTGGCTGCCGCCGCAATAATGGTTGGGCTTACACTTTTCGTTAACAAGACGAAAACGGGTAGAGCAATGATTGCCGTTTCGGAAGACAAAAGAGCGGCAACGCTTATGGGTATTTCCATAAACACAATAATTATGATAACGTTCGCAATCGGTTCGGCACTTGCTGCCGTTGCCGGTGCATTTTTAATATTAAAAGCTCCGCAAGTCAGCGTTACTATGGGTTCGATGCCGGGTATTAAGGCGTTTACCGCTGCTGTTATCGGCGGTATCGGTTCAATCCCGGGTGCTATGGTCGGCGGGCTTGTTCTCGGTATTATCGAAACGATATGCAGTGCAATTCCGTCAATTACGCCTTACACGGTTGCAATCGAATTTGCACTTTTAATAATTATTCTTCTCGTTAAGCCTACGGGTATTCTTGGCAAGAAGAGAAGGGAGAAGGTATAATTATGAACGGGTTTTCTAACTACTTAAATAATATCAAGAAAGGATTTAAGTTTAAGAATTTTATTTCCTACATCGTAATTTTGGCGGTAACCATTCTTTTTGGTATCTTATCGCTTACGGGTGGATTAAAAGCCTCAACTCAGATTTTACTTGAAAAAATCGCATACAACATTATTTTGGCAACTTCGCTTTCCCTTGTCGTTGGGTTTTTGGGCGAATTGTCTTTGGGGCATGCAGGCTTTATGTGCCTTGGCGCTTACTTTGGTGCGTATATGCAAACGACCGTCTTTTCGTCGCTTACGGCAAGTTCTCCGTTTTTGTCGCTTATAATTGCAATGATAATCGGTGGGATTGTTGCGGCAATATTCGGGTTCATTATCGGGCTTCCGGCACTCCGTCTTAAAGGCGACTACCTTGCAATCGTTACGCTGGCTTTCGGTGAAATCGTAAGATGTATTTTCCAAAATCTCGACACGTTCGGCGGAGCAATCGGTATGACGACGTATCACTACGACAGGAACGTTCTCTTTATTATTTGTTTCGTCGTTGCACTTTTATCTTTGGCTGTTATCAATAACTTTATCAAAAGTAAGCACGGAAGAGCCGTTATGGCTATCCGTGATAACGAAATTGCCGCACGTGCTATGGGCGTTAACGTAACCTTTTATAAACTTTTGGTGTTCGTTATCTCTGCTTTCTTTGCAGGGATTGCAGGCGTTTTGTTCAGTAACGCAAGTACGAGAATAAACGCAACCGCAAGCGGTATTTTCGACTATAACCACTCTATCAATATTTTGGTTATGGTAGTTTTGGGCGGTATGGGCAGTATCAACGGCTCAATCGTTGCCGCAACGGTTATCACCTTTATTAACGTTAAACTTCAAACCATTTTAACGGGTGATTTGGCAGCACTTAAAAATCTTATATACGCACTTATTTTAATCGTTATCGTTATATACAATAACGCTCCTGCGCTTAAAGGTTTCAGAACAAAATACAATCTCGGCGTTTTGGCTGAAAAGACTAAAACGACGTTTAGCAAAAATAAACACAATCCTGCAAATGAAGTTGAATTCGGTGCAGACTGGGATAAAATTCCGACAAAAATCGAGATGGACGCAGTTTTGTCAACCGATATGACGCCTGACACGAATTACATTGCAGATAAGCCGGATAAACCGCAACATGGAGGGAAGTAAAATGAGTGAATACGTTTTAGAAACAAATAATCTCGGCATTTCCTTTGGTGGTCTTAAAGCTGCGGACAACGTCAACTTAAAGATAAAAAAGAACGAACTTTATGGGCTTATCGGTCCAAACGGTGCAGGTAAAACTACGATTTTTAACCTTTTGACGGGTGTGTATAAGCCGACGACGGGAACGTTTTATCTTAACGGAGAGAATTTAACCGGACTTTCTCAAATGGCAATTAACAAAAAGGGTATTGCAAGAACCTTCCAAAACATACGTCTTTTTAATAATATGAGTGTTATTAAAAACGTTATGGTTGCCCTTTCAAATCAACCGGAGTATAAACTTAACGTCTTTCAGTCGATTTTCAGAACGCCGAAACATTACAAGGTTGAAAACGAAATGAGAGCAAAGGCAAAAGAGATATTAAAAGTTTTCGGGTTACTTGAAGAAAGAAATCAACTTGCATATAACCTTCCTTACGGTAAACAAAGAAAACTTGAAATTGCAAGGGCGCTTGCAACTAATCCGAAACTCTTGCTTTTAGACGAACCTGCCGCAGGTATGAACCCACAAGAAACGGAAGAACTTATGGGAACAATCAAATTCGTTCGTGATAACTTCGATATGACCATACTTTTGATTGAACACGATATGAAGCTTGTCGGTGGTATTTGCGATAGGCTTACCGTTTTGAACTTCGGTCAAGAATTATGCTCGGGCGATACAAAGTCGGTTCTTAACAATCCGGAAGTTATCAAAGCTTACTTGGGGGATGAATAATATGGCAACTATATTAGAAATTAAAGACTTACAAGTAAACTACGGCTTAATTAAGGCAATTAAGGGTGTTTCCCTTAAAGTAAACGAAGGCGAAATCGTTGCACTTATCGGTGCAAACGGTGCAGGAAAAACAACTATAATGCACGCTATTTCGGGACTTATTCCTACTGCCGGAGGTTCGATTATGTTTGACGGAGATATCGACCTTTTAAAAACGCCGGCACATAAAATTACGGGACTCGGTCTTACACAAGTACCGGAAGGCAGAAGAATTTTCCAAGAATTAACCGTTAAAGACAATTTGATTTTGGGTGCTTATTCGAGAGAGGATAACAAAGAAATCAAGGAAACCATGGAAAGCGTTTACGAAATTTTCCCAAGACTTAAAGAAAGGGAAAATCAAATCGGGGGTACGCTTTCGGGCGGTGAACAACAAATGCTTGCCGTTGGGCGTGCGCTTATGTCCCACCCAAAAATGCTTTTGCTTGACGAACCGTCCATGGGACTTTCTCCGCTTTTCGTTAATACCATTTTCGACACGATTAAGAAAATAAACAATGAAGGCACGACGATTTTCGTCGTAGAACAAAACGCTAAAAAAGCTCTTTCCATTGCGAATAGGGCATACGTTATCGAAACGGGGTTCATTACGAGAGAAGGCACGGGTGCTGAACTTTTGGCTGACCCGAAAATTAAAGCCGCATATCTCGGCGAATAAAAACAAAACAATAAAAAAACCACTTGAAATATCAAGTGGTTTTTGTTGTTAAATAAGAATTAAACGTTGCCTTGTGCCTTCATTGCTTCTGCAACTTTAATAAATCCCGCAATATTAGCACCTGCCATATAGTTACCTTTTAAGCCGTAAGTTTTCGACGCTTCGTCGCAAGACTTAAAAATACTTTGCATAATCGATTTAAGTTTTTCTTCGACTTCTTCAAAGCTCCAAGAAAGCCTGATTGAATTTTGGCTCATTTCAAGACCACTTGTTGCAACACCGCCTGCGTTTGCTGCTTTTGCCGGTCCGTAAAGAATACCGCTATTAAAGTACGTTTCTATAGCGTCGGGGGTTGACGGCATATTCGCACCTTCGGAAACGACTTTGCAACCGTTCTTTGCTAAAATTTTTGCCGATTCTCCGTCGATTTCGTTTTGGGTTGCACAAGGAAGTGCAATATCGCAAGGAATTGTCCAAATACCTTTACAGCCTTCGTGGTACTCTGCGTCCTTATGATAATTAAGATATTCGTAAATTCTCTTTCTTTCAACTTCTTTAATTTGCTTTACTGCGTCAAGGTCAATGCCGTTTTTGTCGTAAATATAACCGTTACTGTCAGACATTGCAACGACCTTTGCTCCGAAGGAAGTGGCTTTTTCGCACGCATAGATTGCAACGTTACCGGACCCCGATACTAAAACGGTTTTATCTCTAAAGGACATACCGTTTGCTTTAAGCATTTCGTTCGTAAAGTAGCAAAGTCCGTAACCTGTTGCCTGCTTTCTTGCAAGCGAACCGCCATAGGTTAATCCTTTACCCGTCAAAACGCCTTCGAATTGATTTTTAATTCTCTTATATTGTCCGAAAAGATAGCCGATTTCTCTTGCTCCGACGCCGATATCACCTGCCGGAACGTCGCAATCGGCACCGACGTGACGATAAAGTTCGGTCATAAAGCTTTGGCAAAATCTCATAATTTCGCCGTCCGATTTACCCTTCGGGTCAAAGTCAGAACCGCCTTTTCCACCACCCATAGGAAGGGTAGTCAAACTGTTTTTGAAAACTTGTTCGAATCCCAAAAACTTGATTATGCCGAGATAAACGGAAGGGTGAAAACGAAGTCCCCCTTTATACGGGCCTATTGCAGAATTAAACTGAATACGGAAACCCCTGTTTACTTGAATTTTACCGTTGTCGTCCGTCCAAGGAACTCTGAAAATGATTTGCCTTTCCGGTTCAACAAGTCTTTCAAGTACGCCTGCTTCAACGAGGTCGGGTCTTTGTTCGATAACGGGCTCTAAGGAAGTGAAAACTTCGGTTACAGCCTGAATAAATTCGGGTTCGCCCGGATTTCTTTTGGTTGTTCTATCTAATAAGTCTAATAAATATGCGTTTTTAATAGCCATAATCTTTCTCCATTTTTGTGTTTTTAATATTTTATCACATTTTTTTTAATATGTTTAGCATTTAATTAAAAATTTTTCTTATACTTTTATTTTTACACGTCATTATATCAAATGCAACAGGTCAACGGCAATCGCAAACCCGAAAATCAAAACAAATCCGACGGTATGAATTGCCGATTCGATTTTTCTGTTTACGGGCTTTTTTCTTATCCACTCGATAATTGTGAAAACGACTCTCGACCCGTCGAGAGCGGGGATAGGCAAAAGGTTAAACACCGCAAGGTTTACTCCGATAAACGACGAAATATAAAGCAAGTACCACGCTCCGCCCGTTCTTATTGCGTCTGCCGTTACAGAAATCGTCGTAATCGTTCCGCCCATACTTTCAACCCCGAGTTTACCCGTCAAAAGTTCGCCAAGTACCTTAAAAACCGTTCCGCCAAGGCACGCCGAGTAAGAAAAACTTCTACCGATTGTCTTAAAAAACGGAAGTTTCAGGTTGGTCGTAACCATACCGCTATACATACTGTCTGCCGAAACGGAATAAGTGCCGAGTGCCGTAAAAAGAGTGCGTAAGTCTTCCACGTTATTAAACGTCGTATCAACGCGTAGCATAACCTTAACGTTTTCGGTTTGCCCCTTTCTTTGAACGACAAAATCAACAAGGTCGCCCCGTTGCTTTCCCGATATGGCGTTCATAAGGTCGGTTGAAAGAAAGACGGTTTTACCGTTTGCCGAAATAATGATATCTTCTGCCTTTAACGAATATTCGTTATATGCGTCGTCAAAATAAACGTCGGTTATTTTAAAAGAGGGAACGCCGAAGGAAAAGAACATTACTATGATAATAACGAGAGCGGACAAAAAGTTCATAAGCGCACCCGAAACAAGCACGATAATTCTTTGCCACGGCTTTTTATTATTAAACGATTGTGGGTCGTCGTTCTCACCGTCTTCGCCGTGAAAGGCGCAAAACCCACCCAAAGGAATTAGCCTTAAAGAAAAATATTCCCCGTTTTTTTTCTGTTTATGAATAATTTTCGGACCGAATCCGATAGAAAATTCGTCAATTTTAAATCCGAGGATTTTCCCGCTTATATAGTGTCCGAGTTCGTGAACGGTTATCATAAAAAGCAAGATTAAAACGGCTATCAAAACGTAGCCTATATATGAAACGATTTCGCCAAAACTTGCTAAAAGATTCACTTTAACTCCTAACAACCAAATAAGTTTAATACGAATTTTTCGCCAAAATCGTTGGCATTTTTTAGACTTTCGTAAGTGCCGTCAAATTTCCCGTCGAACTTATTGACCGCTTCCGATAACCCTTTATAGATATCCGTAAAGCTTATTTTGTCTTCAAGGAAAAGTTTTACGGCTGTTTCGTTTGCACCGTTAAGGCATGCCGTATAAGCACCGCCCTTTTTTGCGGTATTTACAACGAGGTCAAAACAAGGGAAGCGCTTACTGTCGTATTCCGAAAAAGTCAAAGATTTAAGCGTCTTAAAATCCACGCCCTTGTGTCCCGAAGGTATCCTGTCGGGGTAATTTAGGGCAAGCAAAATAGGGATTTCCATAGTAGGGTAAGACATTTGTGCGATGGTAACCCCGTCAATAAACTCTACCATAGAGTGTATGATGCTTTCTCTATGTATTATGATATCAATTTTGTCGAAAGACGTTTGATAAAGCCATTTTGCTTCGATAACTTCAAAACCCTTGTTGACAAGCGTGGCGCAATCAATGGTAATCTTTTTCCCCATCGCCCAGTTCGGGTGAATAAGTGCGTCTTTTGATTTTGCCCTTTTTAATTCGTCTAACGTATAATCCCTGAATGCCCCACCGCTTGCCGTTAAAATGATTTTGTTAAAAGGCGTGTTATAATCAAAGTTGAGTGCTTGCCAAACGGCAGAGTGTTCGCTGTCGATAGGCGTTATGGTAACTCCGTTTTCTTTTGCGAGAGCGGTTACGAGTTCACCGCCGATTACCAAACTTTCCTTATTTGCGAGAGCGATATTCTTTTTCTTTTTTATTGCGTCGAGTACTGCGATAATGCCCTTAAACCCAACGAGCGCAACGACGACGACGTCTGCTTCGCTTAAAACGGCGTTAGTAAATGCGTTTTCGCCGAAATAATATTGCGTATCGGTTGATAAAAGGTCTTTATCGATTAACTTGTCATCTGAAAGCGTAGCAACAACTGGTGCGAACTCCTTTACTTGTTCGGTAAAAAGGCTTGCGTTCGTACCTGCCGAAAGAGAAATTATTTTGAATTTGTCGGGGTGAAGGCGAACGACGTTTAGAACTTGTCTTCCGATTGACCCCGTACTTCCTATAAGTGCTATTTTTTTCATATTTACAATTTTTATACTTTAATTATATTATTAAAAACAAAATACAAATCAGAGCGGACGCAAAACTCGTGCCGTCGATTCTATCCATAACTCCGCCGTGCCCCGGCATAATTTTACCCATATCCTTTATGCCGACTTTACGTTTTATTCCGCTTTCGAACAGATCGCCGATTTCGGTTAAAATACTACCGATTATTCCAACGATGATAAAGATATAAAAAGGTATTTTCAATACGCTTAAAGTTTCGCTGTATATAAAGTAAACAATTAAACTGCCGAGTGTTCCGCCGACAAGTCCGCCGATTGCACCTGCAACCGTCTTTTTCGGGCTTAAATTCGGGCAAAGTTTTTTTGCGTTGCCTTTCTTTATTTTGTTATACGTCATACCGACAAGGTAAGCAAAGGTGTCGGCACACGGGGCAATTACGAAGATTAAAAGGGTTGCAACGTATCCCTTAAAAATCGGCATAACGTCGTTTGCAACGAGCATTGACAAAATAAAAATCGCAGGGTAAATTACGGGAAGAACCGAGATAAAAAACGCCTTTACGCCTCTATTTTTTATTATCATATAGATTTCGAGTATTATGACGAAAAGCATAATAAGCGACAAACCCGCAAGATATCCGTAAAACGGAGTTACAAGATAGTTAAAAAGTGCGTAAACGGGTACGAAAAGTGCGCCGAAACAGACGTTAAGCGTAAAGATAAATTTGTCGGTATATCCTTTTATTGCACGGGCAACTTCCATTGTCCCGACTGCACAAAAAAACCATAATAAAATTGAAAACAGCCTGTAATCGACAAGCTGTCTTAAAACGAAGAAACCGACGGATATAGCAACGTAAACTGCGCCACTTATAGTTCTAATAAGCATTATATTTATTTCCTTTATAGTTTTCCGAATCTTCTTTTTCGGTTTTGGTAAGCGGTGATTGCGTCGTCAAAAGCCTTTTCGTCAAAGTCTGGCCAAAGAGTGTCGCAAAAATAAAGTTCTGCGTAAGCGCCTTGATAAAGTAAGAAATTCGAAAGGCGAAGTTCTCCGCCCGTTCTTATTATAAGGTCGGGTTCGCCCGTGCTTGCGGTATATAGATAAGACGAAATGCCGTCAACGGTTATTTCCTTTTTCTCTTTTATAAGCGAATTAACAGCATGGACGATTTCCTGCCTACCGCCGTAGTTTATCGCAAGGTTTAAGACGTGGTCAGAAAAAACGCTTGTTTTTTCCATGTCTTTATAAATAAGTTGCGCAAGTTCCGTCGGTAGCCCCTCAATATCTCCCACAACGACAAGCCGAATTTTGTTTTTAACGAGTTTTTTAATAAACTTTGTAAAATACGCTTTCAAAAGTTTCATAAGCTCGTCAACTTCTTCCTTCGGGCGTTGCCAGTTCTCACACGAAAAGGCGTATAGCGTAAGTGCGTATATACCGCTGTTAAATGCGTGCGTTACGATTCTATCAACGTTGTCAGAGCCTTTTTTATGACCGAACGCACGGTTTTTATTTTTTTGTGTTGCCCATCTCCCGTTGCCGTCCATAATAATTCCGACGTGGCGGGGAAGCGTATTTAAGTTACTCATTATACGGATAAAACGTCCTTTTCCTTGTCTTCGGCAAGTTTATCTATTTTATCTATACATTCGGTAATATGTTTTTCGATTTCCTTTTCGCATACGGAAAATTCGTCTTCCGAAAGTTCTTTATTCGTCTTCATTTTCTTTATGGTGTCCATGCTGTCACGTCTAACGTTTCTGATGGCAACCTTGCTGTCTTCGGCAAGTTTTTTAACTTGTTTAACCAGTTCTTTTCTTCTTTCTTCGGTTAAAACAGGGAAGACAAGACGAATAATTTTGCCGTCGTTAATCGGCGTTATTCCGAGATTTTCCGCAATAAGTTGTTTTTCGATTACTTTAAGCATGCTTGCGTCCCAAGGCGAAATTACAAGACATCTGCCCTCGGATACCGAAATGTTGCCGACTTGATTAAGTGGCGACGGCGTACCGTAGTAATCAACTAAAACTTTATCTAAAATGTGTGGGTTTGCTCTGCCTGCACGAATGGAAATATATTCGGAATTCAAAACGGAAATGGTTTTTTCCGTTTTTTCCATCATATCCATCGTAAGCATATCGTATTGTTCGTTTTCTATAGCCATAAAATTCTCCTAAAAAAATATTAACAAATCGTGATTAACAAATAATCGTACCGATTTTATCGCCCGTTACCGCACGGACGAGTGCGTTTTCTTCAAATAAGCCGAAAGCCAAAACAGGAATATTATTTTCCTTACACATGGTTATTGCCGTCGTATCCATTGCTTTAAGTTCCTTCGTGATAAAATCACGGTAAGAAACTTTATCGAGTTTTTTAGCGTTCGGATTTGTTTTCGGGTCGGAATCGTAAATACCGTCAACGTTTTTAGCGAGCAAGAGAACGTCTGCACCGATTTCTGCGGTACGGAGTGCCGCACCGGTATCAGTCGTAAAGAACGGGTTGCCCGTTCCGCAGGCAAAGATAACGATTCTTCCCTTTGAGAAGTGGGACATTGCCTTTCTTAAAATATACGGTTCTGCCACTCTTGAAATGGTAAGTGCCGTTTGAACTCTCGTCGGAGCGCCTTTTCTTTCTAAAGCGTCTTGAATCGCAAGGGCGTTGATAACGGTTGCGAGCATACCCATATGGTCAGCCGTCGTTCTGTCCATTTCCGTACCTTGTCTGCCACGCCAGAAGTTTCCGCCACCGACGATAATGCCTATTTCTACACCGAGTTTATTAACGGCGATAATTTGGTCGCATACTTTATCCAAAACTTCGGAGTCAATGCCGTTTCCTTTTTCGCCTGCCAGGGCTTCGCCGGATAACTTAATAACAACTCTTTTGTAGATTGGTTTCATATTCTTTCTCCTAATAATCGTATTTTTTTCATTATATCAAAATTTTGTTTGTTTGTCTATATTAACCCCGAAAGAAAAGCAATTTTTTTATATTTTATATAAAAAGCGTTTGATTTTCGTTTTCGTGTTCTTTGTTTACGAGATTAAAAATCTCGTTTGCCAAAACGTCGATATCGAAAACCTTGCGCGAAGTATCGGAAAGCTTTATTGCGTCGCTCTTTCTCGTTAAAAGGGGGATGTCGGCGTTGGAAAGTTTTTTAAGTAAATCGCCTTGTTTTATTGCCAAAACTTTTGCGTAAAGCTTTTCGGTTAAGGCAGAGGCGGTTATTTCTTTGGTAACGTTTAATAGGTTTCCGATTAAAATTCTTCTTATCCTTGCTTCGGTATAACGCTTGGTCGAAACGTCTTTAATTAAGTCGCTTAAATCATTGTTGACACGTGCCGAAGTTTTTATTCTGTTTTCAAGCCCTTCGGTGCAATCGGGAATCTCTTTTAACTTTTCGGGGCTTGCACGAAGAAGGTTTGAAAGAATTACGTCGTCAAAAGACGGGTACGTGCATATATCACGATATACGACTTTCGGTAAATACTTTTTTACCTTCCTTTTTTCCCCTCGTCTTACCGCTTCACGGATTGATTTTGCACTCGTTATGCTTTTTGTCAGTTTGATTTCGTTATGATTGCCACTTCTTAAAAAGGGGTAAATTTTTAACGTTGGGTTTAAGGATAAAATCGCTTTTGTGTATTCAAGCCCCAAAATATTGTTCGGGGAGGACATCAGGTTTTGATTGAGCGTACCCTCGGTAAGACTTGTGAGTGCCTGATATTTTGCCTTTGCAAGAGAAACACCGCTAACAAGGTTTTCTTTTAATGCCTTTTTGTATTCGTCGCTTTCGTTAATTAAGGCGTTTGCAAGTGTAAGGTATTCTTCTTCTTTTCCGCTTTCGACTCCGAAGCAAATTCCGTCCACGATTTTAAGGTCGTTTAGAATTTTGATTGCGCCTTTTGCAAAGGTTTCGGCGTTTGAGTTAGAAAACACCGTCGGGAGTTCGATAACGGCGTCCGCCCCACCTAAAACGGCGTGTTTTGCCCGCATAAATTTATTCATAACGGCTGGCTCTCCACGTTGGGTAAAATTACCGCTCATAATCACGATTATTTTGTCTGCACCCAAAGTGTTTTTAACGTATTCGATTTGTTTAAGATGCCCGAGATGAAAGGGGTTATATTCGGCGATGATACCTATAACTTTCATTTTAATCTCCGTAATCAATTTATTTTTATTAAAAACCGTTAAAAACATAATAACCGGTTTACTTTTTTCTTTAATTGTTGTAAAATAATAACTGATATGTTGTTTAAGTATATTTTACAACATTTTATAAAAAAACACAAAACATATTCGATAAAAATTACGGAGGGATTATGTCAGTTTTAGAATCAATAAAATCAAAGGCTTCTGCGCTTAATAAGACAATCGTTTTGCCTGAAGGTGAGGATCAAAGGATAGTTTCGGCTGCGTCCGTTGCTTCCAAAGAAAACTTGGCAAAAATCGTTTTGCTTGGCGATGAAGAAAAAATCAAACAAGAAAATAACGGCGTTGACTTATCAAAGGTTACAATCGTTAATCCGGTTACGAATCCGAATACGGATAAATACGCCGAAATTCTATATAATGCAAGACTCGGTAAAATAAACAAAAAGACGGGACTTCCAGAGTACGCAACAGTTGAAGAAGCAAAGGCATCGATTCTTAAAGATTACACAATGTACGGTGCGCTTATGCTTAAAAACGGGGACGTTGACGGACTTGTTTCGGGTGCTTGCCACTCAACGGCAAACACGCTTCGTCCGGGACTTCAAGTAATTAAGACAGCACCCGGCATCAATACCGTTTCGTCGAGTTTTATTATGATTGCACCTAACGGCGGACACAAGTATAATCCCGACGGGGTTGCCGTTTTTGCCGACTGCGCGATCAATATCGAACCCGACGCAAGGCAAGTTGCCGACATTGCGATTTCTTCCGCTCTTACCGCTAAAAATATTGCAGGTATTACGCCGAGAGTCGCTATGCTTTCTTTTTCTACGATGGGTAGCGGAAACGACGACAAGTACTTTAAGACGGTTCCTAAAATGCAAGAAGCAACGGCACTCGCAAAGGCTGACGCTCCGGATATTATGATTGACGGCGAATTCCAGTTCGACGCTGCGACTTCTCCCGAAGTCGGCGCACTTAAAGCACCGAATTCACCTGTTGCGGGAAAGGCAAACGTATTCGTTTTCCCGAATATCAATGCCGGCAACATCGGTTATAAGATTGCACAACGTTTCGGCGGATATATGGCTTTAGGCCCTATCTGTCAAGGCTTTGCAAAACCGATTAACGACTTATCAAGGGGTTGCACTCCGGAAGACGTTATAGCGGTTATCGCAATCACGGCACTTCAAGCCGAATAAAATAAAAGGAATAATAAATAATGAAAATTTTAGTTATCAATGCAGGAAGTTCGTCGCTTAAATATCAACTTATCGATATGAACGACGAAAGCGTAGTACTTAAAGGTCTTTGTGAAAGAATTACTTTTACGGGTGGGCAACTTTCTCAAAAAACCGCAGACGGCAGACAGGTTATTATTAAACAAGATATGCCCTCGCATAAAGAAGCAATGGAACTCGTGTTAAAAGCAATGCTTGACCCCGTTAACGGCGGAATTAAGTCGGTTGACGAAATCGCCGGCGTAGGGCATAGAGTTTTACACTCCGGTGAAGATTTTAAGTCCTCCGTCGTTATCAACGAAGAAGTTTTAAGAATTTGCGAAAAGAACGCCGATTTGGGTCCGCTTCACATGCCGGGGGAAATTGCTTGCATAAAGAGTTGTATGGAAGTTATGAAAAACGTTCCTATGGTAGCCGTTTTCGATACGACTTTCCACTCGACAATGCCACCGAAGGCTTATATGTACGGGATCCCTTACGAAGTTTACGACGAATTTAAAATAAGAAAATACGGTTTCCACGGTACGTCGCACAAGTTTGTAAGCGAAGAAACGGCAAAGGAATTAGGGTTTAAGGGCAAGTTTATTATCTGCCACCTTGGTAACGGCTCGTCGATTTCCGCAGTAAAGGACGGAAAATGTATGGATACTTCGATGGGCTTTACTCCGCTTGAAGGTTTGGTAATGGGTACGAGAAGTGGGGACATTGACCCTGCCGCTGTTGATTATTTGAGAATCAAGCTGGGGCTTAAAGACGACGAAGTCGTTGATTATCTCAACAAAAAATGCGGTATGCTCGGCATATCCGGTTTTTCAAGCGATTGCAGAGATTTGACTTCTGCTTCGGAAAACGGCGACAAGAGAGCGGAACTCGCACTTGAAATGGTTGCTTATAGGGTTAAAAAGTACGTTGGAAGTTACATTGCCGTTTTGGGCGGAGTTGACGCCATCGTATTTACGGGTGGTATCGGCGAACACTCTCCGCTTATTCGGGGTATCGTTATGGAAGATATGGAATATTTCGGTGCGATTTTCGATAAAAAGAAGAACGAAGAATATTCGTCGGGAGTAGGGTATCTTAACACCGAAAACTCAAAAGTAAAGATTATGGTTTTGCCTACTAACGAAGAATTGTCCATTGCAAGAGAAACTCTTGAACTTTCAGGATTAAAAAAGTAGTAAAAAAAGTTGACAAGTATAAATAAATAATATATAATTGTTAAGCATTTTTGATAAAGATTATGATAATTGATTTACGCCAAATTGCAAAAGCAGGGAAATCGGAGTGTGTTTTTTATTTTGAATACACGCCCGAAACCGATTTTTCTAATATCCCGAATGTTAAGATAACGTTTCCCGTTAAAGTGAGCGGAAAGGTTATGCTTACGGGTTTGCATTCAGCCGTTATAGAAGGGGAAATCGTTTTTACCCTTTGCGGTGAATGTACGAGATGTTTGGAAAACACGCAAAAAGATTATCTCGTTTCTTTTTCGGAAGAAATGCACCCCAATAACGACGAAGGGTATTCGGTTAAAAACGACAAAATCGATTTGACCGAGGTCGTAAATGAAAACGTAATTATGAATATTCCCGTAAGTTTTCTTTGTAAGGAAGATTGTAAGGGAATATGTACGGGTTGCGGTGTCAACTTAAACGTAGGCGCTTGCAAGTGCGAAAAATAAAGGAAGGTAAACAAAAATGGCAGTACAAAAAAGTAAAAAATCTCAAATGAAAACAAGTTCAAGATTTGCTCAATGGAAGCAAAGACTTTCTGCTCCGAATCTTGTAGAATGTCCACAATGCCACGAATTAAAGGCAGCACATAAGGTTTGCCCGAAGTGTGGATATTACGACGGCGTTCAAGTTATTGATACGGCAAAGAAAGAAAAGAAAGACTAATCAGAGATTTTATTTAATTAAAGGAAAACCACGACTATTGCCGTGGTTTTTGTTTTAATTAAAGTGAGAAACAAAAAAAAGGCGTTACGAAACGTAACGCCTTTAATTTTAACTTGACCTTTATGCAAAGAAGGAAAAGATGTCGCCTTGATAGTTAAACGTAATAACACCGTAAACAAACAATGCGATAATAATCAATGGAAGAATATAAGTCATATAAACTTTCATCCATTTTTTTACTTTTAAGCCTTTACCTGTATTTGCTTCAAGAATAAAGTTGTCCCAGCCCCAGCCGAACTTACTCGTACAGAAGATAACGAAGATAAGTGAACCGAGAGGAAGAAGTACCGTCGAAACGATAAAGTCTTCGATATCCAAAACGCCGAAGCTTGTTCCGCAAACGAAAGAGAGTGCGCATGGTAAGCAAAGAATAAGCATCAATCCGCAACAGAAGAAGCAAGCCTTTTGTCTATCCCAGCCGAACATATCTCTAAAACAAGCGATAATGTTTTCGAATACTGCCAAAACCGTAGAGAAAGCGGCAAAGGTCATAAATACGAAGAACAAACTTCCGATAACTTGACCGTAAGGAAGGTTAGCAAAAACGAGAGGAAGCGTTTCAAAGATAAGGCTTGGACCACCGCCGACGTCAACGCCGTAAGTTTTGCAAGCAGGGAAGATAATCAATCCTGCAACGATTGCAACCAAAGTATCTAAAACGATAACGTTAACCGATTCTCCCATAAGTGAACGGTCTTTATCGATATAACTGCCGAAGATTGCCATTGAACCGATACCCAAAGACAACGTGAAGAATGCTTGATTCATTGCAGCAACAACCGTTTGCATGAAACTTTCAAAACCGCCTTCACCGATAAGCCTTCCGAAGTCCGGAATAAGGTAATAAGAAACACCTTCGCCTGCTCCCGAAAGAGTGCACGAGTAAACTGCAAGCCCTATCATAAGTACAAGAAGGATAACCATCATATACTTCGTTACGTTTTCCAAGCCTTTATCAAGCTTAAACGAACAAATAAAGAAACCTGCAACAACGACAAGGAAGGTATATCCGATAGACTTAATAGGATTTGCCGTGTTTGCCGTGAATATATCTTTCGACATTTGTGCCGCAGTGAGTTTGTCAACCGTACTTAAAACGGTGAAATCACCCGAAACGGACGAAACGAAGTAGGATACCATCCAGCCTGCAACTACGACGTAAAACATCATTAAGAAAAGGTTTCCGAGAAGGGAAGTATATCCGTGAACTCTAAAGACCTTCTTTTTAGGTGTTAAAGTGTGGTAAAGTCTTATAGGGCTTTTTTGAGCGGCTCTACCAACGGAGAATTCCATCGTCATAACAGGAAGACCTAAAATAACGAGGAAAATAAGATACAAAAGTACGAATGCACCACCGCCGTAAGCACCGGTAATCGTAGGGAATTTCCAAACGTTACCACAACCGATAGCACAACCTGCCGATAAAAGGATAAACCCTAAACGGCTTTTAAGATGTTCTCTTTTTTGTTCCATAATAAACCTCTATATTGTTTTTAAGAAAAACTTGGAATTATTATAACAAAAAAAATCCCTTAAAGCAAGAGATTTTTTATCTTAATAAACATTATTATATATATTATAAGAAAAACACGTTAATAAATACACAAAAATAAATCAAGTGGTAAGTTTTGCGATAACGCACGTTGCGTAAACGCAAATGCCTTCCTCTCTGCCGACAAATCCAAGCCCCTCTAAAGTCGTTGCAGTAATGCCGACATCACCCTCATCTAACCCCAAAATTTTTGCAAGGTTTTCTTTAATCGAAGGGATAAACGGCATAAGCTTCGGTTTTTGTGCCATTATTGTCGCACAGACGTTTTTGACGGCACATCTCTTTTCTTCTACCATTTTTAACACTTCTTTAAGTAATAGTATGCTATCGGCGTCAAGGTACTTTTGGTCGTTATCGGGGAAGTAATAACCTATATCGTTAAGCCCCGCCGAAGATAAAATCGCATCCATAATTGCGTGAGTAAGAACGTCGGCGTCGGAATGACCCAAAAGCCCTTTGTCGTGCGGGATAGTTATACCGCCCAAAATAAGTTTTCTGTTTTCGACTAACTTATGGCAATCGAATCCGTTTCCGTAACGAATATCTTGGCTATTATTAACGAAGTCCTCGGGATAAGTTAGTTTAACGTTTTCAATCGACCCGACAAAACAATGCGGGTTGCCGATGAAAGTCTTAAACACTTCTCCGTCGTCGTTAAAAGATTTATTTCCCGCAAGATTATAAGCCTTTTTTATATCACGAACAAAAAAAGCCTGTGGTGTTTGAATAGAGATAACGTCTTCTTTTCCGAGATATTCGGTAACCGTGCCGTCTTTTTCTCTCGCAACGGTATCACGGGTTTTTATTACGCATATACCGCTACCAAAGTTTTTAACGCTGTCTATTGCGTCGCTTATTATCTTCGTCGTAATAAACGGTCTTGCGCCGTCGTGGATAATAACTATTCCGTCTTCAACCGTTTCGAGTGCGTTTTTAATCGATTGCGTTCTCGTATCTCCGCCCAAAACGATTTTAAGGCCGGGGAATAATTTTCTCATTTTTTCAAAGTCGTTTTCGTTTACCGCCAAAATTATTTCGTCAACGAGATTGCTTAACTTAAAGGCGTTAACGGTTTTGGTAACGACTTTTTCCCTTTCGATTTCGTAAAAAAGTTTATTTTCATTAAGTTTTGCTCGTGTGCCTTTGCCTGCGCAGGGCAAAATTGCCGTTACTTTTCCTTCCATAATTCCCCGAAAAAATTCATTATTCAAAAGTATTAACTACATAATAATATAAAACAAATATAGTATTTTGTAAAGCGTTTATAAAATCTTATATAGCGAATCCGCTTCTTCTTTTTTAACCGTTTCCTTTAAGGCTAAAACTTCGATAGTAACCGTTCCGCTGTTAAACCCGATTTCAACGATATCGCCCACGTTAATCGGGTGGGCAGGCTTCACGGTTTTGCCGTTTATTTTTATTCTTCCGCCGTCGGCGGCGGATACTGCAAGCGCCCTTCTTTTAAGTATTCTCGAAACCTTCAAAAATTTGTCGATTCTCATAAGAAAAATTACCTTTTTAAAAAAATTTTAATTTATTTTTTTATTTACTTGACAATGTTTACAAAATAGTATAACATAATAAAATGCATTATGATGGTTTAATATCGAATTTTATCGTCTTTTTGGCAAAAAAACGGTCAAAAACCGAGATGGAAAAACCTAAAAATCGATAAGAAAATCAATGTTAAACCGCTTTTTTCGACAAACTGATTATACAACATAAAATTTTGTTTGTAAACACTTGTTGAAATTAAAATGAAAAAATTTTTTTAAGGAGAGTGTTTTAATGGCACGTAACTTACCTGAAATCGATTGTGGCAAGATTAAGAGAAAGACCTTTGGAAAAATCAAAGAACCTATCGAACTTCCTTATCTTGTTAAAATCCAAAAAGACTCCTATGACGCCTTCATCAAAGAAGGTATTGACGAAGTATTCGAAGATTTTTCTCCGATTGTCGATTACTCCGATCACTATGAACTTTACTTTTTAGACCACAATTTGGACGGTGCGCCAAAGTACGACGAAAAAGAATGTCGAGATAGAGATGCAACGTTTGAACGTCCGCTTCGTGTAAAGGTTAAACTCGTATTTAAGGATACGGGTGAAGAAATTGACCAAGAAGTTTTCATGGGCAATATTCCTCAAATGACCGAAAACGGCTCGTTTATCATTAACGGTGCGGAAAGAGTTGTCGTTTCTCAACTCGTTCGTTCGCCCGGTGTTTATAACGGTTCGCAAATGGATAAATCGGGTAGAAAGATTTTCGATACCACGGTTATTCCTTCACGTGGCGCTTGGCTCGAATTCGAACAAGATGCACAGAACGTTTTGTGGGTTCACGTTGACAGAACGAGAAAACTTACCGCAACGACGCTTCTTCGTGCTTTGGGTTTCGGTACCGACGAAGCACTTGCAGAATTGTTCGATAACGACCAAATGATTTTGGATACTGCGTCAAAAGACGAAGGTAAGACGGAGAACGCAGGGCTTGTTGAATTGTACCGTCGTTTACGTCCTGGTGAAATTCCGACCGACGACGCCGTAAAACAACATCTCAAAAACATTTTTTTCGACGCACGTAGATACGATTTGGCAAGAGTCGGGAGATATAAATTCAACAAGCGTTTACGTATGGGCTCTCGTATCGTCGGGCTTACCGCTTTTGAAGACGTTATTTCTTCCGACGGCGAAGTTTTGGCAACGAAGGGGCAAGTTATCGATAGAACTACCGCAGAGAACATCCAAAACACAGGCATCAACGTATTTTATGCCGACGTTGAAGGCGTTAAACATAAGATTATCGCAAATAACGTCGTTGACTTTAAGGTATTGACGGGCGTAAATCCAAAGAACTTCGGTTTACTCGATTATGTTTATTATCCTATGCTCGTTTTCTCCAAAGAGATATACGCCGAAGCAAAGAAGAACGGTGTTCAAGCCGTTTGCGGTAGTTATAAAGATAAGATTAACGAATTTTTCTACATTTCCGAAAAGGATTTGACGGCTCCTGACGTTAAGCCGGAAGACGTTAAGAATTCCGAAAAGGCAAAGGAAATAAGGACGAAGTTTATCGAAGCGTGTCTTGGTTTCTACGATATGATTGAAAACGGTATTCCTGCTTCGCTTAACGCTGAAGAAAGAAAACTTCTCCGTCCGTTACTTGAAAAATTAAATCATAAACATATCACGGTTGACGATATCGTTGCATCGGTTTCGGTTAACCTTGACTTAAATTACGGTATCGGTTCAACCGACAATATCGACCACTTGGGCAACCGTCGTGTTCGTTCGGTCGGCGAACTTTTACAAAATCAATTCCGTATCGGTATTGCAAGACTTGAAAGAGTTATCAAGGAAAGAATGCAAACGCAGGACAGAAAAGATATTACTCCGCAAGGCTTAATCAACGTTCGTCCCGTTAGTTCGGCAATCAAAGAATTTTTCGGTTCGTCGCAACTTTCTCAATTTATGGACCAAACCAACCCTATTGCGGAACTTACGCATAAGAGAAAACTTTCGGCGTTAGGTCCGGGCGGTATTAACCGTGACAGAGCAACTTTCGAAGTTCGTGACGTTCACCACTCCCATTACGGAAGAATGTGTCCTATCGAAACGCCTGAAGGTCAAAACATCGGCTTAATCAACTCGCTTGCGGCATTTGCACAAGTTAACGAATACGGCTTTATCGAAGCACCGTACAGAAAAGTTGAACACGTTGCCGGCGCAGACGGTAAGATTGAAACAATCGTAACCGAACACGTTGACTTCTTGACGGCAGACGAAGAAGATAATTTCACCGTAGCACAAGCTAACGAAGAACTTATCGATAACAAGTATTTCGCAAAAGACCGTGTTGCTTGCCGTCACAGAGAAGAAATTACGGAAGCAGTTAAGGAAGATATCGACTATATGGACGTATCTCCGAAAGAACTTATTTCGGTTGCTACGGCACTTATACCGTTCCTTGAAAACGACGATACCAACCGTGCGCTCATGGGTTCTAACATGCAACGTCAAGCCGTTCCGCTATTGAACCCTGAAAACGCTATCGTTGCAACCGGCATCGAAAGAAGAATCGCTTACGACTCGGGCGTTATGGTTAACGCTACCGAGGACGGTGTTGTTAAGAGCGTTGCTTCTAACCGCATCGTAATCGAAGGCGCAAACGGAGAAAAAGAATATACTCTTAAAAAGTTTGAACGTTCTAACCAAGGTACGTGTCTAAATCAACGTCCTATCGTAGATAAAGGTGAAGTCGTTAAGAAAGGGCAAACGATTGCCGATGGTCCTTCGACCAGAAACGGCGAACTTGCGCTCGGCAGAAACATAACCGTAGGGTTTATGACCTGGGAAGGTTATAACTACGAAGACGCCGTGCTTATTTCCGAAAAACTCGTTCAAGACGACGTATTTACGACAATCCATATCGAAGAACACGAAACCGAATCGAGAGATACGAGATTAGGTAAAGAAGAAATCACACGTGATATTCCGAACGTCGGTGAAGACGCACTTAAAGACCTTGACGAAAACGGCATCGTAAGAATCGGTGCCGAAGTAAACAGCGGGGATATCTTGGTAGGTAAAGTTACGCCGAAGGGTGAAACCGAACTTACCCCTGAAGAAAGATTGCTCCGTGCAATTTTCGGCGAAAAGGCAAGAGAAGTAAGAGATACGTCGCTTAAAGTTCCGCACGGCGAAGGCGGTACGGTCGTTGACGTTAAGATATTTACAAGGGCTAATAAAGACGAACTTGATCCTGGCGTTGACAAACTTGTAAGAGTTTATATCGCTCAAAAACGTAAAATTTCCATCGGCGACAAAATGTCGGGCCGTCACGGAAACAAGGGTGTCGTTTCAAGAATACTCCCTGTAAGCGATATGCCGTTTATGGCTGACGGTACTCCGCTTCAAATAGTACTTAACCCGCTCGGTATTCCTTCACGTATGAACATCGGTCAGGTTTTGGAAGTACACTTGGGACTTGTTTGTAAGCAACTAGGCTGGAAGATTGCAACGCCTGTATTCGACGGTGCAAGCGAAAGCGAAATCAAAGAATTATTAAAAGAAAACAATATAGTAAACCCTGACGGCGAAGTTGACGGTAAAATTCAACTCTACGACGGAAGAACGGGTGAACCTTTTGAAAACAGAGTTACCGTCGGTCAAATGTATATGATTAAACTTCACCACTTGGTTGACGATAAGATTCACGCACGTTCGACGGGGCCATACAGTTTGGTTACTCAACAACCTTTAGGCGGTAAGGCACAATTCGGCGGACAACGTTTCGGCGAAATGGAAATCTGGGCGTTAGAAGCTTATGGTGCCGCTCATATTCTTCAAGAAATTTTAACGGTTAAGTCCGACGACGTCGTAGGTAGGGTTAAAACGTACGAGTCAATCGTTAAGGGTACGAATATCAGCGAACCGGGTATCCCTGAAGCATTTAAGGTACTCTTAAAAGAATTACAGAGTTTGGCTCTCGATATGAGAGTTTTGACCGAAAACCACGAAGAACTTGCTCTTAAAGATTTAATCGAAACGGATATGGACGACGTTCCGACCGTTAGAGAAAAACAACACTTTGACGAAGTTCAACTTGGTAAAGAAGAAAAGAACGAAATCGAAGACGTATTGTTCGAAGATACCGAAAACGCAAATCTCGATGAGTTCGAATTCAATTCGAAAGACTTGTTCGACGACGAAGACGATACGATTGATACTACTATTCCCGACGACGACATTTTCGACGACGATTATGACGACGACGGTAAGGATGAATAAGGGGAGGAGGTAAAAGATTATGTTTGAACTTAACAATTTTGATTCAATACAAATCGGAGTTGCTTCTCCGGAAAAAATCAGAAGTTGGTCCCACGGTGAAGTTACCAAACCGGAAACGATAAATTACAGAACGCAAAAACCGGAAATGGGCGGGCTTTTCTGTGAAAGAATTTTCGGGCCTACAAAGGACTGGGAGTGCCATTGCGGTAAATATAAGCGTATCCGTTATAAAGGCGTTATCTGTGATAAGTGTGGCGTTGAAGTTACGAAATCAAAGGTACGTCGTGATAGAATGGGACACATTGAACTTGCTGCTCCCGTTTCACATATTTGGTACTTTAAGGGGGTTCCTTCCCGTATCGGCTTAATGCTTGATATGAGTCCAAAAGAACTCGAACAAGTTTTATACTTTGCTTGCCATATCGTATTAGATCCGGGAACGACCGACCTTGTTTATAAGCAAGTAATAACCGATAGCGAAAAGCAAGAAAAAGAAAAAGAATTCGGTATCGGCTCGTTTAAGACGGGTATGGGTGCGGAAGCCATCAGAGAACTTTTAATGGCAATCGACCTTGATAAGGAAAGTGCCGAAACAAAGGCAATTATCAGTGCCAACGAATCGGGACAAAAGAGAATCCGTGCCGTAAAGAGAATCGAAATAATCGAATCGTTCAGAAAGAGCGGTAACCGTCCTGAATGGATGGTTTTAACCGTGCTTCCGGTTATTCCGCCGGAACTCCGTCCTATGGTACAACTTGACGGCGGAAGATTTGCAACGTCCGACCTTAACGACCTTTATCGTCGTGTTATCAACAGAAACAACAGATTAAAGAAGTTAATGGAACTCGGCGCTCCGGAAATCATTATAAGAAACGAAAAGAGAATGCTTCAAGAAGCCGTTGACGCTTTAATCGATAACGGCAGACGTGGCAAGGCAATCAGCGGTGCGGGTAACAGAGAATTAAAATCTCTTACCGGTATGCTAAAAGGTAAGCAGGGACGTTTCCGTCAAAACTTACTCGGTAAGCGTGTTGACTATTCCGGCCGTTCGGTTATCGTCGTTGGTCCTGAACTTAAACTTTATCAATGCGGACTTCCAAAGGAAATGGCAATCGAACTCTTTAAGCCGTTCGTAATGAAGAAACTCGTTGAGAACAACCTTTGCCACAACATTAAGAGTGCAAAGCGTACCGTTGAAAGGGCAAAGTCGGTTGTTTGGGACGTTTTGGAAGACGTAATTAAAGACCACCCTGTTATGCTTAACCGTGCTCCGACGCTTCACAGACTTTCTATTCAAGCGTTTGAACCTGTTCTTATCGAAGGTAGAGCAATTAAACTTCACCCGCTCGTTTGCGGTGCGTTTAACGCCGACTTCGACGGGGACCAGATGGCTGTTCACGTTCCGCTTTCGGTTGAAGCACAAGCAGAAGCAAGATTTTTAATGCTTGCATCTAATAACATTTTGAAATTGTCCGACGGTAAGCCGGTTATGTCGCCTACCCAAGATATGGTTTTGGGCTCGTATTACTTAACCGTTATCCGTCACCAAATCGGCAAAAAATATAACGAAAAAGGTAGAGAAGACGAGAACGGCGTTTTATACGGCGTTCCGGAATATACCGTTTCTTATTCTTCACCCGAAGAAGCCGTTATGGCTTACCAAACCAAGAAAATCGGTCTTCAAGACGAAATTATCGTTCGTAGAACGGTAACCGTAAACGGTGAAGAAGTAACGGGCAGAATTAAAACGTCGGTAGGTAAGATTATCTTTAACGAAGCAATTCCGCAAGATTTACATTTTACCGAAAGAGTTAATAAAGAAGATTACTTAAAATACGAAATCGACAAACTCGTTTGCAAGAAAGACTTGCAAAAAATTGTCGGTGCTTGCTTTAAGTATCACGGTTCGGCTTCTGCCGCAGACGTTCTTGATAAAATCAAGGCTCTCGGCTTTAAGTATTCGACAATCGGTGCAATTACGACGTCGGTATTCGATATGCACATGCCTGCGGGAAAAGGTGCAATTATCAGCAAGACGGAAGAAACCGTACTCGGTATCGAAAAACTTTATAAGAGAGGCTTCTTAACAGACGAAGAAAGATATAAAAAAGTCGTTGAACTTTGGAAAAAAGCAACTGACGACGTTACCGAAGAACTTCAAAAAGGGCTTGACGAGTTTAACCCTATCCTTATGATGGCAAACTCCGGTGCCCGTGGTTCTATCGACCAAATTAAGCAACTTGCAGGTATGCGTGGTCTTATGTCCGATACAAACGGTCGTACCATTGAAATTCCTGTTAAGTCTTGCTTCCGTGAAGGTCTTTCCGTTTTGGAATACTTCATTTCTTCGCACGGAGGACGTAAAGGTCTTGCCGATACCGCATTAAAGACGGCAGACTCAGGTTACCTTACCCGTCGTTTAGTCGACGTTGCGCAAGAAGTTATTATCAGAGAAGACGACTGCGGTGATACGAGAGGTACCGTTGTTAGCGCAATTAAAGGAAACAGCGGTGAAACGATTGAAGGATTAAAAGACAGAATCGCAGGAAGATTCGTTATCGACGACGTTATCAATCCAAAGACCGGTGAAGTTATGGTAAAAGCCGGTGAAATGATTGGCGAAGATATGGCAGGCGAAATCGAAAAGGTCGGCGTTGAAAGCGTTAAAATCAGATCCATATTCAACTGTAAGTCCAAAAACGGTATTTGTGCAAAGTGTTACGGAAAGAACATGGCGAACAACCTTCCCGTTCAAGTCGGTGAAGCAGTCGGCATTATCGCCGCTCAATCAATCGGTGAACCGGGTACGCAACTTACGCTTCGTACCTTCCACACCGGTGGTATCGCATCGACCGAAGATATTACGCAAGGTCTTCCGAGAGTTGAAGAATTATTCGAAGCAAGAAAACCGAAGCACGCTGCTATCGTTTGTGAACAAAGCGGTGTTGCAAGAATCGAAGAAAGAGATAAAATCTTACACGTTATCATTAAAAACGACGAAGGCGAAGAAAAGGATATTGCAATTCCTTTCGGTACCGGTGTCGCAATTACCGACGGTCAACGTGTCGAACCGGGTACGGTATTAACGAAAGGGTCCGTTTATCCGCAAGACATATTGAGAACGAGAGGTATAAAGGGCGTTCAAGATTATATCTTAAAGGAAATTCAATCGGTTTACCGTTCGCAAGGCGTTGACATCAACGACAAGCACGTTGAAATTATCGTTCGTCAAATGATGAAGAAAGTTCAAGTTGAAAAACCGGGAGATTCTGATATTTTACCTGGAGAAAAGGTTGAAATTTCAACGTTTGAAGAAGCGCAAATGAGTGCTTTGGAAAGAGGTCAACAACCACCTGTCGGCAAGAGAATTCTTCTCGGTATTACGAAAGCTTCGCTTGCAAAGGAAAGTTTCTTATCGGCAGCGTCCTTCCAAGAAACGGCAAGAGTTTTGACGGAAGCCGCAATCAAGAATAAGATTGACCCACTCCAAGGCTTAAAAGAAAACGTTATCATCGGTAAACTTATTCCTGCAGGAACTGGAATAAAAGATTATAAGAATTTATCGCCACAGTACATCGGTGTTTCTTCCGGCGAGAAGGTTCAAGAAGAAGAATAAGTCGAAAAATTTCCATAATATTTTCGATATAAAATCTTTATAAAAGCATATTAAAAGTTGTTCATTTTAATTGACTAAATATGCTAAAAATGTTAAAATTATAAATTGTCAGGGCAAGAAAAAACGTGCAAAAACGAGTGTTTTTGCCCGACAATTATTTAATTTTGTTTTGCAAAACGGAGTTTTCCGAATCCGTTTTTCGAATATCCGATAAAATAAAGGAGGTAAAAAATGCCTACAATTCAACAGCTTATCAGACAGGGAAGAGAAAAGATTACTTATAAGTCAAAATCACCGGCACTCGATAATTGCCCGCAAAAGCGTGGTGTTTGTCTTTCTGTAACCACAACAACCCCTAAAAAGCCTAACTCTGCTTTACGTAAGATTGCCAGAGTAAGACTTACAAACAAGGCAGAAGGTATCGTATATATTCCGGGTGAAGGTCACAACCTTCAGGAACACAGCTCGGTACTTATTCGTGGCGGAAGAGTTAAGGACTTACCGGGTGTAAGATACCATATCATCCGTGGAACACTTGATACGGCAGGCGTTGCAAAACGTAAACAAGCACGTTCAAGATACGGCGCAAAAAGGCCAAAGTAAATTTTAATTTAACTTAAAAGATTTAACAGTTTTTTAAGGCAGAACCTACTTAAAAATCGGAGAATTCGGAAAATAAACCCGGTTGGTAGGCAGTATGCCAAAACGGCAGAAGGTTTGCTACCTTATAAACAACGTTTAATAAGGCAAGTAATAGCTGTACTTAACAAAAGGGTTTACCCTTAACGGTCTTTTGACCGAAAAAATTAAAGGAGGATTATAAATATGCCTAGAAGAGGTAATATTGCAAAAAGAGACGTTCTTCCCGATCCGGTGTATAACAACAAGGTTGTAACAAAACTTATCAACCAAGTTATGCTCGACGGCAAGAAAGGTATTGCTCAAAGTATCGTTTACGACGCATTTAACACTGCTTCCGAAAAAGTCGGACAAGAACCGCTTGCTATGTTCAATCAAGCACTTGGCAACATTATGCCATTAGTTGAAGTTAAAGCAAGAAGAATCGGTGGTGCAAACTATCAAGTTCCTATCGAAATCAGAGCAGAAAGAAGACAAACTCTCGCTATCAGATGGCTCGTTGAAGCAGCAAGAAAGAGAAGCGAAAGAAATATGTGTGACCGTTTGGCACAAGAACTTGCCGAAGCTTTCAATAACGCCGGTAACGCAGTTAAGAAGAAAGAAGATACACATAGAATGGCTGAAGCTAACAAGGCTTTTGCTCACTATAAATTTTAATGGAGAAAGAGATTATGCCAGATAATATGGATTTAAGCTTAACCAGAAACATAGGCATCATGGCACATATCGACGCTGGTAAAACGACTACCACGGAACGTATATTGTTCTACACCGGTAAGACTCACAAATTAGGTGAAGTTCACGACGGTGCCGCAACTATGGACTGGATGGTTCAAGAACAAGAACGTGGTATCACGATTACTTCCGCTGCGACTACGTGCTACTGGAAAGGTCACAGACTTAATATTATCGACACCCCTGGACACGTTGACTTCACCGTAGAAGTTGAAAGATCGCTCCGTGTATTGGACGGTGCTGTCGCAACGTTCTGTGCAAAGGGCGGTGTTGAACCTCAAAGTGAAACCGTTTGGCGTCAAGCCGACAAGCACCACGTTCCGAGAATTGCTTATGTAAATAAAATGGATATCAACGGGGCTAACTTCTTTAACGCTGTCAATATGATGCGTGAAAGACTTAACACTAACGCTATTCCTCTTTGCCTTCCGGTTGGTAAGGAAGACGATTTTAGGGGCGTTATCGATATTTTAACAAGGAAAGCAGATATTTATAAAGACGACCTCGGAAAAGATATCGAAGTTGTTGACGTTCCTGCAGAATACAAAGAAGACGTTGAAAAATATCGTTCGCAATTAGTTGAACTCGCTGCCGAACAAGACGACGCTTTAATGGAAAAGTACTTCGAAGAAGGCGACCTTTCTATTGAAGAAATCAAAGCAGGTCTTCGTAAAGCAACGATCGGTATGAAAGTTACTTTGGTTCTTTGTGGTTCTTCGTATAAGAACAAGGGTGTTCAAAACTTACTCGACGCCGTAGTTGATTATTTACCAAGCCCAACCGACGTTGGACAAATTACCGGTACCAATCCTGATACCGACGTAGAAGAAGGCAGAATGCCAAAAGACGAAGAACCTTTCTGCGGTCTTGCATTTAAGATTATGACCGACCCGTTCGTTGGTAAACTCGCTTTCTTCCGTGCATACTCCGGTGTACTTAAAACCGGTTCGTACGTTTATAACAGCGTTAAAGGTAAGAAGGAAAGAATCGCTCGTATTCTTCGTATGCACTCTAACCACAGAGAAGAAGTCGAAGAAGTCAGAGCAGGTGAAATTTGCGCATTAGTAGGTCTTAAAGATACGACGACAGGCGATACGCTCTGCGACGAAGATCACCCGATTATTCTTGAAAAAATGGAATTCCCTGATCCGGTTATTCAGGTTGCTATCGAACCTAAGACGAAAGCAGGTCAAGAAAAGATGGGCTTTGCTCTTGCAAAACTCGCCGAAGAAGACCCTTCGTTCAAGACTTATACCGACCCTGAAACCGCTCAAACGATTATTGCAGGTATGGGCGAACTTCACCTTGAAATTATCGTAGATAGACTTTTACGTGAATTTAAGGTAGAGGCAAACGTTGGTAAACCGCAAGTATCTTATAAGGAAACTATCCGTCAAGCAGTTGATGCAGAAGGTTTATTCAAGCGTCAATCCGGTGGTCACGGTCAATACGGACACTGTAAGATTCACCTTATTCCGCAAGAACCGGGTAAAGGATACGAATTTGTTGACGAAACCGTTGGCGGTTCGATTCCGAAGGAATTTATTCAACCTGTTAATAAAGGTATTCAAGAAGCCGCAAGAACCGGTATTTTGGCAGGGTACGAAGTCGTTGACTTTAAGGTCGTTGTTTACGACGGAAGTTATCACGAAGTCGACTCGTCCGAAATGGCATTTAAGATTGCAGGAAGCATGGCACTTAAAGACGGTTTGGAAAGAGCAAGATGCGTTTTGCTTGAACCTGTTATGAAGGTTGAAATTACTACGCCTGACGCTTACTTCGGTGATATTATGGGTAACGTTACCGCAAAACGTGGTATCATTTCGGGAACGGAAGACAGAAACGGCGTTAAAGTTATCGATTCACAAATCCCGCTTGCCGAAATGTTCGGTTATGCAACGGATTTAAGATCAAGGACGCAAGGCCGTGGCAACTACACTATGCAGTTTGACCACTATGCCGAAGTTCCGAAATCGGTTGCCGAAAAGATAATAGGTAAAAAGGCTTAATATTTATTGACAATTATTTATATTTATTGTACAATTAAGTTAAGTTTATTGAAAAATAAAAAAATAAATTAAAAAAAATAAAAACAATCATTATTTTTGGAGGAAATTCAAAATGGCAAAGGCTAAATTTGACAGAAGTAAACCACACGTAAACATTGGTACTATCGGTCACGTTGACCACGGTAAAACCACTCTTACTGCTGCTATCACCATGACGTTATCCGCTCTCGGTGAAGCACAAAAGATGAGATACGACGAAATCGATAAGGCACCAGAAGAAAAGGCAAGAGGTATCACGATTAACACCTCTCACGTAGAATATCAAACAGAAAAACGTCACTATGCACACGTTGACTGTCCGGGACACGCTGACTATGTTAAAAACATGATCACGGGTGCTGCTCAAATGGACGGTGCTATTCTCGTTGTTGCTGCTACCGACGGCGCTATGCCTCAAACCAAGGAACACATCCTTCTTGCTCGTCAAGTAGGCGTTCCTGCAATCGTAGTATTCTTAAATAAGTGCGACCAAATGGCAGGCGAAGAAGAAATGCTCGACCTCGTTGAAATGGAAATCAGAGAACTTCTTTCGAAGTATGAATTCCCTGGAGACGATATCCCTATCATCAGAGGTTCTGCTCTTAAAGCATTGGAATATGCTTCTGCTGACCATACTGTTGACGAAATCAAAGCAGCTCCAGAATGCAAATGCATTTTCGAACTTATGGATGCTGTTGACGCTTACGTTCCGACTCCTGAACGTGACGAAGCAAAACCTTTCCTTCTCCCTGTAGAAGACGTATTCACGATTTCCGGTCGTGGTACTGTTGCAACGGGCAGAGTTGAAAGAGGTGTTGCACACGTTGGCGATCCTGCTGAAATCGTTGGTTTAATCGACGAAGCAAAGACGACTACTATTACCGGTCTTGAAATGTTCAGAAAGACTCTTGACGAAGCTCAAGCAGGTGATAACGTTGGTGCTCTTCTCCGTGGTATCGATAAAAAAGATATTGAACGTGGTCAAGTTGTTGCAAAACCGGGTTCAGTTACTCCACATACCGAATTCCAAGGTCAAATCTACGTATTAAAGGCTGAAGAAGGCGGACGTCATACTCCGTTCTTCAACAACTATCGTCCACAATTCTATTTCAGAACGACGGACGTTACCGGTTCTATTAAACTTCCTGCAGGCGTTGAAATGATTATGCCTGGTGATAACGTAACTATCGACGTTACTTTAATCACACCGATCGCTATGGAAGAAGGTCTCCGTTTCGCTATTCGTGAAGGCGGAAGAACAGTTGGTTCGGGCGTTGTTTCTAAAATCGTTAAGTAATTTTTAACAAATCAGAATAAAAGAAGGTACTTGATAGTACCTTCTTTTTTTATAAAATAAGGGTGCCGAAATTTCGGCACCCTTATTTTCTGTTAAAAAAACTTTTTAATAAAGGGAATTTTTTTACCGATAAAGGATAACAATAACGGAATTAAGAAAGAAAAGAGAAACGAAATTATAATTATTGACAACGCACTTAAATTAAACTTTGGAAGTAGTATTGAAAAAAAGGTTATAAAACCTGCATGTATTGCATAAATCCCCAAACTGTTATCACCGATAAAGCATATTGTTTTTTTGAAAGTATTATTCTTTTCGTAATCAATAAAAATGTTTTTTATTACAATAAATAGAGATAAAACGTAAAAAAGTGTTATAAGAGAAAAATTGCCCGATAATATAAACGATTCGACGTTATATTTTGCCGAGAGAATTTTATTTAAAACAGAAACGGAAAGTGAAACAATCAACAAAACAAAAAACAATTTTTTCTTTTCGATTTTCGTATTGTTTAGATACCATCCGAGAATAAAGTACGACGTATATCCAAATACGTATTTAAGGTTTATATAATCAAAGATAACGATTTCGTTAGTCTTTTCAGATAGCAATCCTAAAATGCTCATACCTTGCGGTATTAAAAAGACAAAGATAAAAGACAAAAACAAGTAGTATTTGACGTATTTTTTATTTTCTGTTTTTACCCATAGTCTTAATAACGGCACAATTAAGTAAAGTCCGACAAGCATAGGTATAAACCACAAATGATAATGCCCGTTTATTATAGCCCCGAGTATTGTCGTAAACGATACGGGGCTATTAGTTATAAGAGGTCTTACAATTCTAAAAATAAAACAGTAAACAACATCCCAAAAAATATAAAATTTTAATAGTTTTAAAACATAATATAACATTTTTTTGTTTGTTATTTGTTTTTTTTCTTCCAAAAATAATGCTCCCGATATCATAACGAAAATAGGGACTGCACCGTTAGGAAGGCAAGATAATATCGCGGATACTACATAATCAATAGAGCCATAGCTCGGCATATTTGTCGAACAAGCGTGAGTTAAAACTACGGCAATACAAGCTAAACACCTTAAAACGTCCAAGTAAAATATTCTTTTCGGCGTGTCGCCACTTATCATCTTTGTTTGCATTTTTACCCCATAAAACAAAAGTTTTGTATCAGTATAACTCAAATGAGGTAATATGTCAACACTTTAGAGTTATGTATTTAACTCAAAATAGTTATAAAATAAAGCAAAAGGGGTAAGGTGATATAAATGGAGATATTAGAAAAAATAGACGTTTTAAGGAAAGAACGGGGTTGGTCGATAAATTATTTGGCGTTGGAAAGCGGGTTAACACAGTCAACGCTTAACAATTTATATTCAAGAAAAACGGAACCGAAAATTTCAACATTACGGTCAATATGCGGGGCGTTTAATATTTCGCTTTCGGATTTTTTCAAAGAAGAAGAAAATGCCGAAGAAGAGCTGGTTAGACTGGTAAAATCACTTTCCGAAGAAAACAAAAAAGCGCTTATACAATTATTAAAACGCAATTAATTTTTTTAATAAAAACAGACGCCGATTTGGCGTCTGTTTTTATTTATTTGCTATCTATCAAAACAAGTCTTTATATGCTTTTCCGAATTTAAACGCAGGTGCTTTTGAAGCAGGGACTTTAATCGCTTCTTTTGTTTTAGGATTGATGCCTTCTCTTGCTTCTCTTACTTTAAGTTCAAAAGTTCCAAAGCCCGATATTTGAACTTTCTCCTTTTGTTTTAGTGCTGCTGTTGTTACATTGATAAACCCTTCAAATGCAGCAGTTGCATCCTTGATTGTGAGTCCTGATTCATTAGCGATAGCACGGATTAATTCGCTTTTATTCATATCATTTACCTCCATAGTTTATATTATAATTATATCACAATAAAAATTTTTTTCAAGACTTTTTTTAAAAATTGTATTTTTACGGTGATTTATGTCGATTTTTATAAATTTTTAATAAAAAGAATAATAATAAAAACAACCTGTTATAAAAATAAAAATTACGGAAATACTCTCCCAAAAGGGGGAGTATTTTATGTTAAAGAAAGTTACTGTGATTCTTTTTTCGGTGCTTGAAATTCTTTCGCTTTTTATTATATATAACAGGTCCGTGTTTAACGATTTCGGTAAGGAAACGACAATTTTTTTAACTCCATTTTCGTCAAGCACTTCGTTAAAAACTGTGAAAAAAGATGAAGATTATTTCTGTTTGATTAAGTACGGCGAAAGCATAAGGTTAAACGAAAAGTATGACGTAAGTACGATACTTGCAACCCTTAACGGACGTGTAATTTTTACCGAGGAAATACCCGAAGGGAAAAATATTTACGGATTTTCCGATAAAATTCCGTATAAAACAAAAATTTATGGGAAAACAATAAATATACATATATTTTTATCCGATAGCGGTTACACCGTTTTGGGCTCACCCATAATATTCGGCGGGTATTAAAATACATAAACGTAAAACGTTTGGAGGAATTAAAAATGGGAAAAGTATTGAATTTTATTAAACAAAACTTAGCATACATTATTATAGCACTTGCAATTTTGGCAATAGGTTTATCGGTAACGTTAACGCTTGTTTCGGGGAACAACGATATTAAGATTGACACGAACACGCCGGTTGTTGACCCGATTGACGAGCCGTCAGACGATAATCCGACGGATAATCCCGACCAAGAGCCGACAATAATCACTTTTATTTCGCCTATCTTTGAAAGTGCAAGCGTAACCGATTATTCCGATACGCTTGTTTGGAACAGTACCCTTTCAAGATTTAACGCACATAAGGCTATCGATTTTTATGCTACCGAAGGGACTGCCGTTTTAGCCGTATGGGACGGTACCGTTGAAAGCGTTGAAAACTCGCTTTTAACGGGGATTACGATAACAATCGACCACGGCAACGGCTTAAAGACGGTATATAATTCTCTTGCCGACGGCGATATGGTAACCGAAGGACAAACCGTTAAAAAAGGCGACCAAATCGGCGAAGTATCAAATACCAACAGGCAGGAAAGTGCGGACGGCGCACACCTTCATTTCGAAGTTATCGAAAACAATGTTAAAATCGACCCGTCGAAGTATTTATCACTTGACTTAAAATAAATTTCGGCATAAAAGCATTTGCCCCGAATAAGATATATTGATATCTGTTCGGGGTTTTTTATGAAAAAATTTTCAATAATTTTTGTTTTTGTTTTAATATGTTCGAGTGTTTTTTTATTCGGTTGTAACCATAACGCCTTAACGGTATATAATATCGAAATGGAGTTAAACGGTAACGTTATTTCGGGAACGGAAACCGTTGAATACGTCAACAATTCCGATACGACCGTAAACGAACTTAAATTCAATCTCTTTGCAAACGCTTATAGGGAAGGCGCAAAGTTTTCTCCTATCGGTGCGCAATATAATTCAATCGCTTATTATGACGGAACAAATTACGGCAAAACCGAAATACAAAACGTTCGGGTTAATGGTAACGACGTTAACTATCAAATAGGCGGTCAGGACGAAAACATTTTATCGTTTGATATTCCCGAACTTTTCCCTAACGAAAGCGTATCAGTTAAAATCGAATTTTCGGTTACGATACCGAAAGTAATTTCAAGACTCGGCGAAAACGAAAAAACGATAAACCTATCGACGTTTTATCCTATTCTTTGCGGATGGACGGAAAACGGTTTTTACGAGTGTGTTTATTACTCCGTGGGGGACCCGTTTTTTAGCGATTGCGCAAATTATAACGTTGCCTTTACGTGCGACGGGGTTTATATGGTGGCAACTTCGGGAGTGATTGAAAAGACCAAGACGAACGGCGAGAAAAAAACTTATAATATCGTCGGGAAAAACCTTCGTTCTTTTTCCATGGTTTTATCGAAAGAGTATAAGGCGGTAATCGATACCAGTTTGGGCTTTAACGTTACCTATTTTTATTATGCAGACGATAACCCAAACGAGTCTGTTTTGACCGCAGTAAAGGCGATAAAAACCTTTTCCGAACTTTTCGGGGAATATCCCTTTAATTCGCTGACGGTTGCACAGACCAAGTTCACGGCAGGCGGTATGGAATATCCCACGCTCGTTTACGTCAGCGACGACCTTGACCAAAAAAGTTATTATGAAGTTATCGTTCACGAAACGGCGCATCAATGGTGGCAATCGGCGGTAGGAAATAACGAAATCGAGTATGGGTTTTTGGACGAGGGGCTTTGCGAGTATTCCACCGTCTTATTTTACGAAAAGAACGGCGAATACGAAATGACGAGAAAAAAAATGATTGAAAGTGCGGAAAAAACCTATAAAACATTTTGCGGGGTTTACGATAAGCTGTTCGGGAAAGTCGATACGAGTATGAAAAGGAGTTTAAAAGATTTTTCAAGCGAATACGAGTACGTCAATATCGCATACCTTAAAAGCGCAGTTATGTACGACAATTTGAGAACAACCATAGGCGACGCAACGTTTTTTAAGTGTCTTAAAAGATATTACGCCGATTATAAGTATAAAAATGCGACGCCTGACGATTTAATGGGAATATTTGAAAGATACGTTGACGGCGCCGAAGGGTTTTTAAGTTCGTTTATCTCGGGTAAGGCAATAATATAAAGAATAAAATTAGTTAAATCACAAGTAAAATAAAAATAAAACATTGACAAAACAATAGTAAAATGTTAAAATTAATAAGTATTTTGTATATTAGCGCAAAATTGCAGGAGTATATATGAAAAAACTTATTAAGTTATTGCTTTTAGTCGTTTGTATTCTTTGTTCGGTTTTGGCAGTTGCTTGTGATGACGACGGCGATACCACACAAAAAGAAGGGCTTCAATATTACCGTGTTGCGAATCAAGGAGAGGACGCTTATTACGTTATCGACGGGTACGTTGACAGCGACGGCGTTACGACTCTTACGATTCCGTCAACTCTCGGTGATAATAACGAACCTGTAAAGAGAATTAAAGCAGGTGCTTTTTCAGGTAACGGAAAACTTACCGAAATCGTTGTTCCGGATTCTGTTACCGAAATCGACGCAGGTGCTTTTTCGGGGCTTACGAAACTCCAAAAGATAACCCTTCCGTTTATCGGTGGAAAAGTTAATGCCGACGGTTTTATTCACGAAACGAAAACTGATATAAACAAGGCTATCGACGACCAAAGATTATTCGGGTATATTTTCGGTAATGAAAATTATAACTTCGGTACGCAGTTTACCCAGCGTTATGCGTCAACTGATGCAAACGATACGGATAATAAGTACGTTAAAACGTATTTTCTTCCCGTAACCTTAACCGAAGTCGTAATTTCCGCAAACGATTACACCCTTCCTATGTATGCTTTTTATGGTAACACTCTTGTAAATAAAATTTCGTTTACCGGAACGGTAAAGGAAATCGGCGATTACGCTTTCTACGGTAACACTCTTTTAGATAACGTTTCGATTCCCGCTTCCGTTACACGTGTTGGCGATTACGCTTTTTGCGGTTGCCAAACGCTTAATAGTCTTACGGTAAATCCAACTGCAGTTTCTTTCGGAGATTATTGCTTTAAGGGTTCGGGATTAACTCAATTCACCGTAAAAGCAGGTATGACAATGGGTAATTACTGTTTTAGCGAAAGCAGTCTTGAAAGCGTTACCGTAAATTGCGAAAGTATTTCCAACGGCGCATTTTATAAGTGTTCTGCTTTGACGGAAGTAACTTCAAGCGCAAACGTAATCGGTATTTATTCTTTCGCTAATTGTACGGCTTTAATTAAGTTTAATTCAAGCGAAGATTTCGTTATCGATTTTACCGGCGTTGATACGGTTAAGGCTATGGCTTTTGCAAATCTCGGCACGAATAAATATACCGTTGATAATCAACCGTCAAGCATCTCGCTTGAAGAAGTGTTCTATAACACCGAACTTGCCGACTAAATTATAAATAGTTAAAATAAAATATCCACTCGTTGAGTGGATATTTTTTTATTGATTTTTATTTTTTAATTAAAGTTTGCGGTTTTGATTTTATAGACGAGTGCGCCGAGTGATTTATACGACCCGTAAACGGTGAGCGGTTCAACAAATTGCATCATAACCGATTTTGAACTCGTTATTGTGTTTAACGACGATTGAATATAAACAAGATGCGGTTTGCCCGTAAAGTAACTTGACGAACAGTTTTGCGTGTTTTGAAGGGTTATCGAATAAACGGATAATTGTTCTTCGCCCGATTTTCTCGTGCCGTTTAGGGTTAAATCGAAATTTCCCGATGAAAGAGAAGCAAACCCGATTCTTATTCCCATGTACTCGCCGTAAGACGGGGCAACGGTATTTACCGTCTTTGATGCACCCGAAGTCATATTGCTTAAATTTCTCGTCAAAAACAAAAGTGAATTGTTGTCGATTACTTCGCCGAATTTATAATTATAAATGCGTGAAACCGTGTCCGTTATTTCACCTGTGGATAAATCGTATTGATTAACGGTACAGTCGTAACTTTCCATACCGTACTTTATTTCGTAGTCGTACTTTGAACGGTTAGCCGTGTTTACCTGTCCCGAATAAAAGAGAGTCGAAACGTTGGTTCCCGTGGACAAAATCGGTGCGAAATTATCTTCAATCTTACAAAAGTAACAGTCTGAAGTTACCGTGTCAACGACGTCAATATATTGTTTTGAAGAATTTTCCCTGAATTTTAACGGAAGAGTAAGCGACGTTTGAATTCTGTATATAAGTTGGTCGCTTCTCAAAAGCAGGGTGTCGATAACGTCGCTATCGCCACAAGGCAAACTTTTACTTGCGTTAAAGGTTGAAAGTTTTACGTTAAACGTACCTTCGAAAAAAACGTAATCGATAACGTTGTCGCCGGTGGTTTTTTTATAAGAATAATCGCCTTCGGAAAAATTATCCGAATAGTTTACCGAATAAGTAAAATCTTCACTGCTGATAATCGACGGCTTAACGCCCGAATTCCAGTTGTCGGAATAAGTTACCGTAAGCGTGTTTCCGCAACCTGCCGAGAAAACACATAGAGCCGATAAGGCGACGGCTAAAATATTTTTTTTCATTTTTTTCTCCAACGAGTTAAAAGTATTTTTATTGTAACATAAAAAAACTTTTTTGTAAACCGCGGAACGCATGTATTTACTTTTTAATCGAATTGTGTTATTATTTTGCTATGGAAAAAACAGTTAACGTTTATAAAGTCGATTCGAGATTTTCGCTTTTTACCGTAGTCAATAGTTTACTTGAAGGCAAAACCGATAATCTCGACGCAAACAATCTCATATTTTGTGAAGATAAACTTACGCTTATGATTGAAAAAAACATTTGCGAGAAGTTTAACGGTTCGTTTAATACCAAAGTTTTTTCGTTTGGTAAGTTTTTGCATTCAAAAGTTTCGATACCCAACGTCTTAACCAAAGAAGGCTCGATTATGGCGGTTAAAAGGATTATCGAAAACACGGAACTCGAAAGTTTTAAGCATAATAAAAAAGGCCTGTCAGTAACCGTTTACGAACTTATTCAGCAACTTAAAAGCGCAAACGTTACCACAAAGGACTTAAAAGACTTGTTGCCTAAAATAGGTGGCATACTTAATAAAAAACTAAAAGATATTTGTGCCATATACGAAGGGTATAACGACTTTTTAATCGGCGACAAGAAGGTTTACTCCGAAGAAAATCCGAAGTATTACGACCAAAATAACGGGCTTAATATGTTGCCTGATATTATCGACGAAGACGAGAGTTTGGAGAATGCCGACGTTATTTTCGTCGGTTATTCTTCGTTTACCGCACAGGCGAGAAGGACGGTAAAAAGTTTAATCAAAAAGGCAAAGAGCGTTAATGCGGTGCTTGTCGGCGGGGATAATAAAAGTATTTATCAAAACGAAACCATTTTGGCGTTTAAGACAATGTGCGAAGAGTTAGAATCGGAAGGCTTATCTATTCGTTATAACGAAAACGCTTGCGAAAGTGAATTACAGCCGTTAAATAAGTTTATTCGGGATAATCTCTTTTTGCCGAAAAAAAGAATCAAGCGTGAAGAAGACAAAACGACTGTGGACTCTATTTTTACGATTACGGCGGAAAATACTCTCGACGAGGTTGAAAGAGTCGGGGAAATTATTAAAAGCGAGGTAATAAACAATCACAAAAGGTACCGTGATTTTACGATAGCCGTTCCCGATACATTAAGGTATGCGGACGATATCGAAAGCGTGTTTTCAGACCTTGATATTCCGTATTTTTTGGATAAGACGATGGGTTATGCATCTCACCCGTTGACAAGGCTTATTCTGTCCTATTACAATGCGAAAAAGCGTGGATTAAGGCGAGAAGAAGTTTGTGAATTTTTCAAAAACCCCATTATTAGCGGTGACAAACAGTTTTCCGACTGTTTTGAAAATTATTTGATAAAATTCGGGATAAATTACAAGAAAATTTTAGAGCCGTTTTCATTTGTTCCCGACGAGTATTCTCTTTCGGAGTTTGAATCGTTCAGGGAAAAAATAGTGAAGGCGTTACGTGCCAAAACAGACTTGGAAATGCTTGAAATCGTTGACGCCGAAAGGGTTGTCGGCGGGTTTACGTATGAGAAAAAAAACTTAATCGGAGCGAGTTTATCGAAGAAATTTTCCGATTTTAACAGTAAAAGTTACCAGGCGATAAGTGGGGTTTTATCTCAAATCGATACGATTATCGGCGAAACGAAAATCGACGATGACGAGAGAAAAAACCTTTTTATGCTCGGTATTTATGCACTCGAAGTTTCCGTTTTACCACAACAAAGCGACGCTGTGTTTATAGGACTTTTTAAGGAAAGTTCCAACGTTTCGGCAGATACGCTTTTTATGCTTGGGCTAACGGAAGAAGTGCCGACTTGTCAGCAGGACGTTGCACTTTTATCCGATAACGACATATTAGCGATGGAAATGAAAAACGTTACGGTTGAACCGAAGATTCAGGTCGTAAACAGAAGGGCGAGAGAAAGCGTCGGAATTGCGACGTTTTCTTTCAGAAACGCACTTTATTTATCATACCCGAAATTTTCCGAAGACGGAAAACAAAATAATTGCAGTGAAGTTATAACGAGTTTGAAAAACTGTTTCAATATTCCTTCGAAAAGATTTTCCGACGGCTACTTGACGGAAAGACAGGCACTTAATACCTTTGCAAAAGATTGCGGTAATTACTTTAACGGAGAGAACGTTGATTTTTCTTTGGCGAACAATTATTATTTCGCAACGGAATTAACAAAAAAGGCAAAGGAAATCTCGGACGGGGCACAAGTACAAATTATCAATCGCTTAAATGACGGCGAAAGGGATATTTCTATCGTCGGGAATAAAATTTCGGTAAGTGCGTTAGAAGAATATTATCATTGCCCTTATAAAATGTTTTTGAAAAATCGTCTTGGTATAACCGACAGGGAAGCGGGCGAACTCAATTCAAACAATACGGGTAATTTTGCACACGACATTTTAAGGAATTTTATGACGCTTTTGTCAAAAGAAAACGACTTTGATAATTGTTTTTTGGGTGCTGTTGAAAAAACCAAATCAAAGGATGAGTACAAAAGATTTTTCGTTGACAATAAGTCCATTTGCCAAGCCGAAAGGGAAATCGAAAAAGCGAGAAAGTTTTGTAAAAAGATGTTCGCATTAAATAATAATTCTTGCTTTAAAACAAGCGCAACCGATTTGGAAGTGTCGTATAAAGACAGCGGTGTTTACCGTGCGATTGACCTTGGCGGAGTTAAGGCGGAAGGAGTAATTGACCGAATCGGCAGATACAACGATAAAATAATGGTTGTCGATTATAAAACGACTAAAAATTTGTCGCTGTCAAATACCGAATTATATACCGGCTTAAAAATGCAGTTACCGCTTTACGCAAATGCCGTTTTAGGCGGAAAAAATAACGAAGCAAAAAACCCTAACGAAGAAGTCGTCGGAATGTATTACTTCCCGATAAAAGACGATTACATAAAAGAAAGTGAAAAAAGCAAGATTAAAGTTAAAGGAATCACGGTTGACGACGATGATACCATAAATGAACTTGAAAGCGTAAGCGGCCCCGACTCGTTTTTGTCGGTAAATAACCACGGAAACGGGAAAACGACGAGAAGCAGAGAAGACTTTGACGCCGTTATCGATTATTCGAAAGCACTTGCAAAAAAAGGCGTTGATTGTATGACGGAAGGTTTTATTATGCCGACTCCGAGTAATAATTCGTGTAAATACTGTCAATATAAGGGTATTTGCGATAACGAGTTTATTAGCGAGAGAAAAAATAAAAGCGTTAAAGACGATTACTTTAAAAAGGCTTTGGAAAACGAAACGAACGAGGACGAATAATGAGTTTATTACCTGACCAACAAAAAATATACGAGCATAACGAAGGAGATTTAATCGTTTCAGCTTCGGCAGGAAGCGGAAAAACTTTCATTATGATTGAAAGACTTATTCGTCTTTTGTCGGAAGTACACGAAGATAAAAACGGAAATAAAGTCAAAACGAAAATAAGCGAAATTTTGGCTCTGACTTTTACCGAAGCGGCAGCGTCCGAAATGAAGATAAAGCTTAAAAGTAAGCTTGAAGAAAAATTTGCCGAAACGGGGGATTCGACAATATTAGAAGCCATTGCCGACCTATCTATCGCCGACGTCGGAACCATTCACGGGTTTTGTGCCAAAACGATAAGGCGGTTTTTTTCGGAAGTTGACGTTTCCGCAGGATTCAGCGTTGTTGACGACGAAAAGAAAGCACAATTTATTAACCTTGCAATGGAAAAAACTTTTTCCGATTTTTATTCTTTTAAAAATTCAAACGACGAAAACCAAAGAAAACTTCACGAATCGTTTATTTTGACAAACGCAAGATACGGCAAAGACTTAAAAGAAATTATTGTTTCCGTTTATTCTTATTTGACGTCGAAGATTAGTTTTGACGACGAAATAAAAAAATCTCTCGAAACGGTAAGCGAAGAAAACGTCAAAGCGGAACTTGCCCTTTTGTGGGAAAAATTATCGTTGGAAATTAAAGAGTGTTACGACGAAGAAAAACTTTTGGAAAAGACGCTTGACGGGTTGGGGCTTACGGAAAAAACGACGGAAAAATATAAAACAGCAATAGCCGTGACGGAAAAAATGTTGAAGGCAAAAGATATTTACGAGTACGTTTCTATACCGAATATCAATATTAACAAGCAGGTGGGCAATCTTAAACCCGAGAAAAAAATTCCGTTTTGCGATTTTGTCGATACGGTTACAAAAATAAAAGAAAAACACAATAAGTATTCCAAATTCATTAAACCGACCGAAAAAGAAAACGACGAATATTTTTTGAAGGTAAAAAAGCAGTTGTCGGACTTTATATCGGTTCTGTGCCGTTTTAAGGATAATTACGAAAAACTTAAAAAAGACGAAAACGTCTTGGACTTTAACGACCTTGAAAAATATATGCTTATTATCTTAAATAATCCCGAAGTACGTAAGCAAATTCGGGAAAGGTATAAGTTTATCGTTATCGACGAATATCAGGACGTAAACGACGTTCAAAGTGCAATACTCGAAAAGATAAATAACGACAACACGTTTATGGTCGGCGACTTAAAACAAAGCATTTATGGGTTTAGGGGGTCGAATCCCGAACAGTTTTATAATAAGCAAATCGAACTCGAAAAAAAAGGCGGTGCACAAGGACTTAACTATAATTTCCGTTCGGCAAAAAAAGTCGTTGACGCCGTAAACGAGATTTTCGAATACTGTATGACGGTATCTTCCTTTGGGCTCGATTACAAGTTATCAAAACTCAATTACAAGGGGAAGTATGAAGGAACGCCGGATAAGCCTGCCGACGGCAGAGCGTTTTTCCACTATATAAGCGGGAAATCGGAAGAAGGCGATTCGGACGACACAACCGATACGCTTTTAGACGGTCAGAATAAACACGACGAAAACATTATCGACCCGTGTGGCGACGAAGTAAAAGACGACCTTCCGAGAGTTTACGACATTATCGAAGATTCGAAAACGGCTACCGAAAAGGACGTTTCCGAAACGGGGAAAAGAGTTGCCGAAATTATTTTCGACGAACTCGGGAAAGAGTACTACGACGCTTTTGCCGAAGTTTCGGATAACGCCAAAAAGTTTAAGAAGGTAAGTTATAAAGATATTACCGTTTTGGTAAGGTCAAACGGTAAGGCAACGCAGTTAGCCAAGGACCTTATTAGATACAATATTCCGGTGATTTCGAAGGTCGAAACGGAAATAAACGATTATAAGGAAGTTGCGGTTTTAATAAACACGCTTAAACTTATTACGTGTTTTGAAAATCCGATTCCGCTTGCAACGGTTATGAAAAGCCCTATCGGTGGGTTTACCGAACTTGACCTATATGTTCTCGCTAACGCCTATAAGGACTATGCAAAAAGAGAAAAGAAGGATAAAAAGACTTACGAAAATTTGTTTTTAAGCAGTGTAAAATATGCGCTTATAAATACTGAACACGAACTTCACGACAGGGTAAAAAAGTTCAAAGAATATATTGACGAATTAAGAGATTTTGCCGATTTTAACAGTGCGAAAGTAGTGCTTAAAAAGATTATAAGAGAAAGCGATTATTCGGCGCACGTCATTTCGAAACGCAACGGCGAAGAAAAAATCAAGCGTGTTAACAGGTTGGTGTCCGCATCGGGCGAAAACGGAGAAAAAACCGTTGCGGAGTTTATTAACGACATCGAAATAAACCCCGTTACGATTTCACCACGTACGGTAAAGGACGCCGTTCAGATTACGACCATGCACTCGTCAAAGGGACTTCAATATCCCGTTTGTATCGTGCCGTTTTTAGAATCTCCTTTTAATAAAGCCGACGATTCGGAAACGGTTATGACCGATGGCGACTTGGGACTTGTAACCCTTTATTTTGATGACGAAAAGAAGTTTAAGTATGACACGTTGTTCCGTGAAAAAATAAAAGAAAAGAATAAGATAAAAAGGGCAAGAGAAGAAATGCGTCTTTTTTACGTTGCCCTAACACGTGCCGAGTATTCGCTTCACCTTATTTATTGCGACAAAAACGACAAGAGAAAAGATAATTACGAAACGGCAAATTGTTTTTGTGATTTTATCCCCGAAAAGCTGGAAAAGTTCGAGAGTTTTAGCGAAGAGAATTTGGCGAAATTAAGTTCAAGTAACAGAGAAAAAGACAAACTCGAAATTCGGTTCGCAAATATCGATTCGGACGAAGTTAAAAAGTTAAAGGAAAAACTTAACTTTAAGTACGAAAACATCGCCGACACCACGCTTCCGATAAAAAGCAGTGTTACGTCGGCATTAAAGTCCGATAGCGAAGACGCAAAAAATTCCGAAGGCGAAGTTTTCGAACTCTATGACGAAAAGGAAGAAGGGCAAAATCCTTTATTCGGAACGACCGCACATAAGATTTTGGAACTATATGATTTTAACGGGTCGGAAAGTTTTGACGAACAAGTTAAGAAAATGGTAAACGACAAGGCAATCGATTATGAGATTGCAAAAAGCATAATTTCACCGATTAAAAAACTCGTTACCGGGAAATTCGGGGAAATGATTAAAAACAAAAAGATTTACCGAGAAAAAAGTTTTATCGTTTCTCTTTCCGCAAAAGAAGTTTTAGACGTTGACACAAAAAGCGACGTTTTGGTTCAAGGGATAATCGACCTTTTGATGATTGACGGCGACAGGGCGGTAATAGTGGATTATAAGTATTCCTCAAAGAAAAAAGAAAAACTGATTGAAAGTTACCGTAAGCAGTTAAAACTTTATCAAAGTGCCGTTCAAAAGATACTGAAAATCGAAAAGGTCGAAACCTATATCGTATCGATTATTTCGGGGGAGTGGTATAAAGTATAAAGAACAATATGCGATGAAATTTTGAGATTATTGTTATAATTCGACATAAATGTTATTGTAATATTTATAAAAAACGGAGAATTGTAATGAAAAATTTTGAATCGCTACTTATTGATTTTTTGGGAAACGTAAGTTCGCTTATGATTACATTATGCGGTCTTGCGTTTCTTTTTGTTTTGTTCGTTATCACGAAAGTTTGGTTAAAAATCAAAAACACCTCCTATAAGGAAACGGTATTTATCGATAACTTCGGTGTTTTTTTGACGCTGTTTATTTTATCTGTTTTACTTATAAAAAAAGAAAACGTCTTTTACGTGTTCGGATACACGGCGACGTTTCTTTCTTTTGAATTTCTTTTTCGTGGAATACTCGAAGCAGGAAAACCCAAAGAAGACAATTTTAATAACGAAAAAGCAATACGGCTCGTAAAAGAAATGGACAAGCAAATAAAAGAATCGGCAGTTAAACCGCAAGACGTAACCGTTAGCCGTGAAACGCTTGAAAAAATCCAAACGTCAAACAAAAGATTAAGAAGCGAAATAGACTTTTCACACGTTAAAAAAGTTATCGAAAAATTAAAAGATTGCAGTCTTAACGTGGACGAAAAGAAAAGGATAAACGATTTTTGCGTAAAAATGAAAAAGGCAGAGTGCGGTAATATTTCCGATACCGATAGGGGAGAAATAAACGACGACCTTTCAATGATTTTGAAATTGATGAGTAAATACCAAGTGTAAATTATGTATTGACTTATTGATAATATTATTATATAATATTACGGAAGGAAGAATTTTCGGAGAAAAGTATGAAAAGGTTTTTCGTTTTTTTACTGACAATATGCTCGTGTTGTTTGATTGCGAGCGTTTTTTGTGCTTGTCAGGGAATAAAGTCAAAAGAATCTTTTACCGTTACTTTTACGGCTGACGGCGGAACACTTATCTCCGGAGACGAAGTTCAAACGGTCAAATCGGGTAGGGCGATAAAAGAACCGAGATATGCTAAAACGGGTTATGAGTTCGACGGATGGGACGTTGATATCGATTCGCTTACCGAAAGTACGACCGTTACGGCAAAGTGGAAATTACGTTCTTATACGGTTTTATACAAATTAAACGGAGGAGTTGTTGACGGCGAAAATCCAACGTCGTATAACATTACTTCGCCGTCGTTTACTCTTATCAATCCTACGAAGGAAGGCTCTAATTTTCTTGGCTGGAAGGGTGTAAACGATATGAGGCCCGTTCAAACGGTAACGATTAACGAAGGGTCTTACGGCGACCGTACCTTTGAAGCCGTGTGGGAAGGCAAAATTTACACGCTTTCTTTTAACGCTAACGGCGGACAAGGCGAAATGCAGTCCGTTTCGGTTAAGTACGGCGAAACGATTACTCTTCCTACCGTAACGTTTGCAAAGACGGATTACGTTTTGGACGGTTGGGCAGAAAGTCCTGACGGCGAGGTATTATATGCCGATTGCGGGCAGTACGTCGGTGGTATCGGCAACAAGGAACTTTTTGCCATTTATAAAGGCGTCGTTTCGGATTACTCAATAAAACATTACCTTGAAAACGGTCAAGGCGGATACGATTTGTTTGAAACGGAAAATCTTTCCGGAAACGCCTTTACGGTTGTTCAAGCCGTTCCGAAAATTTACGACCATTATGCTTTAGATAGGGCTATTGGTGTAAAAAGCGGTACGATATCGCCTAACGGCACGCTTGTTTTATCTCTATATTATAACCGTGAAACCGTAGTTACTTTTAACGCAAACGGCGGTACGGGAAGAATGCTTGACCTTGTGTTGACGTCGCAAAGTCAGTCGCACGCACTAAACAAAAACTCCTTCACGAAGGAAGGATACGACTTTATGGGTTGGGCAGAAACCCCGAACGGTATCGTTAAGTATCAGGACCGTGAGGTTTTTGACGGAGTTCAGGATACGACGCTTTACGCAGTTTGGTCAAATGGAACGGTAAACGTTTCTTTCGACTTAAGTGACGGTAACGTCGGTGGTGTTGAAGAAATTGAAGCGGTTACGGTTACGTACGGCGGAAAGTTGACGTCGCTTGCCACTCCGAGTAAAGAAGGGTTCTTGTTTATAGGTTGGTTTAACGGAAAGGAAAAGGTGGACTTAAACACAACGTTAAATTACGGCGAGAGTATCGTATTAAAGGCACTTTTCGAACAAGATTTTTCCGTTCGCATCGTTTTAAGTTGTGACGTTATAGGCAGGCTTGTTGCCGATGGACCTATGGTAAGGGAAACCGTTCAATGTGAATATAACGGAAGCACGGAGACGATTGAAACACAAGTCGGTTACGGCGAAAAGCTTGATTTCGATTTTTCGAAATTAAGGATAACAAGCGATTACAGTTCGGATTTCTCGTTAAAGGGACTTTACTGTTACACAACGGGTACTGCCGTTCAAATAACAGCCGACACAGTTTTTGACAGCGACACGTTCGGGGAATTTAGAACGCTTGAAATAAAAGTTTCCTGTAAGACGAGTTATACGCCTATTTACAGTTAAAAAAACATATACAAAGGATTTTGGAGAAAAATATGAGTTTTGGCTTTCTTAAAAAATTATTGAAAAAAGATGCGTTTGACGAAGACAATGAAACTATCGTCGTTTCCGAAAGTTATTCAAGCCATAGCGAAGGCTACAATAGACTTAAAGATAATTTGCTTTATCTTAACGCAGACGGCACGAAAAAGGTTATTCAAATCGAATCTTCCGTTGCATCGGAAGGTAAAACCACGATTACGGCGAACCTTGCCGTAAGTTTGGGACTTACGGACAAAAAAGTTATCGTCATCGATCTTGACTTCAGAAAACCGAAAATGCACAAGAAATTCAATATTTCACGTGAAAAGGGTTTGACGGATTTTATGCGTGGCGAACTTACCAAAGAGGAAATAATCAAAAAAACCAAGTATAAAAACGTCGAAGTTATTACAAGGGGTTCTAATGCTTATAATTCGTCGGTTATTTTAACGAGCGGAAAGTTTAAGTCCCTTATCAAGGAATTAAGGGACAGTTACGATTACGTTTTGGTGGATTGCGCACCTGTCTTACAAGTTTCCGACTTTATTCATATTTCACAAGTATCGGACGGGGTTATTTTCCTTGTCGCTTACGGTTCGACGACCAAAAGTCAGGTTGGTGAAGCAATAAAGGAACTTAAAAAGAACGGCGCAAACATTTTGGGTACTGTTTTTTCTATGTACGACAGAAAGAAAGACAAGTACGGCGACGGGTACTATTACTACAATAAAAAATACAATTATTACAGAGATACCGAAGAAGATAAAAAGAAAAAAAGTAAAAAAGTAAATGATTGATATTCACTCACATATTTTATTCGGTGTTGACGACGGCGCAAAAACCCTTTCGGACAGTATCGGCATGTTAAAAACCGAAATAAATATCGGCGTTACCGACGTAATTTTATCTCCACATTACCGTGGCAGTTTTAAGGCGGGAAGGGAAGTTATTTACAAAAACTACGAAGCCCTAAAAAACAGGGCAAGTAAAGAGAGGCTGAATATCGGGCTATATCTCGGAAGGGAAGTCCATATATCGGGCAGAAATTATCAAACGGCATTTAACGAAGAAGTAAATAGAATTTGCGGTGGAAAATATATCCTTTTGGAATTTGATTTTTCGGGTAACGACGAAATGGCCGATATCGTTTACGAATTAAAGTTAAAAGGTTTTATTCCCATCGTCGCTCATATAGAAAGATACAAGGGCGTTGATATAACGGTGGCAAGAGAAATCCGTGCCGAAGGCGGGCTTATTCAAGTCAATGCCGAATCCGTTTGCGGGAAGTGCGGGTTTAAGGTTAAAAGATTCGTTCACTCGTTGATTAAAAACAATCTTGTCGACTTTATCAGTTCCGATATTCACGATTACAGACAAAATTACTTGCTTGATGCAAAGAACGTTATAACCAAAAAGTACGGCGAAGACGTTGCCGAAAAACTGTTTAGTAAAAACGCAAAAAAAATAATAGAAGGGTTAGAGTGATATCTAACTTTTTTATTTTGGGAGAACAATGAACAAAAGAATAATCGCAATCGGCGGTGGTGAGATTAAAAACAAAACCACGTTAAGTATAGACAGGTACGTTGCTTCGCTTGCCAAAATTCACGCAGGGGAAAACCGTGCGAACATGCTTTTTATCGGTACGGCGTCGCACGACTCTATGCCGTATTTTAACAGCTTCAGAAAGACGTACACGTCGGTTTTCGACATAAAAGCCGAAGTTGCCCTTATCGTTTACGGAGAAATGGATATCGAGAGAATAAAGGGTAAAATCGCCAACGCCGACGCAATTTATATCGGTGGCGGAGATACCGTTTTTATGCTGAATAAATGGGCGGAAACGGGAATCGATAAACTTTTAATCGACGCATATAATAATGGGAAAATCATCGTCGGGCTATCTGCCGGTGCTATTTGTTGGTTTACGAAAATGTACACGGATTATTTGATTATGCGTGGCAGTAGCAGTGAGTACGTCTTAAAAGAAGGGCTTAATATTTTAAGCGGAACGATGTGCCCGCATTTTGACGACAGAGAGAAAGATTTTATTGAAAATATGAAAAAAAACAATATCGAAAGCGCACTCGCTATCGAAAATAATTGTGCCGTGGAATTTACCGACGGAAAAATGACCAAGGTTATTTCGGCAGGCGGAAGGGCCTTTACCCTTATAAACAATAACGGAGAAATCGTTAAAGAAGAAATCGTCTTATGAATAACGTAAACTATGAAAAAGAAATGCAAGACATTATCCGAAAGTTAAAGGGAAAACCCACGCTTTTGCTTCACAGCTGTTGCGCTCCTTGTTCGTCGGCTTGTATTGAAAGGATAAAAGATTATTTTAAGTTGACCGTTTACTTTTATAACCCGAATATCGATACCGACGACGAATATAATAAACGCCGTGACGAACAGATAAGATTATGTAAACTCTTGGGGGTTGACGTAATAAGCGAAGAACACGACAGTATCGATTATTATCGTGCGGTAAAAGGGCTTGAAAAAGAAAGAGAAGGCGGATTAAGGTGCGACGAGTGTTTTTATTTACGGCTTAAAAAAACTGCGCAAAAGTGTAAAGAACTCGGGTTTGATTTCTTTGCAACGACGCTTACGGTAAGCCCGCTTAAAAATAGCCACAAAATAAACGAAATCGGTAAAGTAGTGGAAAACGAAACGGAAGTTAAATTTTTGCCGAGCGATTTTAAAAAGCACGACGGGTATTTGCGCTCAATCACGCTATCAAAGGAGTACGGACTGTACCGACAAGATTACTGCGGGTGCGTGTATTCCAAAAACGAAAGAAAAATAAAAGAAAACGAAACCTAAAGGCTTGGTTTTTTAGTTACAAAATATTATCAAAACTTATTAAAAAAGTTTTCGGAATTTCTCTCGACAGGTCAAGTAACACTTGAATTTTGGAAATTGCGTCGTGCCATTCTTTATCTTTAATTAGGGTTATCGTTTCCGAAATCCAAAGGTCGATTTCCTTTATTTCGTTATGCGGAATAAATGCGTGGAGATATTTTTTCTTGTCGTGCCAGTCGGTTTGAACGGAGATTACGTCGTCAGCCGTTGCGCTTTGGTTTTCGGTTAAATTGTAAAGCTCTGTAAAATTTTGTTGTAATTCGACGAACTGTTTTTGAACGAAGAAGTTTTCAAAAACCACGCCGACCGCCAAAATTACTACGGCGCAAATAGTCGTTATAACCGATTTAATCATTGTTCTCCTTTACGTATAAAATTTTATACGGATTGTTTTTTTGTTTTAAGTATGTCCTTCCGTTATTATCAACGGTCATAACTTCCACGTCTTTTAATTCAATTTTATTCTTTTGTAAAAACCCGTGTATTTCGTTGCGTGAAAGGTTAAGCTTATTCAGGTTTTTTTCGTCGATTTTCCCGCAGTTTACGATAAGAAAAGATATTTGATTCGTGGGGACGGATTTACTGCTGTTTTCAAGTGCCGAGAGTTTCCCGTTCGATTCGAATATCGCATAATATACGTCGTCGAAGGAAAAATACCCCTGCACACGCATAGACTCCGCAAGGTCGTTTACATCCATATTGTTTTTTTTAAGTTCGAGAATATTTACGCCGTCCTTGTCGATAACGATGCTTGGCTTTCCCGACATAACTTTGTTTACTTTCGGACCGAGCCGTTCGAGTAGGGATAAAATCTGATGCAGGATAAACACGCCGATAATTGCCCCTATTCCGTAAAACAAGGGGATTGAAACGTCTGCCATCGGAATACATGCAAGGTCTGCGATAATGAGCGTTATTATAAATTCAAAGGGTTGCATTTCGCCTATTTGCCTTTTACCCATAAGCCTTATAACGATAAGCAAAACGATAAAAATAATGAGCGTTCTTATAAAAGTTACTGCCATATTTTTATTATTGCAAATTGCGTTTTTTTTATTCTATTGCTTGACGAAAAGAACTGATAGTGATATAGTTTATTAAAACAAGATAGAGTAGAGATGGTGCGTAAAGTGTTACAAAACGGGATGTTGTTTGTAAACGAAAGGTTTGCCTTGCGATGCCATTTCGCATCCGCTATTATGCCGAATTTTCGGCGATATCGGTCTCTCTACTTTGGGGAGATTTTTTTATGACGAATTTACTGACATTAAAGGCGTTTGACTTTGCGTCCGTTTTCGAAAACATTATTTCGGAGTGGTATTATTACCTGCTTTTATTAGCCGTACTGGTTTTTATTCTCGTGTTTTTTTCCATAAAAAAACCCAAGAAAAGTAATAACTTTTCGGACACGCAAAGAATATGCTATACCGCACTTTTTTCGAGTTTGTGTTTCGTGGCTAATATTTTAACCTACTTTATTACGCCGAGTTCGGGGCTTTCCGCCGTTATTACGGTTTGTTTTTTCGCAGGGGTTTTGCTCGGTGCGAAATGCGGATTTTTAACGGGATTTATCGGTGATTTACTCGGGGCAATAATAATGCCTGCCGGTGCGTACAACCCTTTAATAGGAATTGCAAGCGGACTTTTGGGATTTATCCCCGGAGTGATTTTTTCTTATTTTAAGGGAAACGGAATATTAAAAACCGTTATTTCCTTCGTGCTTACCTTAATCGTTTGTACAGCGGGGCTTAACACTTTTGCTCTTTTTCTTATGTACGGACTTGGTAAGAAAACGTTTTTTGCATACTTAATTGTAAGGCTTCCTTACCAGATACTTAATATGGCGATAAATTTAACCCTTTCGATTTTAATTTATTCGGCACTTAAAAAAATACAAAACGGTAAGTTTTTTTCAAAACAATAAAAAGGAATATAAAAAAATGGAATTAAAAGTTTATTTAACGAAAGCAAACGGAACGGAAAGAATCGAAAACGTTTATAACGGCAAAATAGATTACGTCGATGCCGACGTTATGGATTCAATCGAAAAAAAGAAGAACGACGTTGAAGCTTACCTACTTAACGTTCACTCCGACGTAGAGTATCAAACGTACGAGGGTATCGGCGGGGCTTTTACCGAAGCGTCTGCCGTAAATTATTTTTTACTTCCGAAGCAAGAACAAAAGAGATTTATCGAAAGTTTCTTTGATAAAGATAAGGGAATAGGGTTAAACTTCGGCAGGGTTTCGATTAACAGTTGCGATTTTTCCGTCGATGATTACACTTACGTTCGTGAAGGGGACGAAACGTTAGAGAGTTTTGATATCTCCCACGATAAGGGAAAAATTATCCCTATGGTACTCGACGCACAAAAATACGCCGACTTAAAAGTTTTTGCTTCGCCGTGGTCGCCACCAAAGTATATGAAGACCAACGATAGCCGTATCGAAGGCGGATACCTTAAAAGAGAGTATTATCCGCTTTGGGCAAAGTATATTAAAAAGTTTACCGAAGAATATAAAAAGGCAGGCGTTCCTATCTGGGGAATAACCATGCAAAACGAACCCCGCCACGCCCAAATATGGGAGTCTTGCAATTATTCCGTTCAAGACGAAGCGGAATTTTTGGGATATATCGGAAAAGAACTTAAAAAGACGGGTATAAAGATTCTCTGCTATGACCATTGTCGTGAAAGAGAATACGAAAGAGCGAAGGCGATTTTTAACAGCAAGAACGGAAAGTATTGCGACGGTATCGCAAACCATTTTTATTCGGGCGAACATTACGGCGAACTCGAAGCAGTAAGAAAGGTTTTCCCGAATAAGCTTCAAATTGCAAGCGAGTGCTGTATCGGAAGTAACCAAAAAGGCTTGCCGACGAATTATATGACGGCACACGCCGAAACGTATATGAGCGATATGATAACCTGTTATAACGGTGGTGTAAACGCTTACGTTTACTGGAACTTATTGCTTGACGGCGAAAACGGACCTTTCCACAACAGAGTAAACAGGGGAATATATTGCGACGCACCTGCTTATTACGTTAAAGAAGAAAAGACGTTCATATTTGATTTATTTTATTACTATATAGGTCATATCGGCAAATTCGTAAGTAGAGGCGCAAAGGTTATTAACACCAGTTTATACGTCAATTCTTTATCCGCCGTTGCATTTAAGAATCCCGACGGAAGCGTCGTAACCGTTTGCCAAAACGCAAAGGATTTTGATCAAATCGTTTATCTCCGTGTGGACGGATATCTTTATAAGACGAAAATCCCTTCTCACTCGTGTATGACGTTCGTTACAAAATAAAATTTTAAGTCCCGATTAAATTTCGGGACTTATTTTTTGCTTGGGTTTAGATATTTTTTCCCTTACAAGGTTAATCATATCGACGTCGATAAGCCCAAGCGTCAGGTATAAAAGTACGTTGAAAATAAATATAGATGCCGACGTGATAATAAGGGCGAGAATTAAACCGACCGCCTTTATCATTAAATTTTTAAGTAAAAAACCGAACAGCGTTGACGGAATTATGCTTAAAAAAAGTGATAGCATAAATTTAATATAGCAAGGCTTTTCTTTACATTTTTTGTTTAATAAAATTAAGTTACAAACAGTCGTTACGACGTAAACGAAGGAAAAACCCAAAAGAAGAGCGTAAATATTTATAAACTTCGGTAAAAACCAAATGGACAAAAGCATAAGCGCACCGCCTATCATAAAGTATATAAGCGTTCTGTTTTCAAATCCCATTGAGTTAAGTATGCTCGTCGTGATATTCGACGTGGCGATAAACACCATAAGCAAGCTTGAAACCGTAAGGTATTCCCCGCATTGTTTACTCTTAAAAACGAGTATTCCTATTTCGTTACCGAGAGCGCAAAAAATCGGCACGAAAAGGCAGGAAAGAACGAGGCAAAGTTTTATCGCTTTTTCTATGTCCGTTTTAAGGTAATGGTATTTTTTGGCGTAAAAGTTTTGTGAAATTTCGGGAATAAGGACTATCGTAAACGAACTTATAAGCGTCGTCGGAATAGTTAGTAGCGGTACGGTTTGACCTGCCGCCGCCCCGAACATACTTATCGCTTCGCTTTCGGTAAATCCCGCCGAAATTAAACGTATAGGTAAAATAACCGACACGAACGACACGGCAAACGAACTCGCCGTTCGCATTGACGTTATGGGTATCGACGCAGATAAAAGGGGCTTAAACTCGCTTAACGGGTTATCGAGTTTATGTTTTCTTATTATAAAAACGATTATCGACGCCGTAAACGAAAAGGCGTAAGAAATAAGCACGGCAACGCCCGCACGGTACGCTCCCGAAAAGGCACTTGTCGAAAGAGAAATAAGCACGATACCCGAAAGTATCATGACGATTTCTTCTAAAAGTTCGATGACGGAGTACGGAAGAAAATCCCTGCTTCCCCAGAACACTCCACGCATAACCGAATAAATCGCAGAGAAGATAAGCCCCGGACAAATCAGCAAAAATATATCAAGCGAACGGTTATCGGCGAACAAAAACGAAAGTTTATTTTTGAAAATCAAAATCAATAACGTTAGCGGTAGGGCAACGAACAGAGTGGTACAAAATCCCGCAGTTATTACCTTGTTTATATTACTCGTTTTGTTTTCGGCTTTATATTTTGTCATAAGCCTTGAAACGGTTACCGGAACGCCCGAACAAGATATGGTAAAAATAAGCCCGAACATAGAAAGGGCAACCTGATACAGCCCGATTCCTTCCGTGCCGATAGAACGAGATAAGAAAATTCTATATAAAAACCCCAAGACTTTTTCGCTGACCGAAAATACGGTAACAACCGCCACCGTTTTTAAAAATTGACGCAAAACTTTTTCCCTTAACTTTTTTTATTATTCTATTCATAAGAAAAAGTAAATATAATAACCGAAGGAAAAACAAGACAAAAAAAGAGCCTACCAAACGGTAAGCTCTTAAAATTTTTTATCTAATCGACCAAATTACTTGCATTCGTCAGCCTTGCCTGCGCAACCCAAAACGTCAACGAGTTTGTGTTTAACGAGTTCCTTGATATTTGCTCTTGCAGGTTTAAGATATCCTCTCGGGTCGAACTTGTCAGGGTGTTCGTTATAGAATTGACGAATCGTACCCGTCATTGCAAGACGAAGGTCGGAGTCGATATTGATTTTGCAAACGGAAAGTTTTGCTGCTTCACGGAGTTGTTCTTCGGGAACACCGATAGCGTCAGGCATCTTACCGCCGTTTTCGTTTACCATTTTAACGTATTCTTGCGGAACGGAAGACGAACCGTGGAGTACGATAGGGAACCCCGGAAGTTTTTTGCTTACTTCTTCCAAAATATCGAAGCGGAGTGCCGGTGGAACTAAAATACCTTCGGCGTTTCTCGTGCATTGTTCAGGCTTAAACTTATAAGCACCGTGACTTGTGCCGATAGCGATTGCAAGAGAATCAACACCCGTTCTCGTAACGAATTCGATAACTTCTTCAGGCTTTGTATAAGATTCGTTGCCGTGAGCAACTTTAACGTCGTCTTCAATACCTGCAAGCGTTCCGAGTTCGCCTTCAACGGTAACGTAAGGAACGTGGTTGTGTGCGTATTCAACGACTTTTTTCGTTACTTCGATGTTTTCTTCGAAAGGAAGGTGTGAACCGTCAATCATAACCGAAGTGAAACCGCCGTCGATACAAGCCTTGCACGTTTCGAAATCAGGACCGTGGTCAAGGTGAAGAACGATAGGGATATTCGGACATTCGATAACCGCAGCTTCAACGAGTTTAACTAAATAAGTGTGGTTAGCGTATGCTCTTGCGCCCTTCGATACCTGTAAAATAACAGGTGCGTTTGCTTCTTTACAAGCTTCCGTAATGCCTTGAACGATTTCCATGTTATTTACGTTGAAAGCGCCGATAGCATAACCGTTTTTGTAAGCTTGTTCAAACATTTTTTTGGTATTTACCAATGCCATTTTATATTTCCTCCGAAATAAATAATATTATTACCGTTAATTGAATATTAACAAGTACATTATATCTTTTTTTACTTTATTTTGCAATTATTTTTGTATTTTATTTGTATTTTTACTGAAAATACTTTATAAAAATTTCATATCGTTGTATAATTTTATATATTAAAGGGAGAAAAACTATGGTAGATGATAGAATTGTTAAACTTGCAAAAACTCTCGTGCATTATTCGTGCGACTTAAAAAAGGGCGAAAAGGTTTTAATCGAAGCCAAGGGCATTGACTATATGCTCGTAAACGCAATCGTAAAAGAAGCGTACGGCGTCGGCGCAATTCCTTTCGTTGAAATTTACGATAACCGTGTAACACGTGAACTTTTGCTCGGTCAATCCGAAGAACAGGCAAAACTCCGTGCTAAATTCGACGGGGCAAGAATGGCGGAAATGGACGCATATATCGGTATTCGTGGCGGGGAAAACGCAAACGAACTTTCGGACGTTCCCGAAGAAAAAATGCAAATTGAAAGTAGCCTTTATTCTCACCCCGTTCATCACGAACTCCGTGTTAAAAAAACCAAATGGGTTGTGCTTCGTTATCCTAACCAAGGTATGGCAGGTAGCGCAGGTATGAGTACCGACGCTTTTGAAGATTATTACTTTAACGTTTGTACCCTTGATTATTCTAAAATGGATAAGGCAATGGACGCACTTAAATCAAGGCTTGATAGGGCGGACAAGGTGCATATAATCGCAAAGGACACGGATATTTCCTTTTCGATTAAGGGTATCGGCAGTAAAAAGTGTTCGGGCGAAAGAAATATTCCCGATGGGGAAATTTATTCGGCACCGGTTAAAAACAGCGTAAACGGGGTTATTACTTATAACGCTCCGTCCATTGAACAGGGCGTTAAATTCGAAAACGTTTCGCTCACCTTTAAGGACGGAAAAATCGTTAAGGCAACGGGGAATTATCCCGAAAAGTTAGAGGCGATTTTCAATACCGACGAAGGCGCAAGATACGTGGGAGAATTTTCCTTCGGCGTCAATCCGTATATTACCGAGCCTATGGGCGATATTTTATTCGACGAAAAAATTTCGGGGTCTATTCACTTTACGCCGGGGTGCTGTTACGACGATTGTTATAATGGCAACGTTTCGGCAATTCACTGGGATTTGGTGCAAATTCAAACGCCAAAGTACGGTGGCGGGGAAATTTATCTTGACGGAGAACTTATCCGTAAAGACGGCAGATTCGTTACTCCCGACCTTTTGTGCTTAAATCCCGAGAACTTAAAATAATAAGCGAGATTGCGTAAAATCAATAAAAAAGCGCAAATTACAAAAAATACCTTAAAATAATTGACTTAAAAATAGTAAAAAGATATAATATAAAAAGATTAAATAATATAAAATTTTCGGAGGACATAAATATGTCAAAAGTAACTAAAGTTGCAATCAATGGTTTCGGCAGAATCGGACGTCTTGCTTTCCGTCAAATGTTCGGTGCCGAAGGATACGAAGTTGTTGCTATCAACGACTTAACCAGCCCAAAGATGCTCGCTCACCTTCTTAAGTATGATACTATGCAAGGTAACTACGTAGCACAAGGTCATACGGTAACCTATAAGGATTCCGTTTTAGGCGAAGACGGTAAGACTGTTGTTGTTCCTGGTTCTATCACTGTTGACGGAAAGGAAATCACAATCTACGCTTGTCCTAAAGCTCAAGACCTTCCTTGGGGTAAACTCGACGTTGACGTTGTATTAGAATGCACGGGCTTCTATACTTCTAAAGAAAAGGCACAAGCACACATTGATGCAGGTGCTAAAAACGTTGTTATCTCCGCTCCTGCAGGAAAGGACCTTCCTACAATCGTTTACAACGTAAACCACAAAACTTTAACCAAAGACGATCATATCATTTCCGCTGCTTCTTGCACGACGAACTGTCTTGCTCCTATGGCAAAGGCTCTTAACGACCTTGCTCCTATCGAAGCAGGTATCATGACGACCGTTCACGCTTACACCGGCGACCAAATGATTCTCGATGGTCCGCAAAGAAAGGGCGATCTCCGTCGTTCGAGAGCAGGTGCTATGAACATCGTTCCTAACTCTACCGGCGCTGCAAAGGCTATCGGTCTTGTTATCCCTGAACTCAACGGCAAACTTATCGGTTCTGCTCAACGTGTTCCAACCGCTACCGGTTCAACCACCATTTTGGTTGCAGTTGTAAACAAGGCTGTTACTGTTGACGAAATCAACGCTGCTATGAAGGCTGCTTCTACCGAATCTTTCGGTTACAATGAAGACGAAATCGTTTCTTCCGACGTTATCGGTATGAAATTCGGTTCACTCTTTGACGCAACTCAAACTATGGCTATCCCTATGGCTGACGGCAAGACTCAAGTTCAAGTCGTTTCTTGGTATGATAACGAAAACTCTTATACCAGCCAAATGGTTAGAACCATTAAGTACTTCTCTGAAATTAAGTAATTTAATTAAAGAAATATTAAAGGCGAAAGCAATTTGCTTTCGCCTTTTTTTATGTACTTTAATTATCTTGTCGTTTGCGTTTGATTGTTAAACAGATTGCACGTGCCCGTTGTGGTGGAAAGAAGCGCCAAAAGAATAAGAAGTTGCGTCGTCGAGATAGTGTTGTTATTCATAAGTAGAAATAAAAGTGCAACAAGAACGATATTGTTTGAATTCATTTTTACCCCCTTTTAACAAAAACACTTGTTTTTTTACTTTTTTTGTCTTTTTATTATATTCCGTTTAGTTGTAATATGTGTACAAATATTATATGTTCGGGGGATTAAATATATGAAGGAATTACTGATTGACCGCAGGCTTCAATCTTTGGTAACGGATTACGTTCCAAGCGGAGAAATTCTCGACGACCTTGTAAGTTTCTTTTCCATTTTTTCCGATTACACGAGATTGCGTATGATATCGGCACTTTCGATATCCGAAATGTGCGTAAGCGATATTTCGTCAATGTTAAAACTGAACCAAACGACGGTATCACATCAACTTCGGCTCTTAAAAAATCTTAACGCAGTTAAAACGAAAAGGCAAGGCAAAGTCGTGTTTTATTCACTCCGAAACGAAACACTTTCCGACGTCTTGCTTAAAGGCGTCGAATTTTTGGGATATTGATTGGCGGTAGGTCTGTTCGGAATAGGAACTTTGGTTGACTTTATTAAGATTTGTTGTGGCTCGGCAAAGGACAAGGAAGGAAAGCAAATAAAAGACTGGACAAAGTAACTATACAATTAGTTATCAAAAAACACGTAGAGTAAAATCTGCGTGTTTTTTGTTTTTCTTGTCTTTTTACTCTATAATATGTTATAATATATTTATGAGCATTATTGAAGATAAAGTAAAACTTTTGCCGACGAACTCCGGTGTTTACGTTATGCTTGACAAATTCGGCAAAATAATATACGTCGGTAAAGCGAAAAACCTTAAAAACAGGGTTACGCAGTATTTTCGAAAGGGCGTTAAAACCCAAAAGGTTGAGGCAATGGTAAACGCCGTTGCCGACTTTTACTATATAATTGCTCCGAGTGAAATCGACGCCTTGTCGCTTGAAAACAACCTTATTAAAAAGCACAAGCCACACTATAACATTTTACTTAAAGACGACAAGACTTATCCTTATCTTAAAATAAACTTAAAAGAAAAATACCCGACGGCGGTCGTTACCCGAAAAGTCAAGTCCGATGGGGCAAAGTACTTCGGTCCGTTTATGGGCGGAATATCCGTCGGCGGACTTCTCGAAACGATAAACCTTGCGTTTGGGCTTCGTCTTTGCGATAAAAAACTTGACCGAAAAAAGAAGGACAAGCCTTGCCTTAATTACCATATAGGCAAATGCTCTGCGCCTTGTTGCGGACTTATTTCGGAAGAAGAATACGCAAAAAAAATTCATGCGACGCTTGAATTTTTGTCGGGCGAAACGGCAAATTGTGAAAAACTCTTAACCGAAAAAATGAATTTGGCAAGCGAGAAGGAAGACTATGAACTTGCCATAAAGTACCGTGATTTATTTGTGGGGCTTGATAAACTTAAATTAAAGAGAGTTACGGCTTTCGGTCGGGACGTAAATGCCGACGTAATTGCTTATAGAGAAAACGGAATTTACTCGGTTATTAACCTTTTAATCGTTCGTGGGGGCAGAATGCTCGGCTCACGTAACTTTTCTTTTGAGTGCGGTGCCGACAGCACGTCCGATGCAGTATCGCAGTTTATTATGCGGTATTATAACGAAAACTCTCTCGTCCCAAACGAGATAATCGTGGAAGAAGAAATAATGTCGGCGGATTTACTTGCGCAGTTTATTAAAAACGAATATAATAAACGTACCGAGATTGTTTTTCCCAAAATGGGCATAAAGGCGGAACTTGCGAAGATGGCAGGTGCAAACGCCGAAGAACACTTAAACACGGCGATAGACAGAATTAAGCATAAAAACGATATGACGACGGTTGCCTGCCAAAGGTTAAAGGAAATTTTGTCGCTTAAAAATTACCCGAAGCGTATGGAATGTTACGATATTTCAAACATTTCGGGTGTAGACAAAGTGGGCAGTATGGTCGTATTCGATAACGGCGAACCCGACAGAAACAGTTACCGAAGATTCCGCATAAAAACTTTTGAAGGGGCGGACGATTTCAGAAGTTTACAAGAGGTTTTAAGAAGAAGATTTTTAAGGCTTGAATCCGACCCCGAAAAATTCCCCAAGCCCGACCTTATGATTATCGACGGCGGAAAGGGGCAGTTATCGTCGGTTAAGGAAGTGTTCGACGAATTAAATATTACCGACATCGACCTTATCTCGCTTGCCGAGAAAAACGAAGAAATTTTTACCCTTTTTAAAAAAGAACCCGTAGTTTTATCAAAGCGGGATTACTGCTTAAAAATGTTGCAACGTATTCGTGACGAAGCGCATAGATTTGCAATAACGTACCATAGAAGTTTAAGGGATAAACGCTCGCTTTCTTCGGTACTTAATAAGGTTAACGGACTCGGTAAGATTAAAATCAAACTCTTACTTGAAAAATTTAAAGATATCGGTGCAATCGCCACGGCAACCGTCGAAGAATTAAAATCGGTAAACGGTATCGGAACGGAGATTGCAAACGAAATAATAAAAACGCTAACGGAAGAAGGATTGAGATGAAATTTGACTTGATGATATCCGATTATGACTGGACACTCGGCACCAAAGAAGGAATAAAAGAAGACACGCTTAAAGCTATTCGTGAATTTGTTGATAAAGGCGGTAAGTTTGTCGTTTGTACGGGCAGAGTTGCCGATTCGATACAAAAAATTTGCCTTGACGTTGGGTTTAAGGGGCTTGTGGCGACTTATCAGGGCTCGATGATTTTGGATATCGAAAGCAGTAAAATTATCTTTAACGGCGGATTAAATAAGGACGTGGCAAAGAAGATTATTGCAGATTATAGGAAGTTAAACGCCGATATAACCGTTGATATAGGAAGAGAAAGATTCTGGGAAGAACATAACGGTTTGATGCACGCTTACGTCGAACACGGCGGAACGGCAGGAGAAAAGAACGACGACCTTATAAAAACCGTTGACGAAAACAACGGAGTAATCGAAAAAGTATGCGCTATGGTTATGCCGGAGGACGTTATTAAGTATCAGCCGGTTTTGAACGGCAAATATTCCGATGGCGTCGTGTTTAACAGTGGTGCCGATATTTTGATTGAAGCCGTCAACCCTAAATACGGGAAAGGAAACGCCGTTAAAATAATTGCGGATTATTATAATATCCCACTCGAAAGGGTTATAACGGTGGGCGATTCTACTAACGATATTCCGCTCGTTCAAGGTGAGTGGTACGGTGTTGCGGTAGGCGACGCAAACGAAGAACTTAAAAAGGTCGCAAAGGAAGTTGTCGTTCCGTTTAACGACCAGCCGATAAAATACTTACTTGAAAAATACTGCTTATAAAGGAATAATATGGACGAAAAAGATTTAACTAACGAAATAATTAACGAAATACAATTAGATAAAGAAACGGAAACCGAAGTTAAGGAAGGCAAAAAACTCAATTTGCCTTTGGTTCCGCTTCGTGGAAAAGTTTTACTTCCGAAAACCGTGCTTAACTTCGACGTGGGTAGGTCTCAATCAATCGAAGCGGTTAAGGCAAGTTCTGACGGAAAGATTTTTATCGCAAGCCAGAAAAACGCATTTATCGACGCACCGAGAAAAAATGATATTTGTAAGGTGGGCGTCGTTGCGAGAATAAAACAAGTTGCCACGATGTCAAACGGAAATATGAAACTTTCCGTTCAGGCTTTATATAGGGCAAAAATCGTCGAGTTTACGAGTTTACGCCCTTATTTTTCCGTTGACTTAAACGAACTTTCATATACCGAATGCGACGAGATAGAGCGTGAAGCGTCGTTCAGGGTTGCAAAAAACTGTTTCTTTGAATATACACTCTTAGATAAGCGTATTACGAAAGACATGTTGTCAGCGATAACCGACCAAAAGGACTCTAACGATTTTATCGATAACTGTTTATCCGTTTTGCCTTTCCGTGAAAGTGATATTCAGCAAATACTCGAAAACAGCGATACGATTGATAGGTTAAAGGAGTTCGGCTCACTCGTAAAAAGAGAAATAGAAATAGCAAAACTCGAACAGAGAATTTCCGCAAAGGTAAAAGCGAATATCGACGACAGCCAAAAGGAATATTTTTTGCGTGAACAAATTAAGGCAATCCACGACGAACTCGGGGATACCGAAGATTCCGAAGAAGAATTAGTTAAAAAAATCAAGAGCAAAAAACTTCCGAAAGAAATTGAAGAAAAGGCGCTTAAAGAAGTGGAACGTATGGGCAAAATGAATCCTTCGTCCCCTGATTACACCATTATTTTAAATTACCTTGACAACCTTTTGGAACTTCCGTTTAACGTGTTTACGGAAGACACCAAGAGTTTAAGCGAAGCAAAAAAGATATTAGACGCCGACCATTTCGGGTTAGAAAAAGTAAAAGAAAGAATTGTCGAATATCTTGCCGTACTTAAACTTACGAAGAAAATAAACGGACCTATTTTGTGTTTTGTCGGTCCTCCGGGGGTAGGCAAAACGTCGGTTGCAAAGTCAATCGCAAGGGCTCTTAACCGAAAATTCGTTCGTATGAGTTTGGGTGGCGTTAAAGACGAAGCCGAAATCCGTGGGCATAGAAGAACGTACGTCGGAGCAATGCCGGGGAGAATTATTTACGGGCTTAAAAACGCTGGCACGTCCAACCCCGTTTTCTTGCTTGACGAAATCGATAAACTTTCGTCGGATATCCACGGCGACCCTGCAAGCGCACTTTTAGAAGTGCTTGACCCCGAACAAAACAACTCGTTTAGAGATAGGTTTATGGAAATTCCTTACGACCTTTCGAAAGTTATGTTTATAACGACGGCAAATTCAATGGACACCATACCGTATCCGTTACTTGACCGTATGGAAATAATAGAACTTACGGGATATACCGACGTCGAAAAACTCGAAATCGCAAAGCGTTATCTCGTCCCTAAAGAAATGCAGGCAAACGGAATAAGCGAAGAACAAATCAAGTTTACAGACAACGGAATCAAGACCGTTATCGAAGGTTACACGATGGAAGCGGGGGTAAGAAATCTCGAACGTGAAATCGGTAGCGTTATTCGTAAGGTCGCAACCGAATACGCAGAGTGCGACGGCAAAGATTTTACTCTACGCACGATAAACTGCGAACAAGTTAAAAATTATCTCGGTGCAGTAAAGTATCAAAGAGATAAGGCACTTACCGATGACGAAGTCGGTGCCGTTACGGGGCTTGCTTGGACAGCGGTCGGCGGTACGACGCTCACTATCGAAGTTTCGCTCTTTGCGGGAAAAGGCGAAATACTTTTGACGGGTAAACTCGGCGATGTTATGAAGGAATCCGCAAGGACGGCAATCAGTTATATTTTTTCAAATGCCAAAAAGTACGGTATCGACGAACAGAGATTTTCTAAAACGGATATACATATTCACGTACCCGAAGGCGCAACGCCGAAGGACGGACCGTCGGCAGGTATAACGATGGCAACGGCAATTCTTTCTGCGTTTACCGAAAGAAAGGTAAGTAAGTCCGTTGCAATGACGGGAGAAATCACCCTTCGTGGGAACGTTTTGCCGATAGGCGGGTTAAAAGAAAAAGCACTCGCCGCTTATAGACTCGGCATAAAGAAAATTATTATACCGGAAGACAACGTAAAAGATTTGGAAGAAATTCCAAGTGAGATAAGAAAAGAAATCAACTTTATGCCTGTTAAATGCGTTGACGAAGTGTTTAACATTGCGTTGGAGAAGTAATATGATAACAAACCCAACGTTTATCGTAAGTGTTGCCGACGATAAGCATTTTTATCAATCGAATAAGCCGATTGTTGCCGTTGCGGGAAAATCCAACGTCGGCAAAAGTTCGCTTATCAATATGTTGGCAAACAGAAAAAAACTTGCCAAAACTTCGGAAACCCCCGGCAGAACAAGGCTTATAAATTACTTTGATTTTAACGACTTCGTTCTTGCCGACCTTCCTGGATACGGCTTTGCCAAAGTAAGTAAGGAAGAAAAATTAAAGTGGGGGAATTTGATGGACGCTTTTTTGTCCACGCAAGATATTTCACTACTGATTATGCTTGTCGATTCCCGCCACGAGCCGACAGTTGAAGATAATATGATGATGACGTATCTTTACCATTATCAAATACCGTTTATCGTCGTTGCGACAAAGGCGGATAAACTTTCCAAAACGGCAATAAAACCGCAAAAACAAAAACTTGCGACCTATCTTAAACTCGGCGTTGAAAATATCACGATGTCGTCGTCAGACACGGGGCTTGGCAAAGACGAAATAATTACAAAAATCAACGCAGTTCTTCGTGCTACAAAATAATAATAAGAAAATAAGAAAACTCGGCATTTTGCCGAGTTTTTATTTTTGTGTTTTTCTAAACGTCGTGGGGGAAGTTTTGTATGCCTTTTTGAACATAACGGAAAAATGGTTTGAATCGGTAAATCCACACATTTCGGAGATAAGCGAAACGGGAAGATTTGTCGAAAGCAGTTTATCGCTTGCAAGTTTTAACCGATATTCGTTTATAAACGAGTAAATGGATTTATTCGTTTGTTTTTTAAAGACGAAACGTATATGCGACACGGAGTACCCCAAAGTGTCGGCAATAATCTCGGTACAGTTGTCGCTACAATAATGTTCATAAATAAGTGATACGATTTTCCCGTAAAGATTATAATACGTACTTCGATTATTCGTATCTTTTATTGTACTTAAAATTTCCTTTGAAATAAAAAACAATTTTTCAACGATATACTTAAAGGGAGATAAAAGACTTTCCGCCGTGTCTATCGTCGGTACGTTTTTATTTAGCAGGGAATACATTTTTTCAAAGTTTTCCCCACAATAATTTTTTGCACGTTTTCGCCTTTCTTGTGCCTTTACGTTATCGCTCGTGTAACCCGAAAGATTAAAATACATTATCGGCTTACCGTCAATAATTATCGGATAAACGTATTCTTCTGCCCCTGCGTGGCAATGATGATAAAACAAAGTGTCTTTCCCGCTACTTAAAAGCAAGTTTTTATTGATTAAACAATACTTTCTCGTTTTCGGGTTGGACTTAATGTATTCGCAAATTTTCGGTAAATGCGCAGTGGTTAAAAAAAGTTCCGGCGAAAGGTCGGGTATTGTGTAATCAATAAAACTCGTCGAAACGTTGTACCCGTTTTTGTTTAGCATATTTATATAAGACAAAAAGTCTTTTTTTACTTCGTTTAACTCTTCG
>JAZRVM010000024.1:0-40382 GCA_045599205.1 Christensenellaceae bacterium | reverse complement strand
TAGATCTCTTGCTTTAAACGAATTAAGCACAAAAGACTTTTTGCGTGTGGCTTGGAAAGAACTTCGCGTTTCAATTTTACTGGGGCTTACATTAGCAGTGGCTTGTTTTGGTAAACTAATTTTAATTGATAGAATTTTGTTTGGTTTTGGTGATTATACAACCATTAGGTGTTTTGTAGTGTCACTAGCACTAATGATTACTGTAATTCTTGCAAAACTTTTTGGGTGTATGTTCCCACTTCTTGCAAAAAAATGTCACCTTGACCCTGCTGTTGTTGCAAGTCCTTTCATCACAACTGTTGTTGATGCAACTTCTCTTATTTTGTATTGTTCACTTGCTGTTGCAATTTTGGCATAATAAAATAAAAAAAGACTTTACTTTATGTAAGTCTTTTTTTCTGTTTGGAGCAGGTAATGGGAGTCGGACCCACCTCCAAAGCTTGGGAAGCTCTTATACTACCGATGTACTATACCTGCGTTTTTATTATTATAACAAAAAAAAACCGAAAAGTAAATGTAAAAAAGTATAAAATATTGTAAAAAAATAAAATATGTGATATAATATATTGGAAAAACATAAAGGAGTATAGTCATGGCATTATTTCTCAAAGTATTAGAATGGACAGACAACAGTAAAAACACTCTTGTTTATAAACTTCCGCTCAAAAACGGCGGTAGGGAAATTAACCAAAAGAGTAAACTTATCGTACGTGAATCGCAAACTGCAATTTTTGTTCATAAAGGTGAAATTTGTGATGTGTTCACTCCGGGTACTTATGACCTAAATACACAAATTTTCCCTATTTTATCAAAACTCGCAGGGTGGAAATACGGATTTCAAACACCTATTGCGGTTGACGTTTATTTTGTAAACACAAAACAATTTACCGGTTATAAGTGGGGTACGTCAAACCCTATTATGAAGCGTGATCCCGAATTCGGCATGATTAGAGTTAAAGGCTTTGGCTCGTACGCATTTAAGGTTGTCGATGCAAAAGCATTTTTAAAAGAACTTTTCGGAACGAATTCGTCTTTTGTTACGCAAGATATTACCGACTGGCTTAAAACCATGCTTGTTTCGGCACTTACCGACGCTCTTGGCGAAAGTAAAATTTCGGCACTTGATTTGGCAGGAAACACAACCGAACTTAACGAAATAGTTAGTGCACAAATTCAAGAGAAGTTTAACGAAATCGGCTTAAAACTTACGAATTTATTTATCGAAAACATGTCGGTTCCGGAAGAAGTCGAAAAAGCAATCGACGAAAGAAGTAAACTCGGAATTTTGGGTGACAAGACTGACATTATGATGAAAATCGCCGCAGCCGAAGCACTTAAAGATGCCGCAAAAAATCCCGGTATGGGCGGTGGATTTGCCGGTGCAGGCGTAGGTATCGGTGCAGGCGTCGGGCTGGGTTCTGCCTTTGCCGAAGCAATGAGAAATCCTAAACCCGAAAAAAACCAAAACGTTAGCACTAAAAAATGCCCTAAATGCGGAGCGGAAGTAAGCGCAAAAGCGAAGTTTTGTCCTGAATGCGGAGTAAAAATCGAAGAAGTATCAAAATTTTGTCCGGAATGCGGAGCGGAAGTAGGCGCAAAAGCGAAGTTCTGCCCTGAATGCGGTCAAAAGTTATAAACTTTATTTTTAATAGGAGAATTATTATGGCAGAAAAAATTACTGAAAATACGACAATTTTCGAAGCAGTTCAAATAAACCCAAAAGCAGCAGAAATTTTAATGGCTCACGGAATGCATTGTCTTGGTTGCGCTTTGGCGCACGGTGAAACGGTTGGTGAAGCCGCTGACGTTCACGGGGCAGACCTTGCCGAAATGCTTAAAGAATTAAACGACGTCGAATAATAAATGAAGAACAAAGAAAAAGTTTCGACGGAGTGGGCAAAGTGTCAAGGTTGTGGGGCGAATTTACGTTTTGACCCTGCTTCCCAAAAACTTGTATGTGACCATTGCGGAACAAAGGTTGAAATTTCGTCAAAGGAAATTGCAAAAGAACACGATATTCTTGCAGGCTTATCTGACGACTGTATGTGGCAAAATGACGACAGTACGGCTTTTAGGTGTGCAAATTGCGGGGCAGAAGTGGTTTTATCAAAGAGTGAAACCGCAAAAAACTGCCCTTTTTGCGGTACGCCTTACGTTGAAAAAGAGGAATCCTTAACCGGAATAAAACCTAACGCCGTTTTGCCGTTTACCGTTTCGTTTGAAACGGCAAAGGAGAAAAGTAAAACGTGGGCAAAGCGTAAGTTTTTTGCACCGAGGAAATTTAAAAAGACGGCGAGTTCGGAAAACCTTAAAGGTGTTTATACCCCTTGTTTTACTTTTGACAGTCAAACGTATTCTTATTACGAAGGTAGGCTCGGAAGAACTCACACGACGACGTCGGGGAGTGGTAAAAATGCAACGACGCATACGTATACGGAGTGGTTTTCTGTAAGTGGTGCGTATAATGAATTTTTTGACGACGTTTTAATTACCGCCGGAGAAAAATTCGACCAAAAGCGTCTTAACAAAGTTTCACCTTACGATACGAATAACAGTAGCGCATACGACGGGAAATATCTTCTCGGCTTTATGGCGTATCATTACGATAGAGAAATTTCCGATTGCTGGTCAAGTGCAAAAAAGATAATCGACAGAGTTATAAGAAGAAGCATTTTGTCGCAATATTCTTACGACGTAATCGATTACCTGAATATATCCACACATCACGAAAGGGTTACGTATAAATACGTTATGTTACCCGTTTACGTCGGGCATTTCGAATACCGCAAAAAACTATATAATTTTTTCGTTAACGGAACGACGGGTAAAGTGGCAGGCAAAACCCCTGTTTCGCCGTTAAAGGTTCTGTTGGCTGTTTTAATCGGTGTTGCCGTTGTTGTCGGCGGGGTACTGTTATTTTTGAACGGTGCATAGCCAACGAGCGGTAAACACTATTTAGAAATAAAAACAAATTATTTTCAATTCAAAGTTTATTGATAAAACTTAAGCTTTTGGAAGAAAAAGTATTTTTTTCTATTGACCAAAAGCTTATTTTATTATATAATAATAAAGTTATTAAGTACGAATAAAAGCCATTTAACTTATGCACGGCTTTTTTTCGGGAGGCTATAATGAAAAAGAATAAGGCAATAACTCTTTTATCTTTATTAAGTGTTCTTTTGGTAGCATTTTTCGTGCTGACGTTTGTTCACTTTTCGGTAGGGGTAAAGGATTACAACTCAATTTTAGGCACGGTTGAATACGACTATGATATTAACGGCGGTTTCAGTTATTCGGCAGAATTGACCGAAGATTCCGACCGTATCGATAATGCCGATAAAATGCTTGCGACAATCGGTGGCAGGCTTTCCGCCTTGGGCTATCAAGCATATCAGGTTACGGCAGTTAAAAAAGTCGTTGACGGCGTAAGCGAAGAAGACATCAATTACTCCATCGTTATCAACGTTAAAGCAGATAAGGACGAGTACGGTATGCTCGACGCAACCACGTCGAACGCAAACATCAGGGCGGCATTAGCTTACGGCTCCGTGAAGTTCTTCGGTGGGGCAAGTTCTGCCGATACCGAAATTATGAACGAGGACGTTGCCGTTAAAGACGCTTTTTATGCAGGCGCATATAACGACGGCGGTGAAATGAAATATTCCGTTGCGGTTGTTTTCACGGATTACGGATTTAACGCATTAAAGACTGCGTCTGATCAGGCAGGCTCGAATTTCTATCTTAAAATTACTCTCGGCGACGAAGTATTGTTAAACGGTAGTTTTTCTTCAACGGAAAATATTCAAGACAATACGATTTATATCACGTCATCAACCGAAGCAAGTGCAAAACAAACCGCACTTCAAATTAAGACAGGCGGGCTTGAATATAAATTTGATTTAGACAATATCGAACAAACGGAAATCAGTCCGCTTCTCGGCGAAAATTCAAGTTTTATTCTTGAACTCGCCATAGCAATCGTTCTCGTTTTGGCTATCGTCGTTATTGCAGTTTTATTTAGAGGATATTCACTCGTTGCATTTTTCTCTTTATTGACCTTCCTTTTAACAACGATAAGTATGATGGTCGCCGTTCCGGGGATTACGGTATCGGTAAGCGGATTTATCGGTATGATATTTGCTTCCGCTTTGATGGTTGACGGACTTATCGTTACCATTAAGAGAATATCGGAAGAATATGCAAACGGTAAGACGGTTAAGGCAGCGGTAAAAATCGGATACAGAAAATCGCTTAAACCGATTATCAATTCTCACGTTATTTCCGCAATCGTTTCGTTGCTCGTGTTTATTTTAACTTCGGGAACGGTAAAGTGTTTCGGTATAGTTTTGGGAATTGCAACGGTTGTTTCTTTCCTCGTAAACACGTTGATTACGAGATTGTTTACGTCGATTTTACTCCCGCTCACCGAAAAGCAGGAATCCTTTTTTAACCTTAAAAGGGAGGACAAATAATTATGAAATTCAGTATTACGAATAAAACCAAGTTGTGGCTTATTCTTGTAGTAGTTATTATGGTAATCGGTACGACTCTTTTGGGGGTATTCGGTTTTAATAAATCGGTTGACTTTGACGCAGGTTATGAAATCGTTGTTGATTGTGAAGAAAACTTTAACGACTCCGAATTAATCGCAAAAAACGCTACAGACGCATATTTTACACAAAACGGAATTTCGGTAAGTGAAACCGTTCAAAAAAGCGGTAGCGGTAAGATTACTTATAAGTTTAGCGAAAATCCGTTCGTTAATCTCGAACAACTTAAAACAAACGTTCAAAACGCTTTGAACGACGCAAGTATCGCTTTGGAAGTTTCGGTAAAGTTAAACAGCATTAAGTCTTATCCGAATAGTCAAGTCGTAGGCGGTATTGTTTTAGCAGTTATTTCACTCGTCGTTATATTTGTCTATACGTTATTTGCCGAAAATGCAAGCGGTGCGTTAACCGTTACGGGTTGTGGGCTTTTATCGTCGCTTTTGTTTGTCGATATGCTTGGAATTACGAGATTACCGCTCCGTCCGTTCGGAGGCGCAGTTGTCGCAGGGGTTTCCGTTTTGGCTTCGATAATTTCGGCGGTTATGGTTGATAGGTTTAATCAAGACAAAAAAATGGAAAGCAACGTAAAACTTCCGAATAGCGTTGTTGCCGACAACGGTGCAAAAAAGAGTTTACTCCGTGTTGTATTTGTATTCGGGTTTATGGCAATCCTTTCCATCGCTTTAATCGTTTTGGGAACGTCTTATTTAAGATTACTCGGACTTGAAATTTTAGTCGGAAGCCTTGTTGCCTGCGGTATCCCGTATGTATTCTCTCCGATAATTTTAGTAAACACCAAAAAAGAAAAAGGCAAAAACGTTACAGAACAGGAAAAAGAATAAAATTCAAGGCGGGATAATTTCCCGCCTGTTTTTTAATAAACAGTAAAACGCAAAGGTATTATATATGAAATTAGAAGTCGCTTGCAAAAATATACCAGAAAACTATGGTATTATCCAAAAAATTTCTAACGCAATTCATTGTTCTATGGAAATTGCAAGCCTTTTATTTTACCGTGGAATCGATACCGAAGCCAAGGCAATGCGTTTTATTGCGCCGGGGAAAAAATGGTATAACGACCCGTATCTTCTTAAAGGTATGAAGCAAGCGATAAACAAAATTTACGAAGCCAAAAAAGAAAGTAAGAAGGTTTTGGTATTCGGCGATTACGATGCCGACGGAATTTGTGCGTCCTCGCTTTTGACTTTTTGTTTAAGAGAATTCGGAATTTCCCCACTTACCGTAGTTCCCGAAAGAGAAGAAAATTACGGCATTAATATCGAAAGGATGAAAGCCATTAAAAGCGAATACGACTTTTCGCTTTTAATTACTGTGGACTGTGGAATAAGCGAACACGATAATATTGAAACAATAAAGGCTATGGGGGTTGACGTTATCGTTACCGACCACCACGAACCGCCCGAAATACTCCCTGATTGTACGGTAATAAATCCCAAAATCAAAGGTCAGGATTATCCGTTTGACGGATTATGCGGGGCAGGCGTCGCTTTTAAGTTGGGGACTGCGCTTATCGGCGATGAAGCGGACAAGTACGTTGATATGGTGTCGCTTGCAACGATTGCCGACAGTATGGATTTAATAAGCGAAAACAGAGATATCGTTTTTGAAGGGTTAAAAATATTCAATTCAAGTAAAATAAGACCTTGTTTTAAGTATTTGCTCGGCGAAAACAATAAGACGATAACCGCTTCCAGCCTTGCGTTTACGATTGCTCCGAGAATAAATGCGGGTGGAAGAATGGGCGATGCAAAGACGGCACTTGACTTGCTTTTATCCGAAGACGAAAACGTGATGTTTGACCTTGCGGTTAAACTCAACGCATATAACGTTCAACGTCAAGCAGAGTGCGACGAAATATATAAACAAGCGAAGGCAAAATTACTACAAGAAAATCTTTCGCAAACTGAAATTATACTCGTTGGGGACGACAGTTGGAACACAGGTTTTATCGGTATTGTCGCATCAAGGCTTACCGAAGAATATAATAAGCCGTCCATCGTTTTCGGTGGCACTAACGGGTTGTTAAAGGGTTCTGCAAGAAGTACCGACGGTATCAATATACATAACGCAATTTTATATTGTGCCGACCTTACGGTAACGTTTGGGGGGCATTCGCAGGCGGCGGGCGTTACCGTTGAAAAGAAGAATTTCGACGAATTTAAAAATAAAATAAACGAGTACGTTAGGAATACTTACGGGGCTATAAAAAAAGAGAAAACCGTTAAAGTCGATATGGTTATCGACGGTGGATTTTCTTATGATTTTGCAAAGGAAATCGAAAATTTGGAACCGTTCGGTATCGCAAATAAACGTCCGCTTTTTGCGTCGAGAATAGGGGCGGTTAAGTCATTGCCGATAAGACCGAATTCACCGCATTTTTCTTTTAAGTCAATGGGATTGGAATTTCTTGATTTTAACGGTGAAAACGACGTTTTGACGTTGTTGACGCCGACTGACAAGTATATTGTTTATGAAACATCATTGTCATCTTTTAAGGGAAAAGAGTATCTTAAAGGTTACTTAAAAAATATTATCATAGATAAACTTAACACTTACGATTCGGACCTTTTCTTTTTCGAAAACGAGATTAAAAAGTTAAAATACGACGGCAAAAGTGATGAAGAAATTTTACCGTTTGACAGTTTTTCCTTTTTGAATAATAACGGCGGAACGGTCTTTGCCGTTTCTGACGTAAATAACTTAAAGCATTACGATAAACTCGGCGATTTACCGATAACGACTTACCGTGTAAATGCAAGAACAAGGGATAACGTTATCATTGTTTCGCCAACCGAAATGCCTGATTGTTACGATAGAATCGTGTATCTTGACGAGCCGTTGTCTTTTGTTAAGACAGACAAGGAAAGTTATTGTAATTTCGAACTGTCCGGTTTTGATTTTTTAGATTACGTTGAAACGGATAGGGCGTGTATGGCAGAAGTTTATAAAACAATATCACAGTACGTAGGAAAAGAATTTTTAAGCAGTGCGGAAGCGTTTTATAGGTATAAACCCGACACCGAAATGTATCAATTCGTTTTCGGGGCAGAGGTCTTTTTCGAACTTGGATTTTTTGAAATCAAGAACGGAATACTTTATATAAATAAAGAAACAAAAAAGAGTCTTGATAACTCGCTGATATATAATAAGGTTTTTGATATTAGGGGATAATATGGCTGATATTATTGAAAGCATTGAAAACAAGTATTCGGGTAAAGACGTTTTACTTTGCCAGAAAGCATACGAGTTTGCAAAGGAAGCACACGCTAATCAAAAGCGTGTTTCCGGCGAGCCTTATTTTACCCATCCCGTTGCCGTTGCGCAAATTCTCGTTGACTTGGGGCTTGACGCCGAGGCTGTTTCGGCGGCATTTTTGCATGATGTTATCGAAGATACGCCCGTTTCCGAGGGGGATATAAAAAAGGCGTTCGGCGATGAGGTGCTTGAACTCGTTTTGGGCGTTACCAAACTTGAAAAAATCGAATTTACTTCTCAAGAAGAAGAACAGGCGGAAAATTTTAGAAAAATCTTTGTCGCAATGGCAAAAGATATTCGTGTAATTATAATCAAACTTGCCGACAGACTTCACAATATGCGTTCGCTTAATTATCTTTCGAAAGAACGTCAGGAACGTATGGCAAGAGAAACTTTGGAAGTTTTTGCACCGCTTGCCGAAAGACTCGGTATTTCACAAATCAAGTGCGAACTCGAAGACTTATGCTTTAAGTATTTACAGCCCGAAGAATATGAGTACCTTTCAACGAATATTGAAGAAATGACAAAAGAGAGCGAGGGGCTTGTTGAAAAGGTCGTTGATAACGTTAAGGAAATGATGAAGGAATCCAATATTTCGGGTGAAGTGTTCGGCAGAAGAAAGCACTTATACAGCATTTACCGTAAAATGAAGTCAAGAAACAAAACGCTTGACCAAATTTATGACCTTATCGCCGTTCGTGTTATCGTCAACACCGTTGACGAATGTTATGAAATTTTAGGCAAAATTCATCACAACTGGAAGCCCGTACCGGGGAGAATTAAGGATTATATCGCCACTCCGAAACCTAATATGTATCGTTCGCTTCATACGACGGTCGTAACGAATTTCGGTAGGGTATTTGAAATTCAAATCAGAACTTTTGAAATGAACCACGCTGCCGAATACGGTATCGCCGCTCACTGGAAATATAAAGAGAACAAAAAAGACGAAGACGATTTCGACGCACGCCTTGCATGGATTCGTGAAGTTATGGAATGGCAGGGTGGACTTAAAGACAGTAAAGAATTTTTAAACTCACTTAAAGGCGACGTATATAATAGCGAAGTCTTGGTGTTTACTCCGAAGGGCGACGTTATTTCTCTTCCGAAAGACGCAACTCCTATTGATTTTGCTTACAATATTCACTCTGCCGTCGGGAACAAGTGCGTAGGCGCAAAGGTCAATTCTAAAATCGTTTCGTTAAACACGCCGTTACAGGTGGGGGACGTCGTTGAAATTATTACCTCACAAAACTCCAAAGGTCCGTCGTGGGACTGGCTTAAAATCGTAAAGAGTCCGAGTACAAGGGTAAAAATAAAACAATTTTTCCGTCGTGAAATGAGAGATGAAAACGTCAAGACGGGAAAGAATATGCTTGAAGAAGAAGCAAAACGCAGAGGAGTTGCTCTTTCAGAGATTTTAACGGAAGATTCTTTTTTACGTCTTGCTTCGAAAATGTCTTATTCTAATCAAGACGAAATGTTTGCTTCCGTTGGTATGGGGGCAGTTTCTACTAATCAAATCGTAGTTAAATTACTGGATTTTTATCGCAAGAGTCAACCGATAACCGAAGTCCCGCAATTTGTCGGGAAAAAGGCACAAAGCGGTGGCGTTAAGGTTAAGGGTATGAGTGGACTTTTGGTTCGTTTTGCAGGGTGCTGTAACCCTGTACCCGGCGACGATATTATAGGTTTTATTTCACGTGGACACGGTGTAACCGTTCATAGAAAAGACTGTCCGAACTTAAAACAAGCGGACGACGATAGGCTTATCGAAGTATCTTGGGCAGACAAAACGGACAATTCTTATAATGCGGGAATAAAAGTTATCGGCAACAGTCAGGCGGAAATACTGACAGCGGTGGCAGGTGCCGTTGCACAGCTTAATCTTTCTATCGTTTCGACAAACGGTAGAACCGACAACAGAACTCGTCAAGTTGTTATTGATTTTACAATAAGATTAAACGACAAATCCGACCTTGATAATTTAATAAACAAAGTACGTCAAATGCCTAAAATTACCGACGTATTCAGGACGGCAACCTGATGGAAGTTTATAAAATTACGACCGGTTTGTTAGGCGTCAACACTTACTTTTTGGTTGAAAACGGCAGAGCGATAGTGATTGACAGCGGAGAAAATTACGAAAAAGTAAAAGAGTTCGCCGATTCCCTTAAAGTAAATATCGAGGGAATTTATTACACGCACGTTCACTTTGACCACATAGGGAACGCACCTTTGTTTCAAAAAGACGGTGTGAAAGTTTTTATTCCGAAAAAAGACGAAGTATTAGTGGGCGATATAGGAAATTTTATACGCAAATATAAAGAGCGTTTTAATGAATTCGTGCTTGACGGTACGTTTTCCGTGGGGGACGTAATTTCGCTTGGCGATACGGTAAGGCTTAAAGTTATGGAAACTCCGGGGCATACCGTCGGTTCCGTCTGCTTTTTAAGTGACGGTATTGTTTTTTCCGGCGACACACTTTTTTACGAAAACGTCGGTAGAACGGATTTTCCTACGGGTGAAAGGGAAGCACTTGTTCGTTCGATACGAAAGCTATATTCGTTAAGTGAAGATACTGTGGTTTATCCCGGTCACGGGGAAAGCACGACGATATCGCACGAAAAACATTTTAACCCGTACGTTAGGGGATAAGGCTATAAATGGTACAGTCAAAAATAACAGAATTCGAACACGACTTAAATGAAATTCTTTGCATGTTTGACGGCGGAGCGGAACTTTCCGTCCGTCATCTTTTGGACGTAACGGAAGATAAATTCGTCAACACGATTGTCGTTAAAGGCAAGTGTTACGCTTTTGGAACGCTTAAACCGAAAATGGAAGGCGAAGTCGAAGAGAAACGTATTTATAAGCGTTATGCAAAACTCGCCTTATACCGTGCGCTATCGATGTTTTTGGGGCAAGAACTTCCGTGGGGCGCCCTTTCGGGCATACGTCCTACCAAACTTGCGTATAGTTCACTTAAAACCGACGGGGAATTTGAAAATTTTTTTAAGTACACGATGAAGGTTTCGGACAGCAAGACGGAACTTGTTAAAGACGTTATCGAAGCACAAAAGGGAATATATCAAAAAAAGGACGGTAACGTTGATTTTTTTGTCTTTATTCCTTTCTGTCCGTCAAGGTGTAAGTATTGCTCTTTTATTTCCGCAGACATAAAGACCGCAAAAGAATACGTTTGTTCGTATTGTGATTCTTTGATTAGAGAAATAAAATCGAGTAAAAATTTGATTAAGAACTTACGGAGTATTTATATCGGCGGGGGTACGCCTGCGTCACTTTCAGACAAAGACTTCGACAGGGTGCTTTGTGCGGTTGACGAGATAAATACGGGCGTTGAATACACGGTTGAAGCAGGCAGACCGGACGTCATTACACAAGAAAAAGTTGATATAATGTTAAAACACGGGGTTACACGTGTTTGCGTTAACCCACAGACGTTTAACCAAAAAACGCTTGTTAAAATAAAACGTGAACATACGGTTGCCGATTTTTATAGGGCGTACGAACTTGTAAAAGATAAGTTTATCATTAACGTTGACTTGATTGCAGGGCTTGAAGACGAAAGCGTCGATGACTTTAAGTTCAGTTTGGATAGTACGCTTAAACTTCGCCCTGACAATATAACGGTTCACACCCTTTCAATTAAGCGTGGTAGTGAACTTTGCGAAAAAGAAGATAGGCTAAATATAAAAGATATTTCAAAAATGGTTGACTACGCCCGAGCAAAACTTACTCAAGAGGGTTATAGACCGTATTACGTATATAGACAAAAATATATGGCGGGAAATTTGGAAAACGTCGGGTATGCGCTTAAAGGAAAGGAGTGCGTTTATAACGTTGACGTTATGGAAGAAACGACGGACAATTTGGCTTGCGGTGCGGGAGCAATCAGTAAAAAGGTCGATTTTATAAATGAGACGATAGAGAGAATACCCGAGCCGAAAGACGTTAAAACTTATATCGAAAAAGTTGATAGCATTATAGAAGAAAAAGAGAAACTTTTTAAGTAAACGTTAAAATATATAAATATTTATTCAACTTATAAAAAACAGTTTACAAAAAAAGAAATATTTGATATAATTTCAAGGCTGGTACTTTTGACAAGGTTTTGTGGGTCTCGCCCTTTGCTTTGTTAAAAGCGAATAATTCCATATAGGAGGATAAAAAATGGAAAAAGCAAGAAAAAACGAAATCATCGCAAAATTCGGTCGTCATGAAGGAGACACGGGTTCCGCTGAAGTGCAAATCGCACTTTTAACAGAGAGAATCAACCACTTAAACGCACACCTTTCGGTAAATAAGAACGACAAGCATTCTCGTCGTGGACTTATGAAAATGGTTGGTGAACGTCGTGGTCTTTTACATTATCTTCAAGAAATCGATATCGAAAGATACAGAAAGATTATTGCTGAATTGGAATTAAGAAAATAGTTTTTGGGGGTGGCATAACTTTTTGCCACCTTCTTTCTTGATATTAAGTTATTTTATTTAGTAATTTTGCGCAACATAGGTTTGTTGCGTTTCAAAATAATAAGAGTTAGAATAGGAGAAACAAAATGACAGAAAATTTCAAACAGTTTAAGACAAACGTGGGCGGTAGAGAAGTTATCGTCGAAGTCGGCAAATATGCCGAACAGGCAAACGGTGCTTGCGTTATCCGTTCGGGTGAAACTGCGGTTATGGTAACCGTTTGTATGTCACCTTCACCGAGAGAGGGTATGGACTTTTTCCCGCTTCAAGTTGATTACGATGAAAAAATGTATTCAATCGGTAAAATTCCGGGCGGATACAAAAAGAGAGAAGGCAGAGCGTCCGATAAGGCAATTTTAACTTCACGTTTAATTGACCGTCCGCTTCGTCCGCTTTTCCCGAAAGGACTTTTTAACGACGTTGTCGTTATTGCACAAGCATTATCGGTTGAACCTGATATTCAACCCGAACCGCTTGCAATGATCGGTTCGTCGGTTGCACTTGCAATTTCGGATATTCCGTGGGCAGGTCCTACCGGTTCGGTAGTCGTTGGTATGGTTGACGGTAAGTACGTTATCAACCCTGACTTAAATCAACGTGCCAAGTCGGATATTCACTTAAACCTTGCAGGTACGAAAGACGCAATCTTGATGATTGAAGCCGGCGCAAACGAAGTTACTAACGACGAAATGGTAAACGCCATTATGTTCGGTCACGAAGAAATCAAAAAGATTTGTAAATTTATCGAAGACGAAATCGTTCCTGTCGTAGGCAAACCGAAAAAAGAAATCGAACTTTATCATATCCCTGAAGAACTCGACGCAGAAGTAAGAAAGTATGCGTCTGAAAAAATCGACTGGGCAATCGATACGTTTGACCGTCAAGAAAGGCAGGCAAGACAAGACAGCGTCGAAGCGGAAATCATTGAACACTTTAAGGAAATTTATCCTGATAATATCCGTGAAGTTAAAGACAGTATTTATTACATAACCAAGGAAAAAGTTCGTGCAAAGATTTTCGATAAAGGTATCCGTCCTGACGGCAGAGGATTAAAAGACGTTCGTCCTATCTGGTGCGAAAGGTCTGTTCTTCCGAGAGTACACGGTTCGGCAGTATTCACAAGAGGTCAAACGCAAACGTTAACGACTTGTACTTTGGCTATGCTTTCCGAGTGTCAAAGACTTGAAGGGCTTGATGAAGAAGAATCAAAGCGTTATATGCATCAATATAATTTCCCAGGATACAGCACGGGTGAAGCAAAGGCAATCAAGTCGCCCGGTAGACGTGAAATCGGACACGGCGCACTTGCAGAACGTGCCCTTGTTCCGGTTATTCCGTCGGAAGACGAATTCCCTTACGCTATCCGTGTGGTAAACGATATTATGTCGTCAAACGGTTCGTCGTCAATGGCTTCCGTTTGTGGTTCGACTATGGCACTTATGGACGCAGGTGTTCCGATTAAAGCCCCTGTTGCCGGCGTTGCTATGGGCTTAATTAAGAATCAAGAAACGGGCGAATTCAGAGTTATGACCGATATTCAAGGTCTTGAAGACTTCCTCGGCGATATGGACTTTAAGGTAGCAGGTACGGTTAAAGGTATCACGGCAATCCAAATGGATATTAAGATTAAGGGTATTTCCGAAGAAATTATGCATACGGCAATCAACCAAGCCAACGAAGGCCGTCAATTTATTCTTTCGAAGATGCTTGAATGTGTTCCGGAAGTTGCTCCGAAACTTTCAGACTATGCACCGAAGATTGTTAACTTTATTATCAATCCTGAAAAAATCGGCGACGTTATCGGTAAGCAAGGTTGCGTTATCAAGAAGATTATGGAAGAAACCGGAACGCAAATCGAATTTAACGAAGATAATAGCGGGCGTGGTTATATTTCGGCAACAGGTCCTATTGAAAACGCAGAACGTGCAAAGGCAATTATCATGTCAATCGCAAAGGATCCGGAAGTCGGGGATATGTTTATTAGCGAAGTCGTAAGAATTCTCCCGAAGACGGGTGCTTTTTGTGAACTCGCTCCGGGTAAGGACGGTATGATTCACATTTCGAAGATGAGCGATAAGCGTATCGAAAGCGTTGAAGAAGTTCTTCATATCGGCGACAAAGTAAAAGTTGAAATCATAAAGATAGGTGAAAAGGGTATCGACCTTAAACTTTTACAAATTGTTAAAGACTAATTAAATTTTAATAAAAAGAGCAAGGCGGTTGTTTTGCTCTTTTTTTGTTCTTTTATTGTTGCGCTTTCATATAATATTAAAATGAAAGAGAATAAAAACGGGAACAAAAAGCCACGAAGTTTTATCGTAAATTTAATACTTGTTTTTGTTGTTTTAGCGGTAACGTTCGTAAGTTTTTTACCATTAAGAACTCAACCGATAATAAGCGACGAAACGGTTTCTCCTTTTTATCACGGAAATAAAAACGTGCCGAACGTGTCGTTAATGTTCAACGTTTATGAAGGTGCGCAAATTGTTGACGGCATACTTGACGTTTTAACCGAATATAAAGTAAAGGCGACTTTTTTTATCGGTGGTTGTTGGGCTGACGATAACACAAAAACACTTAACCGTATTAAAGACGACGGGCATGAAATCGGCAGTCACGGATACTTTCATAAGGATCACAAAAAACTCGGTTACGACGGGAATATGTCGGAAATTTCTAACAGTGCAAAGATGATTAAAGAACTTTGCGGATACGCAATTAACTTATTTGCACCGCCGTCGGGTAGTTTTTCTGTCGTAACGCTTGACTGTTGCGCCGATTTGGGGTATAACCTTATTATGTGGTCGAAAGACACTATTGACTGGCGAGATAAAGACGAGAATCTTTTATTTAGCCGTGCTACGAAAAATCCCGAGAACGGAGATTTTATTTTGATGCACCCCAAAAAACATACTCTTTCGGTATTGCCGAAGATTATCGAATTTTATCTTGCAAACGGGTTTAATATAGTTACCGTGGGTGAAAATATTAGGTGAAGTATGAGAATTTTTAAAACTTATAAAAACGGGTTAAGGCTTATTGCCGACAAAATCGATTACGTAAATTCGGTAACGATCGGCGTATTCGTAAAAACGGGCAGTATGAACGAAACGGAAATCGAAAACGGTATTTCGCATTTTATCGAACATTGTGTTTTTAAGGGTACGAAAAAACGTACCGCTTTTGAAATTTCGGATTTTACCGATAGTATCGGTGCGCAAATCAATGCGTTTACGTCAAAAGAAGCGACGTGTTTTTACACCAAATCAACAACCGAACACTTAAAAAAATGTGCGGATATATTATCGGATATTTTATTTGATGCAACTTTTTTAAGCGAGGAAATAGAAAAAGAGAAGGGCGTTATAATCGAAGAAATAAATATGAGTGAAGACAGCCCCGAAGATTTACTTATGGACCTTTTATCGAAAAGCAGATACGGGGACGAAGGACTTGGCAGAACGATTTTGGGAAGCGTAAAAAACGTCCGTTCCTTTACTTACGACGAAGTTAAAAGGTATATGGACAAGTATTATACCGCCGACAATATCGTTATTTCCGTTTGCGGAAATTTCGACGAAAAAGAGATTGAAAGCATAATCGAGGATAATTTTGCAAGTAGGTTAAAAGTAAGCGAGAGCGCACCTCAATTCCAAACAAAAAACATCTACTATGGAAACGTAAATAAGTACAAGAAAATCGAACAGGCACATATAGGGCTTGCACTAAACGGAATACCGAGAAGTGATAAGCGTGGAGAGATATTGTCTATTGCCAACACGGTTTTGGGTGGTGGTATGAGTAGCAGACTTTTTCAAAAAGTCAGAGAAGAGTTGGGACTTGCATACACGGTTTACTCGGCACTTTCTCAATATAAAGACACGGGTACCGTTGAAATTTATGCCGGGGTAAATACGCAGTCGAGAGATATCGCTCTTGAAGCCATTTTAGACGAAATACAAAGTTTCAGAAAAAACAAAATAACCGAACAAGAGTTTTTAAGGGGAAAAGAACAGTTAAAGTCGTCAATCGTGTTTAGCCGTGAAAGTCCGGCATCTCAAATGCTTATATACGGAAAATTCATGTTGTTTTTAAACGAAGTCTTTGATTTCGATAAAAAATACCGTGAGATCGAAAAAATAACTTACGGCGACGTCGTTGACTGTATCGATAGCGTTATGTGTTCGGATATTGCGGTAGCGTCGCTTGGCCCACATAAAAAACCTTTGAAAATTTAATAAAAAATATAAAGAAAAGGACCGAAACAGTGGTCCTTTTTTTGTTTTGTGAATATATTTATACTATAAAATTTTATTTGATAAAGAAAACTAAATATATTAAAAATATATTTATATGTCTTGAAAAAAAAATAAAAATATAGTAAAATGTTAAAAGGAGTTTTATGGAGTATCAAAACGAAATAAAATGTCTTACTTTAGGAAACGTCAAATTTAACGAACCGCTTTTTTCACACACGACGGCAGGCGTCGGCGGAAAAGCGAAGTATTTTATCCAAGTAACCGGACTTAAAATGCTTAATGAAATCATAGAGTTTTTTAAGCGGAAAAAAATAAAATATTATATTTTGGGTGCGGGTAGTAATCTGCTTGTGTCGGATAACGGTTTTGACGGGGCAATAATTTCTCTTAAAAACGTTAATTCGATTACGCTTGACGGGCAAACGTCTATAAAAGTTATGGCAGGTGCTAAGGGGCAAAAACTCGTTGACTTTTGCGTTGCACATAACCTTACGGGGCTTGAATTTTTAACCATGATACCTGCTTCCGTCGGCGGTATGGTATGTATGAATTGCGGGGCTTTTAACGGTTGTATCGCCGATAAAGTAGTTTACGTCGAAACGCTTGAAAAGGGTAAAATAAAAAGATACTCAAAAGCTGATTGCGGTTTTGAGTATAGGTCGAGTCGGTTTTTACGTCAAAAAAAAATAATAACAGGCGTCAAATTTTCTCTTGACAAGGTTGACGCCGAAACGATAAATCTTAATCTAAAAAATTACCGAGAAAGAAGGCAGGCGTCTTTTCCGAAGGGTAAAAGTTTCGGTTCGGTTTTTCTTAACCCGAAAGGTTATTCTTGCGGACAGATAATCGACAGTCTTAACCTAAAAGGAACGAGGGTCGGCGGGGCTCGTGTTTCAAACGAGCATGCAAATTTTATCGTCAACGATAATAATGCAACGGCACAGGATATTTACGAACTTATTTTAAAAATTAAGGAAGAAGTTTATAAAAAAACGTCAATAACTTTACGTGAAGAAGTAATATATTTAGGAAAATTCAAATGAAATTAACGGCAGATTATCATACACATACGACTTATAGCCACGGGAAAGGCAGTGTTTTGGACAATGCGATTTCGGCGAAAGAAAAGGGCTTAACCGAGATAGGTATATCCGATCACGGTTTTGCTCACCCCGCTTTCGGACTTTCCAAAAACAAAATAAAAAAACTTAAAATCGACTGTTTGGAGGCAAGTCGAATTTCGGGCGTTAAAATTAAAGTCGGAATAGAATCGAATATCATAGGGGACGACGGTACGGTTGACTTAAAACCAAAGTTTTACGACGATTTCGATATTTTTTTGGCAGGGATACACAAATTCGTAATGTATAAGCCCAAAACGTTTTTTAAGTTGTTCGTGCCGAATTTTATAAATTCGTCGTTTAATAAAAAAGACGTTCCGTCGTGGCTTATCCGTGAAAACACGAAAACGCTTATTAACGTTATAAAAAATAATCCCGTTGACGCATTGACGCATATAAATTTTTGTTCGTTTTCAGATAGCGTCGAAGTTGCCAAGGTGGCAAGAGATTACGGCACGTATATAGAGTTAAACGCCAAAAAAGTACATTTAAGCGACGACGAACTTTACGAAATAGAAAAGACGGGCGTTGAATTTATCATAAGTTCCGACGCACACTCAAAAGACAGAGTCGGTGAATTTTCTCTCGTTGAAGAAATGCTTAAACGTGTAAATATACCGAGTGAGCGTATAATGAATATCGACGGTAGGCTTCCCGAGTTTAGGTTCAAAAAGTTTAAGGAGCAATCTCAATGAATTTCGGTAGAGAAATCAAAAATGAAATTATTTCAAAGCCGATAAAAGAAAACTGTTGTAAAAAAGCGTTTTTGGCAGGGTATATACGGGGAAACGGCGTTATAACTTACGACGAAGACGATAATATCGGGCTTTCGTTTTCCGTCTTCGACGAGATGACGGCAATTTTCATTCAAAACGTTTTCGGAGAAGTCTTCGGAAAAGAAATAACAGAAGTGTCCGTTTCAAACGACAGATTAAATAATAGGGACAAGTTTTCTTTTTCATTGAGCGGAGAATTTTCAAGAGGCGTTTTAACGTCGCTTGGAATTATTAAGACGTTTGAAAATAACGACGTCGTTGTAAATCTAAGATTATTTGACGGCGTTGCCGACAAAGATTGTTGCGTGCGTTCGTTTTTCAGGGGACTTTTTATCTCTGCGGGTAACTGTTCCGTTCCTTCGAAAGCAGAAGGGAATAAAACGGGTTTTCACGCAGAACTTTGTTTTTCTCACTCTGCGCCTGCTTCAATCGTATCCGAAAAATTGTTGTCGGCGTCAATAAGAACAAAGATAACAAGAAGAAAAGATAATTACGTCGTCTATATAAAAAGCGGTGAAGAAATAAAGGACTTCGTGGCGTTTTTGGGCGCACCGAAAATGGTTCTTAAACTTACCGATATGATAATAGACAGAGAACTCTCTAATATTACGAATAGGCAAATGAATTGCGATATGGGTAACGTTACCCGTCAAATTCAGGCGACGGAGAAAAATATTAACGCAATAAACCTTATCAAAGAAAAAATCGGGCTTGACGCATTAAAAGACGACTTAAAGCAAACGGCGATATACCGAATCGACTATCCCGACGACACCCTTTCGGAACTCGCCGACAGGTTAAATATAACAAAGAGTTGCCTTAACCATAGGCTTCGCAAAATAATATCAATTTCAAAAGAAATTTAACGCAGGAAAAACATGGATAATTTTGTTCACTTACATCTTCATACCGAATATTCGCTTTTAGACGGGCTTACCACGATTCCGCTTGCAATTAAAAAGGCATCGTCGCTTGGCATGCCCGCTCTTGCAATGACCGACCACGGCAATATGTACGGTGCGGTTACCTTTTACGACGCTTGCTGTATTTTTAATGCCGAAGCGAAAAAAGAAGGCAAGCAGACCATTAAGCCTATTTTCGGCACCGAGTTTTACGTTTGCGACGATTTGACGGTTAAAACGAGAAAGTATTCCGACACCGACGAAAGCGACCGTCGCCACCTTATTTTGCTTGTAAAAAACGAACAGGGCTATAAAAACATTTCGCTTCTTAATGCGATTGCGTTCCGTGACGGATATTATTATAAACCGAGAATCGACTTAAAAACGTTAAAGGAACACAGCGAAGGATTGATTTGTCTTTCGGCGTGCATAGCAGGGGATATTCCGCAGGCGATTTTGCATGGTAATTACGAAAAGGCAGAAGAACTCGTCAGGTGGTTTAAGGACGTGTTTAAGGATGATTTTTATCTTGAAATGCAAAACCACGGGCTTAAAGAAGAATTCGAAGTAAATCAATATTTAAGACAGTACTCGAAAAAGTACGGAATTAAACTCGTATGCACTAACGACGTTCACTACGTAGATAAATCCGATGCGCTCCCGCATGACGTTCTTTTGTGCGTTCAAACGGGTAAGGACTTCGATGATGAAAACCGTATGCGTTTTTCGTCTGACGATTATTACCTTAAATCTTATGACGAGATGAAGGAACTGTTTCCGAACGACGTTGAAGCGCTTAACAACACCATGGAAATCGTTGATAAGTGTAACTTCGAGTTTGTTTACGGACATTATATGTTCCCACGTTATACCCCTATAACGGGAGAAGACCCTAAAACGTTTATCAACAATTTGATAAATCAAGGTATAAAAGAAAAGTACGGAAAAGAAACTCCCGAAATCAGAGAGAGAATCGAAAGTGAACTTGCGGTTATCGAAAAGCAAGGTTTTATCGAATACTTCCTTATCGTTTGGGATTATATAAACGCCGCAAGAAAAATGGGGATATCGGTAGGTCCCGGGCGTGGCTCGGGTGCCGGCTCGGTCGTTGCATACTTAATCGGTATTACTAATATCGATCCGTTAAAATACGACCTTTATTTTGAAAGGTTTTTAAATACCGAACGTATTTCCGCACCTGACTTTGACGTTGATTTCGAAGATTGCAGGCGTGAAGAAGTTATTGATTACGTTAAAGGTAAGTATGGCGACAATAGGGTTTGCCGTATCATAACTTTCGGTACGATGGCGGCAAAGAACGCCATAAAAGACGTCGGCAGGGTTTTGGGCGTTTCTTATGCGGATTGCGATAAGATTACGAAGGCGATTCCGAAAAAACAATTCAAAATGGGACTGGACGTCGAATTTAACCGTCCTAATATCCTTCAAAAAGTTTTCGGCAAATACACTCCGTCAAAAAAAGAAAAAGAAGCAGGTTATACTTCGGAACATTTTGCCGTTGACGAACTTATGGAAATATATAATTCCGACCCGAACATTAAAAAGATGGTCGATATTGCAATGCGCTTGGAGGACACGCCAAGGCAAAGCAGTACCCACGCATGCGGGGTTATTATCGGACACGACGTTTTAGATAGGCACATGCCTTTGTCGAGAAACGACGATAACATTACCAGTCAATATACGGGTGCGGAACTCGAACATCTCGGGTTTTTGAAAATGGACTTTTTGGGACTTCGAAACCTTTCCGATATCAAAAATTGTATCGAATACGTAAAGGAAAATTACGGTGATGAAATTGATTTCGGTAAAAGCAATTACGACGACCCGAAGGTTTACGAACTTTTGTCGAGCGGGAATACCGACGCAGTTTTCCAACTTGAATCGGCGGGATTTAAGAAGTTCTTAAAGGACTTAAAACCGACTTGCCTTGAAGATATAATCGCTGCGGTTTCGCTTTACCGTCCGGGTCCTATGGACTCGATTCCGCAATTTGTAAACAATAAACATAACCCCGAGAAAATCGTATATCTTCACCCCTTATTAAAACCTATTTTGGAACAAACGTACGGCTGTATCGTATATCAAGAACAAGTTATGAGAATAGTTCAATCGCTTGCGGGATATACTTTGGGACAGGCGGATATGATTCGCCGTATGATGGGTAAAAAGAAAGTCGCCGAAATGGAAAAAGAAGAGGCCGTTTTTATTCACGGCAAGGAAGAAACGGTTGACGAACACGGCAGGGTTTCAAGGGCGATTGACGGTTGCGTCAAGCGTGGCGTAAGCGAAGAAGTCGCAAAGAAGATTTGGTCGCAAATGAAAGACTTTGCAAAGTATGCTTTCAATAAATCTCACGCTGCGGCGTATTCCGTCGTATCGTATCAAACGGCGTACTTAAAGTGTTATTACGAACCGGAATTCATTACGTCGTTTTTGAATAACCGTATCACGAAAATCGAAGACATTACGCAATACACTTCTTATGCAAAACAAGAAGGCATCGAAGTTTTACCACCTGACATTAACGAGTCAATGGCAATGTTCTCGGTTAAAAACAAGAAAATAAGATACGGACTTGCAGCAATTAAAAATATCGGTATCGGGATTATAACGCAGATAACCGATGAAAGAAGTAAAAACGGCAAGTTTACGAGTTTTGAAGATTTCATTTCACGTTGCGCCGAATTCAATATGAATAAGCGTATGATAGAAAACCTTATATACGCCGGTGCATTCGACTGTATGGGGGTATATAGGTCGAAACTCATACAGACGTACTCGGAGTTTTTGGATAGAGTCGTTGCACAAAACAAGCATAAAAACAGCGCACAGCTTTCTCTTTTTGATACGTTACTTAAAGATGAGGACGTGCTTGAAATCAAATTCCCGAATATCGACGAGTTTGACTCGAAGTACAAGTTGTTAAAAGAAAAGGAAGTGTGCGGTGTTTATCTTACGGGGCATCCGCTTTCGGATTATAAAGATAAGTTTAAGGCGTTCGATTTTACCACGGCGAAATTAAACGAGTATGAAGAAGAAACCATTGCCGACGAAGACGAAGATAATGTGGAAACGGTAAGAACCTTTTCGGCGATTCACGAAGGGGACAGAGTTCATTTCGGCGGTATCATAACCAACAGCGAAAAGATAATGACAAAGTCGGGTACGTATATGGGATTTATTACCGTTGAAGACTTGGACGGTGCAATCGAGTGTACGCTTTTCCCAAGAACGTTCGGAGAGGTAAGGGACTTTGCCGTAAACGACGCTCTTGTCGAAGTGTTCGGCAGAATTCACATTAAGGATAACGTCGCTTCCGTTAACGTTGAAAAGGTTGTTCCTATGGAAGTTAAAAAAACCGATTCCACTAACGATACCGAAGAAGAAATGTTGGGGCTGATTATGTCTGACGATAGCGATGAAACGACGGATAAAGTATTAGACGTACTGGAAAGTTATCCGGGGAGTATGACGGTAATTATCGCAAAGGGCAGTCAAAAATATAAAGCCCCGTTTAAGGTAAGAAAGTGCGACGGACTAATTGAAGAACTTAAAACGGTTATCAAAAAAGAAAATATTGTTTTTTTTGTAAAAAACGGTCAAAAAAAGTAGAAAAAAAATTATTGCTGTGATACAATAATCAGGAAAACGTACTTGACGAAGTTAAGGAGATTCTTATGGAAAGAATAGGTGTTTTGACAAGTGGTGGCGACGCTCCGGGCATGAACGCAGCCGTTCGTGCTGTTGTCAGGGCGGCACGTTATAAAGGGCTTCAGGTTTTCGGAATAGAACGTGGCTGGGAAGGGCTTTTGTCCGGTCAAATCGTTGAACTTGAAAACCGTTCGGTTTCGGACATGATTCAACGTGGCGGAACCTTTTTGAAGACTGCAAGATGTCCCGAATTCGTAACGATTGAAGGGCAGAAAAAAGCCGTAGATACTCTTGACGCTTACGGAATCGAAGGCTTAATCGTCGTTGGTGGCGACGGGTCGTTTAAGGGTGCGCAGGCACTTTCCGATAATTTCGGGTATAAGTGTATGGGCATTCCGGGTACAATCGATAACGACCTTGCATATACGGATTACACGTTGGGATTCGATACGGCAGTCAATACCGTTTTGGGTGCAATCAATAACCTTCGTGATACTATGCAATCGCACGACAGGGTAAGCCTTGTCGAAGTTATGGGACGTCATTGCGGAGATATTGCGCTTTACGCAGGTATTGCAGGGGGCGCAGAGTATATTTTGTTACCCGAAAAACCTTTTGACCTTGACGCTATCGCAAAATCGCTCGTTAAGAGTAAACTTCGTGGGAAAACATCAAATATGATTATTTTGGCGGAAGGTGCGGGAAACCGTGACGAAATCGTAAGTTATCTTAACGAACACGCCAAAGTTGATATAAAAATCACTCACTTAGGACACGTTCAACGTGGCGGTTCACCTACGATGGCAGATAGAATTTTGGCGACACGTTTTGCCTTTAAGGCAGTTGAAACGCTTATGGACGAAAATTCCGTTTCAAGTGCAATCGGCATAAAGGAAAATAAAATCGTTGCAATTCCTTTTTCGGAAGCATTTTCTATGAAGAGAGAATTTAACGAAGAACTTTACCGTGAAGCAAATATTTTGAGTAAGTAATTATTATTTTAAGGAGATACATTATGAAAAATTTGAAGGGTGCACTTGTTTTTGCACAATCCGGTGGTCCGACGTCGGTTATCAACGCATCGGCAGCAGGCGTATTTATCGAAGGCTTACATAGCGACGCCATTACGAACGTTTACGGTGCCGCACACGGCATTAAGGGTATTTTGAACGAAGAATTTTTCGACATTTCAAAGGAAGACGAAAAAGAACTTTTGTTACTTAAAAACACTCCTTCGTCCGCTATGGGTTCGGTTAGATATAAATTGAAAGACGCTTCGGTTGACGATACCGATTATAAGAGGCTTTTGGAAGTTTTCAAAAAGTACGACGTTCGTTATTTCTTCTATAACGGCGGTAACGACAGTATGGATACTTGCAACAAAATCAGTAAGTATATGGCAAAATCGGGTTACGATATGAACGTTATCGGCGTTCCGAAGACCATTGATAACGACTTGTTCGGAACCGACCATTGCCCCGGATATGCAAGTGCCGCAAAGTATATTGCAACGACGGTTATGGAAATTAACCTTGACGCCAAAGTTTACGATACGCCTATGGTATGTATTATAGAAGCAATGGGCAGAAATGCAGGCTGGCTTACCGCAGCCGCTTCTTTGGCAAATTATAAAGGACTCGGCGCTGATTTGATTTATCTTCCGGAAGTTGACTTTGACGTAGATAAATTCGTAGCAGACGTTATGGACGTTTGCAAAAAGAACAACAATAAGTGTATCGCAGTCGTATCCGAAGGTATCCACGACAAAAACGGCACGCTTATTTGCGAATCGCTCGGTACTTCTGCTTCTCGTGACAGTTTCGGTCATGCTCAACTCGGCGGGGTTGCAAGCCAACTTGCAAGCTTGATTAAAGAAAAGACAGGGTTTAAGACGAGAGCCGTTGAACTTTCGCTTATGCAAAGATGCGGAGCGCATTGTGCGTCAAAAACCGATATCGAAGAAACGTTTAATGCAGGGAAAGAAGCCGTTAAGGCGGCAGTTAGCGGTGAAACCGACAAAATGGTTTGTTATGAAAGAAAGGCAGGGGATAAGTACGAAATCGAATACAAGCTTTTGCCACTCGAACTTGCAGCCAACACGGAAAAGACAGTTCCACTCGACTGGATTATAAATAACGGTACGGGAATTTCGGATGAATTTATAAAATACGCACTTCCGCTTATTCAAGGCGAATGCGGTATGGAAAAAGAAGACGGACTTCCGAGATTCGCTAAACTTAAAAAAGTTTTGGTTGAAAAAAAGTAATTTCATAAATAACTAAAAAAGAGCCTATACGCAGGCTCTTTTTTCATTTGAAAACTTATAAATACTTTTTAAGGTTTTCCTGATACTTTTCTTCTAACGTTAAAAGGTTTTCGATAAACGACGCAACGTCTTCGTTAAACTTTTGCTTTTCGTTTTTCATGGCGGTAAGTTCGGTTATTCCCGTAACGGTTCCTTTTATCATCATTTCTGCGATATGATTACGGCTTCCGTCAATCATTGTTTTAAAACTTATACTGCCTTTCATAAACGCTTTTTGCATAAAGTTTATTTTGCTTCCTTCAATATCGTTTTTCTTCATATAAGAAGAAATATCTCCGACAATTTTTTCATAACCTTCGTATTGACTTTTGATTTCCTTTTTTAAGTTTTTGTCCTTTACCTTCGGTAAAATGTCGGAAATGCTTTGAAGGGCAATGTGTGCGTTTTTATACACGTCGTTAATTGCTTTTTCGTTTATATTGTTATCAATCATATTTTTATCTCCGTTTTTATTTATCAAAAATAGTTTACATATTAAATAAAAAAATATACTAAAATATTTGACAAAAATTATTAAATAATATAAAATACTCAATGAGCCGCTCAGATGGGGTTATTTAAGTGTGCCTTTTGCATCGCCCCAAAATTAAATCTGGCGAGACTGGTTAGATGGAGGTAGTTATGTACGCAATCGTAGAAAACGGTTCAAAGCAGTACAAAGCGGAAGTTGGTTCGGTTATCAAACTTGAAAAAATTTCCGGCAACATTGGCGACAAAGTTGAACTCAACGTTTTAATGGTATCTGACGAAAAGGGTATCAAAGTCGCAAAAGACGCACAAGCTTTTAAGGCTGTAGGCGAAATCACCGAACAAGGTAAGGACAAAAAGATTATCGTCTTCAAGTACAAAGCAAAGAAAAACGAAAGAAAGAAACAAGGTCACAGACAGCCGTTTACGACTGTTAAGATTCTTGAAATCGCTGCAAAGTAAGGTGGAGGTAATAAGATGATATTTTTATTTAAGTTATTCGCGCACCACAAGGGCGGCGGAAGCACAAAGAACGGTAGAGATTCTAACGCTAAAAGACTCGGTGTTAAAAGAAACGACGGGCAAGAAATTTTAGCAGGTGGCATAATTCTTCGTCAACGTGGAACGAGAATTCACGTTGGTAACAACGTTGGTATCGGTAGCGACGACACGATTTACGCTTTAATCGACGGTGTTGTTAAATTCGAAAGAGATGGCAGAACCGGCAAAAAAGTAAGCGTTTACGCAAAAGAAAACTAACTAATTGAAAAGCGGACTGTTAATCAGTCCGTTTTTTTATGATTATGGATAAAATAATTTTTGATTCAAAATATTTTAACGTTAAAGACACGCTTGATTGCGGTCAGATTTTTAGATACCGACCTTATAAAAAGGGGTATCTCGTTTTTTCTTCCGATAAGGTTTGCTATGCTTATAACGAATCGGAAAAGGCAGTAATCATTTCCGACGATAAAAAATACTTTTATAATTTTTTCGACTTATCCGAAGATTACGGCGAAATAGTAAACAAAGCGTTAAATTGTGATTGCGAGGCAATTTGCCAATCCTCAAAACTCGGCAAAGGAATCAGAATATTAAATCAAAATAGGGTTGAAACGCTTTTTTCTTTTATCGTATCGCAAAACAATAATATACCGAGAATAAAGGGAATTATCGAAAAGATGTGCTTTTTTCTCGGTGAAAAAAAGTGCGCTGAAATCGAAGGCGAAAAAATCGAATACTTTGCCTTCCCTAAAATAAATGAACTTGCAAAAAAAGACGTCGGTTTCTTTTCTTCTATCGGGCTTGGTTATAGGGCAAGTTATATCGAGAGGCTTGCAAAAGATATCGACGGCGGTAAGAATATCGAAGAACTTGATTTGCTAAGTACGTCCGACCTTAAAAACAGGTTGTTAAGCATTTACGGAGTGGGACCGAAGGTTGCCGACTGCGTATTGCTTTTCGGTTTTCACCGAACGGACAGTTTTCCCGTTGACACGTGGATTGAAAAAGTTTACCACGAGAATATGGGTGGAACGCTAACCGATAGAAATAAAATTGCAAAACAACTTGTTTGTAAGTACGGCGAATTGTCGGGTTATTTTCAACAGTACCTGTTCTATTATAAAAGGAGTTTAGAAGCAAATGAATAGTTTTACGTATAAGGGAGAAGATTTTTTTCTCGACGGCAAAAAAATCGTTATTCACTCGGGTGCAATTCATTATTTCAGAGTGCCGAAAGAATACTGGTATGATAGACTGTTAAAACTAAAAGAATGCGGATTTAACACGGTTGAAACGTACGTCGCATGGAATATGCACGAAAAGATTGAAGGGCAGTTTGATTTTTCCGATAATCTCGATTTGGCGGAATTTTTGTCTATCGCAAACTCTTTGGGGCTTTTGGCAATAGTAAGACCCGGCCCGTATATTTGTGCGGAGTGGGAATTCGGCGGTTTTCCGTGGTGGCTTTTAAAATACGATATGAAAGTCCGCTCGCACGAACCGTTGTATTTTTCCAAACTTAAAAGGTATATAGACAAAGTGTTTGAAGTTATCAATCCATATTTACTTGATAACGGCGGAAACGTCGTTATGATGCAAGTTGAAAACGAATACGGTTATTACGGCGACGATAAACAATACTTAAAAGATCTTCTTTCACTTTACCGTACTCACACGAAATCTTGCCTTTTGTTTACTTCGGACTGGCCTGACGCCTACTCGGTAGAAAGGGGTAACGTTGAAGGTGCAATCGCTTGTGGGAATTTCGGTTCGAAGGTTACCGAGATGCTTAATAATCTTAAAAAGATAAGACCGAATCAACCGCTTATGTGTTCGGAATTTTGGTGCGGTTGGTTTGACCATTATTACGAAGAACATCATATGAGAACGGCAGAAGACGTTTGTAACAGTATCGAACCGTTTTTACAAAATAATTATAATTTCAATTTTTATATGTTCCACGGTGGTACAAACTTCGGGTTTATGAACGGGGCAAACAACGAAAAAAATACAGGGTATCAGGCAACGGTTACGAGTTATGATTACTGCGCTCTCTTAAACGAAAGCGGAGATAGAACACCTGCTTATTATGCCGTTCGTGATATGATTAAAAAGTACGGCTATGACGTACCAACGCTGACCGCAACCGACACCAAAAAGAAAGGCTACGGAAAAGTTACCTTCAAAGAAGTTTCTTATTTAACGGATAACTTTAATGATAACGTTACCATAGAAAATCAATCACCGCTTTGGTTTGAAGACGTAAATTTGGGCTACGGCTATATGCTTTATAGGGCAAATATTACTCTTAAAGGCGGAGAACTTAAAATCGATGACCTTTTTGACAGGGCGACGGTTATGCTTGACGGAAAGGTTTTGGGCTTTGCCGACAGAAGCAGGAGTTTTGAAAAAATCGTATTGCCGAAAACGGAAAATGCCGTGCTTGATATTTTGGTTGAAAACATGGGAAGAACCAATTTCGGCGAATTTATTTTCGAGCATAAGGGAATAAGAAGTGTAACCGTCGGCGGTACAAAAGTAAAAAACTTTACCATGATTTTACTGCCACTTGAAGATATTTCGAAAATTAAATATCGTGATGTAAATTATTCGTGCGACAGCGTTTGCGGAAACGTACCCGCCTTTTATAGAGCAAAACTTAATATCGACGAAGTTTGCGATACCTTTATTAAGGTTATGGGATTTATTAAAGGTGTGGTATTTATTAACGGAAAAAATATCGGCAGGTTCAATAATTATACGAAAGACGGATATTATGAACTTGACAGTCTAAAAACACTTTACGTACCGGCACCTTATCTTAGTTGTGGCGAAAACGAGATAGTGATTTTCGATACGGACGGGGCAAAAGATTTCGGCACGGGCAAGTTTACTTGCGAATTTTTAGACGCACCGGTTTTGTAATTTTTTCGAACTAAAAATAATTAAAAATAATACGAAAAATATTGTCAAAAATAAAATAATTTGGTATAATGATTTTTAATAAAATATAATTTTTGGAGGCGTAATATTTATGCAGTATTCTGCTGAAGTAAATGAAATGTGTTGCGTTGCCAAGGGCCCGCATCACGGACCTGCTCCTATTCCCGAAGAAGGAAAATGGATAGAGGCAAAAGAAATAAAAGATATTTCCGCATACACTCACGGTGTTGGTTGGTGCGCTCCTCAACAAGGTGCTTGCAAACTCTCACTTAACGTTAAAAACGGTATTATCGAAGAAGCCTTGGTTGAAACCATCGGTTGTTCCGGTATGACTCACTCTGCCGCTATGGCAGCCGAAATTCTTCCCGGCAAGACGCTTTTGGAAGCACTTAACACAGACCTTGTTTGTGATGCCATAAACACTGCTATGCGTGAACTTTTCTTGCAAATTGTTTACGGTAGATCACAATCCGCTTTCTCGGAAGACGGACTTGTTATCGGTGCAGGTATGGAAGATTTGGGTAAGGGCGCTCGTTCAATGGTTGGTACAATGTACGGCACGAAGGCAAAGGGCGTAAGATACCTTGAAATGACCGAAGGTTATTGCACGAAGATGGCATTAGACGAAGACAATCAAGTTATCGGCTATGAATTCGTTTCGTTAGGTAAGATGACCGACTTTATTAAAAAGGGTATGGAACCAAACGAAGCTTACGAAAAGGCAAAAGGCACTTACGGTCGCTTTAAGCCTGAAGACGGTGCGGTTAAATATATTGACCCACGTAAAGAGTAAGGAGGGAATATTATGGCACAATTCGAAGGTTATGAAAGACGTGAGGCTAAAATCCTCGCCACTTTAAAAGAATATGGTATTAACTCCATCGACGAATGTAAGGATATTTGCGATAAGTACGGCATCAATCCGTATATTATCACACAAGAAACACAGCCTATTTGTTTTGAAAATGCTAAATGGGCTTACACGGTAGGTTCGGCAATCGCATTAAAGGCAGCCGAAAAAACGGGTGATAAGAGTGCCGCTACTGCTGCCGCAAATATCGGTATCGGGCTTCAATCGTTTTGTATTCCGGGTTCCGTTGCCGAAAACAGAAAAGTTGGTTTAGGTCACGGCAATCTCGGCAAAATGCTTTTATCCGAAGAAACGGAATGCTTCTGCTTCTTGGCAGGGCACGAATCTTTTGCCGCAGCAGAAGGCGCAATTAAAATTGCTCTTAACGCAAACAAAGTTCGTGTAAAACCTTTAAGGGTTATCTTAAACGGTCTTGGTAAAGACGCCGCTATGATTATTTCCCGTATCAACGGATTTACTTTTGTAGAAACGAAGTTTGACCCGTATAGCGAAACGGTTGAAGTCGTTAGCGAAAAGGCATACTCAAAAGGCGCAAGGGCAAACGTTAAATGTTACGGTGCCGATAACGTTCCTGAAGGCGTTGCAATTATGAAACTCGAAAACGTCGGTGTTTCCATTACGGGTAACTCAACCAACCCTACGAGATTCCAACACCCTGTTGCAGGCACCTATAAAAAGTGGTGCGTTGAAAACGGCGTTAAGTATTTCTCGGTAGCATCGGGCGGTGGTACGGGTAGAACGCTTCACCCTGATAATATGGCAGCAGGTCCTTCTTCTTACGGTATGACGGATACTATGGGTAGAATGCATAGCGACGCTCAATTTGCAGGCAGTTCATCAGTTCCTGCTCACGTTGAAATGATGGGACTTATAGGTGCAGGAAACAACCCTATGGTTGGTATGACGGTTGCATGCGCAGTTGCTGTTGCCGAAGCACTTAATAAATAATTAAATCGTTAAAATTAAAAACGCATTACGTAAGTAGTGCGTTTTTTCTTTATAAGAGTATTACGACCTTAACACTTGTCAAGATTTTAAGTCTATGATATAATAAAAAAATAGAAATGAAGAAATTAAGAGAAGATTATTTTAACGGTAGTGCGTTAAGTACGACAAAAATCGAAGACAGGTTAAAAAAGTACGAAACGGTAATTTGGAGAGGTTGCCCAAAAAGAAAATCTTACGCAATGGGTAAAGCCCTTTCGCTTTTTCCGATTGCGCTTATTTGGGGGATTATCGACTTCGGTATAATTTTTACCCTTATTAGTTTTGGTTTTTTTTCGGAAACACCGGAATTTCTTTTATTTATAATTCCCTTTTTTGCGATTCACTTAACTCCCGTTTGGATGTGGGTCGGGTCGCTTGTTAAATCCTCAAGAGAGGTTAAGAATACTTTTTATTTTATTACGACGAACAGGTTTATTATCTCGAAGGGTGTTGAGGGGAATATTGTTGCCGAGATAAAAACGGATGAAATCAAAGACGTTGTGCTTCACAGAGATATTATCGACAAAATTTTAAAAGTCGGTGATATATCGATTTCTTCCGGCAAAAAAACTTTAACGTTTGACGATATTCCGAATTCGGAATTTATGTATAATAAGATTAGGTCAATCGCAAGAGACAACGAGGTAAACGGTGGCATTTTTTCGGACTATACGACTTGTGACCATTGCGGTTCGACTTACGATTCGTCATTATCGAAGTGTCCGTACTGCGGTGCTCCGAAACCTGATAATATATAAAATGGAGGAAGATAATTGTGGATATTAAATTGTTTTTTAAAAAGATTAAATCGTTTGGTATAAAGTACACTTTTTGTTCTTACTTTTTAGGACGAGTACGAGATTCAAAATTACAAGAAAGGTATTATAAGAGCATTTATAATTATATAGATAAAAATTTTAAGGATATTTTTGTTAAGTATTTCATAAAAGAACCTAAGAATGAAAAATCCGATAACTTAAATGTCTGGCTATATTGGGACACGGGGTTTATAAACGCACCGTCTGTGGTTCAAAATTGTCTAAAAAGCGTAAAGAAAAATTTGCCTGACAATGCAATATTGCATACTCTCGACTATACTACGGCTTTAGAACTTATAAATATTCCAAAAGAAATTATAGATAAACATCAAAAAGGGATTATAAGTAAAGCAAATTTTTCGGATATAATAAGGACGTCATTGTTATATAAATATGGGGGATTATGGATTGACGCAACCGTTTTTTTAACAGACAAAATACCTTTTAACGTGTCAAAAGATTGTTTTATTACACAAAAAACGTTTTTGACAGATAAATATAAATCAATATCCAAAGGTATGTGGTCAAGTTTTTTTATTGGTTGTACGAAATTTAATTCGATGGTAGGATTTATCCGAGATTCTTTAATTATGTTCTGGGAAAAAAACACAATTGTGATAAATTATGTTTTAATAGATTTTTTAATATATTATGCCTACAAAAATAGTGCATATGTAAAAAACATGATTGATTCAAATACTCCGAATATTAAAGATATATGGTTTACGCTTGATAACGTAAATGAAAAATACTCTAAAGAATTGTTTGATAAAATTAAAGAAAATTCGTATATCCATAAATTGACCTATTACACAAAAAATATTAATGAAAAAACAGAAGACGGGGTTTTAACTATTTACGGGAAATTACTTGAAGATTTAAAAGGTAATGTATGAAAAAAAGTTTTATTATTGTTTTATGTGTCGTATTGTCGGTTGTAGCAATTTTTACGATATATTCTTGTGATGACAGCGTGAAATTTACCGAATACGAAAATGCCGAAGAATATAATATAGGAAATAAAACGTGCTACGAGCAAGTTGATAAAGTCATAGTTGACTGGAACGTTGGGAGTATTTATCTAAAAAACGGTAATAATGACAGCGTCAGCGTCGTTGAAAACAATACGGAATTAACTTTGGAACAAAAAGTGCATACGTATTTTTCGAACGGCATTTTTTACGTTAAGTTTTGGCAGTCGGGGTATTCGTCTATAATAGAAGAAGACGACAAGGTTTTAATTTTATCCGTGCCAAACGATATGGAACTCGTTATCAATGCGTCGAATAGTAAAGTAAACGTAGATAACGAACTTTCCGTAAAAAAACTTGAAATAAATGCCGATAATTCCGACATCGTTTTTGAGTCGGTAACGGCAGACGAATTGAAAATCGAAAACACTTCGGGGCAAATTCAAATTAAAAAACTTTACGTAAGCGAATTAAATATCGACGCAGGCAAAAGTAACGTAATCGTTAACTTTAAAAGGAACGTATACAGTAAGATTAAAACCACGACGGGGGACGTTGAACTTTCCACTTCGATTTTTGGTGCGCAAATAACTTTTCAAACAAGCCGTGGTAAACTTATTACCTTAAAAGAATACGAATACGCAACGGGCATTTATTTTTTCGGGACGGGTATGTTTGAAATCGACGTAGTAACAACTAAAGGTGATTTAGTGGTGAAATAAAGGAGAGTATTATGCTTAAAATAGAAAATCTAACAGTAAAGTACGGGGAAAAAGTTGCCGTTGATAACTTATCGCTTGAAATAAAAAGTGGTGAAATTTGCGGGTTTATCGGTCATAACGGTGCAGGTAAGACGACGACGATTAAGGCAGTTGCGGGGATATTGAAATTTAACGATGGTGAAATTTTCGTTGACGGTAATTCGGTTGAACTTAACCCTATCGAGTGTAAAAGACTGATAGCGTATATTCCCGACAATCCCGATTTATACGAGTTTATGACGGGGATAGGCTATCTTAATTTTATTGCCGACATATTTAAGGTAAGTAAGGAAGAAAGAAAAGAGATAATCGAAAAGCTTTCTATTATGTTGGAAATAAAAAATGATTTGGGTTCACAAATTTCGTCTTATTCACACGGTATGAAACAAAAACTTGCGGTTATTTCGGCATTTGTTCATAATCCGAAGCTCATTATTATGGATGAACCTTTTGTCGGACTTGACCCGAAAGCGTCGCACCTTCTTAAAAACGTTATGAAGGAGCATTGTAAAAAAGGCGGTGCAATTTTCTTTTCTACGCACGTGCTTGAAACGGCAGAGAAGCTTTGTGATAAAGTTGCTATTATCAAAAAAGGTCAACTCGTAAAAATGGGAACCATGACAGAAGTTAAAGGCGACACGTCGCTTGAAAACGTGTTCTTGGAGTTAGAGGACGACAATGTTAAGAGCGCTGATTAAAAAACAATTCCTTGAAATAAATAAAGGATTTCTTCGAAATCAAAAGACGGGTAAACCACGCAGTAAAGCTTCGCTAATAGGGCTTGTTATTTTATACGTCGTCATTTTCGGTAGCGTTGCTTACGGCATGTACGAACTGTGTAATGGAATTTGCGGTCCTTTTTTCATGGCAAATATTTCTTGGCTTTATTTCGGGCTTATTTCCGGTATCGCCGTAGTTTTCGGCGTGTTCGGTAGCGTATTTACAACTTACTCGTCGATTTATATTGCAAAGGATAACGACCTTCTCCTTTCAATGCCGATTAAAGTAAGCACGATATTAAACGTAAGGCTTATCGGCGTTTATCTTATGGGCTTAATTTATTCCAGCCTTATTATGATTCCGATGCTCGTTGTGTATTATATCAATTTCACCCAAACGTTAGCTTCGGTATTACTAACGCTTTTACTTTATTTTGTCGTTACGCTTTACGTTTTGGGGTTTTCGTGTTTGTTCGGATTTATCGTTGCGAGAATAAGCGTAAAACTTAAAAACAAAAGTTTGATATCGGTAATCTTGGCACTTGTGTTTATTGCCTTATACGTTTTATTACAAAATAAAATTTCAAATGCGATTGCGCAGATGATAGAAGACGGTACGATTTTTGCTGAACAAGTTAAAACGTATGCATATCCGCTTTACGCTTTGGGGCAAATGGGAATAGGGAACTTGACCTTTTCGGGTATCGTTACAGGTATCGCCGTTTTGTTTAACGTAGGTATTTATATCGTTATGTCGCTGACGTTTATTAAACTTACGACAATTAAAAGCGGAACGAGAAAGGTTAAATACAGCGATAAAAGAATTAAACAAAAAAGCGTAAGAAGGGCACTTTTAGGTAGGGAGTTCAAAAGATATTTGACAAGCGCTTCTTATATACTTAACTGTTCTTTGGGTTCTCTTTTTATGCTCGGGCTTGCAGTTTATTTATTTATCGACGGGGATTCGTTTTTCGGACTATTCAATCTCTTACTCGGAAGTGATATTAAATACGTCGTTCCGTACGCCGTTTTCTTTATTTTGCTTATTATGACAACAAATCAGATATCAACGCCGTCGGTTAACTTGGAGGGAAAAAACATTTGGATTGTCCAAACGCTTCCCGTAAGTACGTGGGATATTTTAAAAGCAAAAATCAATTTGCATTTGATTCTTACTTTGCCTGCCGTCTTATTGATTTCCGTTGCGACGGTTGTTTCGCTAAAAGCAGATATTTGGTATTCTTTGCTTATTCTTTTAATTACTGCCGTTTACACGGTTTTTTCTGCGGAGTTTGGTTTGTTTTTGAATTTAAAATTCGTAAACTTAAAGTGGATGAGTGAAATGGTTGCCATTAAACGAGGCGCAAATATGAGTATATCTATACTGGGTGGTTGGGCAATAATTATCTTAAACTTTGTACTGTATTCAAAATTTATTGACTATATTTCACCGTGGCTTTATTTAACGGTCTTTGCTGTCGTATTTATTTTGATTACTATAGTTTTGTGGCAGTACCTAAAACGAAAAGGCACAAAGATTTTCGAAAGTTTATAAATTAAAAAGAAGATACGGCTTTGTATCTTCTTTTTTTGTATAATTCACCTTCGCAACAAAAAAAAGAATAGGCGTAAAACCTATTCTTTTTTCCGTGGTACCCCCACGGAGACGTATCTCCGCAAGGCTACGATATATCTTCGATATACGAACTCCTTCGTCGTTCGACTCTTTGTGCTTTGCAACAAAAAAAGAATAGGCGTAAAACCTATTCTTTTTTCCGTGGTACCCCCACGGAGACTCGAACTCCGGATTCGGCCTTGAGAGGGCCGCGTCTTAACCGCTTGACCATGAGGGCAGATAATTTTCGAAGATTATTTTACCATAAAGAAAAACCTTTTGCAAGAAAAACAAAGTAATATAATAAAAAAACCCGCATGTGCCGACGAGAAAGAAAGAATAACCCGTTTTGTTAACAGGCGAAGGTTTTTCGCATTATCTCTGCATCTTCCTATAGTGCCGGAAAAACGACGGCAAGAAGCTCCGCTAAATAACGCTGGCAAAAACCTTCTATTTTTGATTTTGTGGATTTTTTTACTTTCCCTATCGAACACCGCAGGCAATATTATTTTACCAAAAAACGTTATAATTATGCAACAATAATTGACAACTTATAATATTTAATTTAATATAATTTGTTGTTAGGAAATACAAATGAAAAAGATTATAAATCATAGACCCATTGTGTTCAACTTGATTATTTTGATAATCGGAATACTTTGTGCTTATTATGAAATTTTTAATAACACCTTGATGCATGTTCTTTTAATAGGGCTATGCATTATTTTAATAATCTGCCGATTTTTTCTTACCTATAAGAAGGGAAAGGCTTGGCTTTTTATCGTTCTTTCTGTTTTGATTTTTCTATCGGGCTTTTTCACCACAAACGTTACGATAAATAATTTTTTAAAGTACGATTTGCCGAATCAATCTTACGTTGTGTCGGGTAGGGTACAATCGGTTTCCGAGTATGATAACGGCAGTAGTTTAATTATTGACGACGTAATTTTAGACGGTTCGATTTCGGCAAAACTTCCGTACAAGGTAGCAGTTACCGTTTACGGTGAACAAAAATTTTCACTTGGCGACGTTATCACTTTTGATAGCGAATTAAACGAAATAAGCATAATCAGGAATAACCGCTTTTCGTCGTTTTACGTTGACGAGGGAATAAGGTTTAATTGCGTAAACAATAGCGAAGACGTATCGGTAATAAATGGTTCCCCGAACATTTTCGAGAGAACGAATATTTTGATTAAGAATTGCTTAAAGGACAACCTTGATTCGGACGAGTTTGCAACGGCGTATGCGCTTATTTGTGGCAATAGCGAATATATGGACGAAGTAATACTGACAAATTACAGAAACGCAGGGGTTGCACATATATTTGCCGTTTCGGGTTTGCATATCGGTTTTTTGGCGTTGGTTTTGGACTTTGTTTTATCAAAGTTAAGGGTGAATAAATACGTCAAGTTTTTTGTCGTCGGGATTGTTTTGTTCTTTTATTCGGGTGTATGTTCTTTTTCGGCGTCGTCGATAAGAGCAACGATAATGACGATATCGCTTATGCTTTCAAAAATTCTCGGCAAAAAATACGACGCACTTTCTTCCGTTTCGTTTGCCGGCATATTGATACTGTTGTTTTCTCCGATAGAACTTTTTAAGGCGGGCTTTGAATTATCGTTCGTAGTCGTTTTCGGAATAATAATATTATCAAAACCGCTTTCGAAAATCTTTAAGTTTTTACCGAGAAAGTTAGCAATAAGTCTGGGTACGGTGCTTTCGGCACAGCTTTTCAGTTTACCCGTTTGTCTTTTTCAATTCGGCGAATTGTCTTTGGCGTCTGTTTTTACGAATTTGATTTTTGTGCCTATTGTCGGCGTTATTTATATTCTGCTGTTCTCTTTGACTCTTTTATCTCTAATACTGAATATAGGACAATTTGTTCTTGTGCCGATAAATTATATTTTTAAGGCTGTCAACTTTGTCATTTCGGTTATTGATTTTGAAATTTTCGTCGTAACGTTTGCTTCTATCGGGGTGTTTTTTATAACATATTACTTAACTCTTTTGGTGTCTTCTCCGCTTGTAAACTTAAAAAGAATCTCAAAAACAATCTTGTGTATTTGCCTGTGTTTGATAACGGTAATCGGTTCGTTTTACGTAAACAAATCAAAAAACGATAGGGTACGTGTGTCCGTATGCGGTTCAAAAACCATATGTGCGACACTGGTTGGCGTTAATTCCGTAAATATTTTAATCGTTTCCGAGTTTAACAGCGTATTTTATTCAAACAGAGTAGCCATGCTTTTAAGCGAACAAAAAATAGATTCTTTAGACGCCGTTATAGTGTTTGATACCGATAACATCAATACGGAGTGCGTGGCAAGTAAGTTATCGCATTTTTGCCGAATAAAAAGTGTTTATACACGTGGAGAGTTTTACGACTTTTTGGCACTTAAAAAGAGTTTTCCGGATATTGAATTTATTGACCTATATAACCGCACGGGAATCGACTTTGACGGAATAGACGTCAAGTTTTTTGAAGAGTACGGCGTAACGGTTAATGCAAAAGACAAAAGGGTTTTAATCACGTCCATGGTGGAAGATAATAAAAGTAAGACGAATTTGTTTGTCGGCGAATATGACCTTGCGGTAGTTTTTGACGAACAGGACTATATAAAAGAGAAAATCATTACGAATAATTTTATTTCGTATAAAAGATACGGCAACATGGTAAATGCCGAACAAAACGGCAACTTGCTGTTTTGGTTTTAAAAGTTACTCAATTAGAACAATAACGGAAAAATTTTATTTTATTTATTGCTAAATAAATAAAAAGGTGGTAAAATAAAATTAGATAAGTATTGTGGTGGCGAAGTGAATTTTATCGATTTCAAAAACAGCATACAATCCGACGCAAAGTTTTCAACCTATATTTTGGAAGGTGAAGACGTTTTTTTTCGTGAAAAAGCAAAAGAAATTATTATGAACGCTTTTGTTTCGGAACCAGAACTTAATTACGTAAGTTTTGACGGGGAAGATTGTGACGTATCGCAAATTTTGGCATCGCTTAATTCTTTTCCGTTTATGAGTAAAAAACGTGTTACCTTTTTAAGAGAGTTTTATCCCGACAAAAAGACCGTTACGAGATTTGAAGATTTTTTCAGCGGTTCGAATTACGATAGCATATTAGTTGTTTCGAACGAAAACGTATGTGACGCTTTTAACGGGAAAGATAACGTTTGCCACGTTGATTGCAATAAGGCCGAACTTTCGGTTATCGTCAAATGGATAAAAGCAACGTGTGCAAAGAGTAACGTTTCGATAGACGGCGAAACCGCATCGACCATTGCCGAGTACTGCTTGTCGTCAATGACGAGAATAAACGGGGAAACGGAAAAACTTATCGCCTACGTTGGCGACGGGGGCGTTATAGATAAAAACGCCGTTGAATTACTCGTTAATCGTGATATGGAATACAAAATATTTACGATGACGGGGTTTATAGGTCAAAAGAAAGTCGATAAGGCTTTGGAAATAATAAAGGATATGTTATCGAAAGGCGAACCTCCTACGAAAATCACCGTCAGCATTTACAATTATTTCAGAAGGCTGTTGTTTGTTTCGCTTTCGGATATGACAAACGGTGAACTGGCAAAGGTATTTAAGATAAAAGAAACTGCCGTTATTAAGACAAAAGAACAGGCAAAAATGTTTAAGAAAAAATCACTTAAAAATGCGATTGACACTATCGGGGATTCGGATTATAAATTTAAGGCAGGATATTACGACGAATTTTCGGCAATGTGGTTATCGGTTTTTAAAATTATGTTAGGATAAGGAGAAGATATGTTTGATAGGATAAGTTTATTTTTTGAATCTTTAAGCGGAAATCCGATATTGATTATCGGTGTTGTTTTTGCGGTAATCGTATTTTTGGGCATATATTTTTCCATTTTCAGGTTACTTTCCGATAACAAAGCGGGCAAATTGATTGCCACGTATTTTTTCATTTTACTTGGGTTTGCCTTTTTGTTCGGAGCGGAAGACAGTTTGGACGGGGTATTTTTCTTATTTGTTCCGATTACGCTTATTATCATTACGACCATTTTATATTCCACTGAAATCAAGCGTTTTATTTGGGGGAGAAAAGGTCAAAGAAATTTAGAAACGCAAAAGGGCGGTGCGGAAGTTGATGAAGAAAAAATCAAAGAGAGTATCGACGAAATAATAAAAGCCCTTCAAGATATGTCGAAAAACGACGTAGGCGCAATTATAGTTTTATCAAACGATAACGTTCCGAAACAAATTCTCGACAGTGGCGTTAAGGTTGAGAGTGATATTTCAAGTCAACTTATCGAGAGTATATTTTTTCCGAAAACTCCGCTTCACGACGGAGC
>JAZRVM010000023.1:0-68918 GCA_045599205.1 Christensenellaceae bacterium | reverse complement strand
CCGCTGTAATCGACAACCTTATCAGACATAACGGCTGTTTCGATATCCGCTTTACTGATAGTAAGCGTTGCCGTAAGAGTTTTCGTCTGATACCCACTCTTGGTAAGGGTTGCCGTAACGGTATAGACACCGGCATCTTTTGCCTCAGTAACAACAACACCGTCTTTTTTGAATTCATAGACAATTTCTGCACTGTGTGTCGTACCTTGAACGGACATTCTGCCAGTCTTGTCGCTGCCGTCATAAGTTACCGTCTTATCAGGCAAGGATACTCCGGTAAATTCTAAAGCGTTAATAGTAAGAGTCTTCGTGATTACCTTGTCGTTATAATTTACCTTGGTAATCGTGGCTGTTACTTGGTAAACGCCAGGAAGTTTAGCTTCCGTTACAACGGCACCGTCTTTCTTATATTCATAAGAAACTTGTGCGCCCGTAGGTAAACCCGACACCGACATGGTTTGTGCCGTTCCGCTGTAATCGACAACCTTATCAGACATAACGGCTGTTTCGATATCCGCTTTACTGATAGTAAGCGTTGCCGTATAAACGGCGTCTTCGTACTTTTCGTTATAAATTTTTGCAGAAACTTCGTAAGTTCCTGCCTCCGTAACACCTATATTTTCAAAGTTTTCTTCACCGTTATAAAAATAAACTGTTTCTGCATCTTCATAGAAGTTTGCACCATTTAATAATAATTTATGATACTCTCCGTTATATTGAACCTCTAAATCTTCAATTGATAATCCACTGAAAACACATAACGATTGTTCTGTTATTGTTTTCCCATCAGCACCGTAATGCCAAAAATTACCTGTAATATTCAAAGCCGGATCGTAATAGTATTTTCTTACAGAATCTAACCCGTTATTGTTACCCATAACAATACTATTCCACATGCTTTTGTCGCCTTTAAAATAAACCCGTGATAAGTTTTCACAACCGCTAAACGCATTTGCACCTATAACGCTTATCGAATCGGGAATAACGATTTTTGTTAAACTTGTGTTTTCCTCTCCTGCAAAATTATCAAGAATTTTTATTACGGGTTTACCTTTATACTTTGACGGAATTACGATTTTATCTAAGTACATCGCATTGCCGATATTAACGCCATACGCCTCTTCATTTACCAAATAGAATTCAAGTTCTTGTGAGTTTTCATCCCCCGTACAACTCGTCAAACAAAAACAAAAAAGTGAAATAACAGATAAAACAAATAAAAGTACCTTTTTCATATTTTCTCCTTAAAAAAAAATGCGCCAACCCAAGTTGGCGCATAAAACACAAACTCCGGTTGTCGCTAAACTAACAATAATGGAATAGAATACTCATTCTCGTACCTATCAATTAAAGTGGAATTTGCATTTTTCACAAATTCAATATTGACAAGTAAGAGAATAAAAATTCTAAAAAAAAAGAATATTCTCTTTATTCCATTTATTAAGTTAGTTTAGCATATTTAATATATCACATTTTTACCACTTTTGCAATATTTTTTAAAAAAAATAGCAACATAAGTTGCTACGCCTTATTTTTTGGGTTTTATTTTTTCTATTATTTGTTCTAATCCTTCGGCGAGTTTAGGAAACGCCTTATAAATTCTCGTACGCTTGAATTTCTCAACAACTTCCACTGCCTTCTTTTCAACATCGAGAGCGATATTCGATACCTTTTCGCCGATTTTATCCGAACCGTTATTTATTGAATTTTTAATAGATTTAACTTTTTTGATATTCCCGAACAGTTTTGAAAGATACATAACGCTTACCGTGATATCGACGATAAGCACAGCCCACATAATCCCCAAAATTATTAAGCCGAGCGTTGTCGGAATAAAATCGACAATACCCTCGAAAAGCGGAACGAGCGTATAAAACAGCAAAACAACCGCAAGTCCCCAAATAAGAGAAAACTTTAAGCAGATATATCCTTTTAGATTAAACTTCTCGTTAGAATAGTCCCACCACTTTACCTTAAAAATTTTTTCCAAAACAACGCCTGTCAACAATTCTAAAACAGAACAAAGAAGGCTACCCACAATAAACAGCAACCACCATTTTTCTCTTAACGTGTTAAGAAGTAAAATAACGACCGCCATACCCACACCGTAGATGGGGCAAACGGGACCGCTTAAAAACCCCCTATTGATAAACCTACCCGTCTTTAACGTCGAATAAATAACTTCCGCAATCCAGCCCAAAAAGGCGTAGATAAAAAAATACATATTCATATCGTAAAAACTGACGTTACCTATTATATCGATAAACATTACTTACCTATCGTATATTTATATAGCGCAGACTTTGGAACGCCACGCTCTTTTGCAACCGTTTTAAGCGCTTCTTTTTTAGAAAGCCCCTCGTCTAAATATTTTTGAATATGCTCTTCTTCGGAAAGGCATAAAAAATCTTCGCTTTTATTTTTACCTTCAACCAAAATAACAAACTCGCCTTTTGGCTCAAAGTCAATCCCGTCGCCCAAGTTAAACCTATACGTGTTCTCGTACATTTTGGTTATTTCTTTAACTGCCGATGCCTTTCTGTTGCCTAAAACCGAGTAAATATCTTCAACGTCTTTTTTAACGTCGTGCGGGGCAGAATAAAAAATAAGCGTCATATCAAGGTTTTTATATTTACCGAGCAGTTCTTCTCTCTCGCTCTTTTTTTCGGGCAAAAACCCGATAAACGCAAACCTGTCGGAAGGCAATCCCGAAAGAAGCAGTGCCGAAAGCCCTGCATTTGCACCCGGTACGACCGTGAACGGTAAATTCTCTTTAATAAGTTCACCGATAAGTACGCTCCCGGGGTCAGATATAACGGGCATACCCGCATCCGAAATGACTGCGATATTTTTGCCTGCTTTAAGTTCGTCGATTATCTTCGAACTGACTTCTTTTTCGTTAAACTTATGATACGAGAAAAGCGGTTTTTTTATGTCGTAAGCATTGAGCAAATTAAGAGAGTGCCGTGTGTCTTCACAGGCAATCGCATCAACACTTTTAAGCGTTTCAACCGCTCTATACGTAATATCTTTTAAATTGCCGATTGGCGTTGCAATAAAATATAACATACTAATTTATTTCCGTTTTTAATACTTTTATTCCCGACTTTCCACCTTTAACGCCTTCGATTAAAAGAAGATACGGTTCTTTATCTTTTCCCGATATAAACTGCAATCTCTTTGGTTCTATGCCGTTTTTTCTCATTTCGGTTATAACGTCCGAAAGCCTATCCGCCCTATGCACGATTGCCGTTCTCCCGCCGAACTTTAAGCATTTAGAAATCTTATTCATAAGTTCCGATAGCGTCAAATCCACTTCGGCACGGCAAATTTTTATCTCTTCGTTTTCTTGGTTTTCTCCTCTGCCGATTTCCATATACGGAGGATTGCAAACGATAAGCGAGAACTTCCCGTCAAGCCCCTTAATGTCCTGAATGCGGACGTTCTCCGCCTTAAAAACATCACAAAGATTATTTAACTTAATGCTTTCACAAGATAGATTATATAGGCGTTCTTGCTTTTCAAAAAGGGTAACGGACGTGATTTCTTTGTCGGCGTTTAATCCGTAAAGGTGAAGTCCAACAACTCCCGAACCCGAACAAAAATCGGCAATAACGTCACCGTTTTTTACCCTTGCAAAGCGGGATAAAAGTATGGCGTCGGACGTAAAACAATACCCTTCGTCGTCTTGAAAAATTTTCAAGCCCGAAACGTTTAATTCTTCTAATCTTTTCATAACGTTTTTCCTATATAATAAATAAGGCGCGAATCTCTTCGCGCCTTTAAGATAGCCTTTTCTTATTCTTCCGAAATAGCCTCTACAGGGCAACCCGCAGCACAAGCACCACAGCTCATGCAAATATCCGGGTCAATATTGTATTGTGTATCACCTGCACTGATTGCACCAGCCGGACACGTGTCTGCACACGAACCGCACATAATACATTTATCACAAATTTTATATGCCATTTGAGTCTTCCTCCTGAACCGTTTTTAATATTATATCACACCCTTTTGTGTTTGTAAAGTTTAATCGAGTATTTTCTTCATTTCTTCCGAAACGTCTTCGTCTTCATTTTTTTCGGTATGATGATTTTTTGAATTGTTTTTAAGTTTTATTTCGTTTACGGAGTAATCCTTATACACTTCCGACCCGTCGGCGTGAGTAACCTTTACTTTTGAAATCATTTTAAGCATATCGTTTGAAATGACGATGCCTTCACCGTCAGGCGTTATGACCGTACTGCCGATTTTGTAAACTTTTTTGCAAGCTTCTTGATAATAATCGTTTTCATATTCAAGACAACACATAAGCCTTCCGCAAAGTCCGCTTATCTTTGAAGGGTTTAAGTGAAGCCCTTGGTTTTTTGCCATCTTTATCGTAACCTTGCCGAACTCCGACATTGCGCCCGAACAACAGCACGCCCTTCCGCACGGAGCAATCCCCCCTAAAAGTTTGGTTTCGTCCCTTATGCCGATTTGACGAAGTTCGATTCTCGTATGAAAAAGCGACGCAAGATCTTTGACGAGTTCCCGAAAATCCACTCTTCCGTCAGCGGAAAAGGAAAAAGTGATTTTCTTGCCGTCAAATGCTATTTCGCAACCGACAAGTTTCATATCGAGATTTCTTGCCTTTATCTTTTCTTCGGCAAGGCGCATAGCTTCGGGAAGCTTTGCTTCGTTTTCCTTTATCGCCCTTTCGTCTTTTTCCGTTGCTTTTCTTATGATAGGTTTAAGTGGGTGAACGATTTCATCGTCCGAAACTTCCTTTACGCCGAAAACGACCGTACCGTATTCAAGCCCCTTTGCCGTTTCAACGATAACGCCCGATTTTTCCTTATATTCGTCCTTATTGTTTGCTGGCGCAAAGTAGTACACTTTTGCGGTGTTTTTAAACTTCACTCCGATTACTTTTGCCATTTATATTTTCCCTCCAAAATTTGGAACAATATGTAATCCATTGTCATCGTCCCGTTTGTATTCGCCTGTTTTCTTTTTTTGAATTCTATAAGTTTGTCGAGTGCGTAAATAAGCGCACCTTCCGTATAATTATGTTTATCTTTTACCCTATCGAAAACTTTTCGGTTGATAACTTTACCGCCACATTCGTTTACGAGCATATCTCTAAACGTTATTTCGAGAATCGAAACAATCTTTTCAATATCTTCGCCAAGGTCGGCTATCTTTTGTTCGAATAAAAGAATATCCTTACTTGACTGCATATTCAAAATCATATCGACGACGAAGTCTTCGATTTTAAGTAACTTTTCGTCCCCATAAAGCGAGATAACGTCCCCGACGCTTCCGTCCGAACAAGCGATTGCAAGTTTTAATTTTTCGGTATCGGGAAAATCATTTGTTAAACAATTCAAAAGCGTTTCTTCGTCAAATGACGGAACAGTAAGTTTTTTTACACGGGAAAGTACCGTAGGTAAAAGAGCAAACTCACTCGTCGCACTTAAAATAATATGTACGTTCTTCGGCGGTTCTTCCAAAATTTTAAGGATTTTGTTCTGCGATTGAAGATTCATCGTTTCCGCTTTTTGAATAACAAAAATCTTTTTATCGTTTTCAATAGGCTTAATATAACTTTCTTCGATAAGCGAAACGATATCTTCTACCCTTACGCCCTTATTTTCGTCTTTCGGGAAAAACAAGACGTCGGGGTGAATTTTGTTTTCAACGAGATTACAGTTTCGGCACTTTCCGCAAGGCGCATCTTCGTCCTTACAAATAATCGTTTTGACGAGCCACTTAACGTAATCTTGCGAACACGCTTTGTCGGTACAAAGAATCAAATATGCGTGTGAAAGTCTAGATAATTCCACGTCGTTATGAAGGGTTTTGTATGCGCCCGTTTTTTTGACAAGCGACAAGAAATCTACCATTAAATTATCCCCTTATTTTTAAGTGCAATAATAATTTTTTCTTGTGTTTGTTCTTTTGTTCCGCTTGCGTCGATATCGACGATTCTATTAGGATATTCTTTTACGAGCGCCTTATATCCTTCGTAAACACGCTTGTGAAATTCCATGCCCGACTGCTCTAACCTATCGCCTTTATCTGCACCGCCCTTACGCAAAAACGCCTTCTCGGGCTCTAAATCCAAAAAGAGCGTAACGTCCGGCATAAAATTATTGAGTGCATAAGAATTGATTTTTTTAACGAAATCTTCGCCGAGCCTTCTCCCGTAGCCTTGATATGCAAGAGAAGAATCAACGTACCTATCACAAAGAACAAGAGTACCCGATTCCAAAACGGGCTTGATTTTCTCATCCAAAAGTTGAACCCGAGCAGAAGCGTATAAGAGCGCTTCGCAAGCAGGGGTCATCTCTTTGTTTTTACCGTCCAAAATAACCTTTCTTATCTGTTCGGCAATAACCGAGCCACCCGGTTCTCTCGTAAGATAATACGGAATATTATTCTTTTTTAAGTATTCTTCCAAAAAGCGTATCTGGTGAGATTTGCCAACACCTTCACAACCTTCGAAAGTTATAAACTTTCCTTTCATAATTTACCTTAATTTTGTAAAAGATTCGAACAATTTTTTACTATATCGATTATAAACGAAATGTCTTCGAATTGAAGAACTCCTTTTCCTTCGATTCCGTCCACTTCGTCCTTTCTGTCGAAAACAAGCAGTACGACGTTTTCCGACGTAACGGAACTATTGTCAAGAGAAAAATATTTCGAGGCAGGTTCGTTTCCGCCTTTAAGACTATCTGCTTTAAGCCCGTACCTAACGTCCCCCTTGCCTTCGACGGCAACACGGTAAAAGAGTGTTTCGCCACCGATGGAAGTTTGGTAATCGTCGTAATCCAAAAGCGTTTTAAGTGCTTTCGTGTTCTCGACAAGTTTAGCAATTCTTTCGTTTTCGAGAGAAATTCCTTCGTCTTTTTGTTCCTGCGTTCTAAACCTGTTGTCCTTGCCGTTTCTGCTTATAAAGCCTTGCTTTATTTTTTCTCCGTCAAGTAAGTTCACGGATATTTCCTCTGCACCGTCAAGTAAAAGCGTTTTAAGATATTCTTCGCTATCCGAAAAAAGTTTATCGAAAGAATACATCTTAAACGCTACGGTCAGGTTTTCCGCTCTCGTAGGATTTTCTCCGTCTTTGATTCTATCGGTAACGATAACGTCGCCCATCAATAAAACGTCTCTTGACGAAAGAACTGTACCCGACGCATCCGCTTTTTCCGACGCTACGTCCAAAACGTCGTAACTGAAAGTCTTTTTATAATCTAAAAACGACAAAAGTGCGTCGCTATTAGCGTCGGAAACGTTAATATCGTAAAACAAACGGAATTGTTGCCCAGTCGTGGGTTTAACCGAAAAGACCGAAAACGCCATTTCCAGTATGAAAATTGCTGCCAAGATTACGGCAGCAATTATAATCCACTCGTAAGCGATCATATCGGATAATCTTTTTTTTGTAATTCTATTATCCATTTTTAATTTGCTTACCTTTTTATTTTTTAATCGGTTTCATTGTCGGGAAGAGTATTACGTCACGAATCGAAGCGCTATCGGTAAGTAACATAACGAGCCTATCAACACCGAATCCAAGTCCGCCTGTCGGTGGCATACCGTATTCGAGTGCGGTGATAAAATCTTCGTCAACCTTTGCATCGTTCCCGCCCCTTGCTCTCTTTGCTTCGACCTGACGAACGAATCTTTCCTTTTGATCAATCGGGTCGTTAAGTTCGGAAAATGCGTTACCCATTTCACGGGCATACATAAAATATTCAAACCTTTCGGTAAAGGAAGGGTTATTTGGTTTACGTTTTGCAAGCGGAGAGTTCTCCACAGGGTAATCGTAAATAAACGTCGGGGCAATAAGTTTTTCTTCGACAAAAGCGTCAAAGAAGGCAATTAAGACGTGCCCTTTCGTTGCTTCGTCCCCTTCTTCAACCGTAACGTTCATGCTTTTGGCAACAGCCCTTGCTTCTTCATCGGTTTTCCAGTCGTTATAATCAACGCCGGCGTATTTTTTAACAGCCTCAACCATAGTAAGTCTTTCCCACGGGCTTTCCATATCGATTTCGGTACCCTGATAATTTATCTTTGCACTACCGCAAACGTTGGTTGCAATCGTTCTGTACATATCTTCGATTAAGTCCATCATATCGTGGTAATCGCTATATGCCTGATACATTTCAACCGTAGTAAATTCGGGGTTGTGCGACCTGTCCATACCTTCGTTTCTGAAAATTCTGCCTACTTCGTAAACCTTATCAAAACCGCCTACGATAAGACGTTTTAAGTAAAGTTCCGTTTCGATACGCAAGTACATATCGATGTCGAGAGCGTTATGATGCGTCTTAAACGGTCTTGCCGAAGCCCCGATTTCAAGCGGTTGAAGTACGGGAGTGTCAACTTCCAAGTACCCGACGCCGTCCAAATATTTTCTGATTTCGTTTAATATTTTGGAACGTGAAATAAAAGTCTTTTTAACTTCGGGATTTGCAATTAAGTCAACTTCTCTTTGACGGTATCTCGTGTCCTCGTCTTTAAGTCCGTGATACTTTTCAGGGAGCGGTAAAAGCGATTTCGATAAAAGTTCGATATGTTGTGCGTGAACCGAAACTTCTCCCGTTCTCGTTTTGAAAACGAATCCCGTTATGCCGACGATATCGCCGATATCGTAATCCTTAAACGCAAGATAGTCGTCGCCTAAATCGTTAATCGAAAGGTAAGATTGAATCGTACCCTTGCCGTCTAAAATAACGGCGAAAGAAGCCTTGCCCATAACACGTTTTGAAATCAAACGACCGGCAACGCCGACCACTTTATTTTCGTAGCCATCATAATCGTCTTTAATAATTTGACTGTATGCCGTCACGTCGTATTTTACTTTAAGATAAGGGTTTTTGCCTTCCTTTTTAAGTGCGTCGAGTTTTTCCCTTCTTATTCTTAAAATTTCGTTAAGATCAAGTTCGGGTTCTTGCGTAATGTTGTTTTGTTCGTCCATTTTTTCGTTCCTTAATATATTATTGTATTTTAATAAAACTAATAAACCTTTTTGATTTTAAAACTAAATGCACCGCTCGGAGCGTTTACTTTAACGGTATCCCCTGCCTTTTTGCCAAGCAAAGCGTTGCCGATAGGAGAAACGTTTGAAATTCTGTTGTTTTCGATATCGGCTTCGGTCGTGCCGACGATTTCATAAGTAAGCGTGTCCCCGAATTCCAAGTCTTCGATATCAACCTTTGAGCCTAACGAAACTTTGCCCTTTTCGGTTGCGTCTTGTATTATAACGGCGTATTTAAGTTTGGCTTCAATTTCCAAAATTTCGCCTTCGATTTGTGCTTGTTCATCTCTTGCAGCCTTATATTCCGCATTTTCCGAAAGGTCGCCGAATTCTCTTGCCGTTTTAACTCTTTCGGTGATTTCCGCTCTTTTGGTAAGTACCAAGTATTCAAGACGTTTTTCTAATTCTTCTTTTCCTTCTTTTGTAAGAATAACTTCTTGTGCCATATTTATCTCCTATTTATGGGAATATCCCAATATCTTTCTAATTTAGTATTATATTATAATGTTTGAGTTTTGTCAACCCAAAACGTTATCAAATACCGCTTGCCTTGTAAATGAATAATCGTCAACAAAAAACCCCCACTTTAAGTGGGGGATTTTTTTGATTGTTCGGCACGAAATTATTCGTGTTCGATGCGGAAGTTACCGATATAGAATCTTCCGATTTCGGAGCCGTCGTTATGACCAAGCCCGTAAAGCGTAAAGAGTGCTTTATCTGAAAGCGTCCAACCGGTTGCTTTTTCATTGTTCGTATTAACAATACTATCCCAGTTGTCGTAAATCCAAGCAAGCGGAATCGAAAGCGTGAACCAGCATCTATCCGAAAGTACCTGCGTGTTATTCGGGAATCCGAACGTGTAGTACAAACGGTAGTCGATAATGTTTTCACCATTCTTGTCTTCAACGGAGATATAAACGTCGAATACGAGGTTAGCATAATCCTTAATGTCTTCGTAGTAACTCTTTTCGTGCGATGGGAGAAGCGTAAAGCCAAGCATTGCGTTTTTGTAATTGTTACCAGGAGATACTTTGTAATAAGAACCTGCTACGTTACCATTAAACTCGTTTTCGTCAAGGTCAACCATTTCAACGATTGCACCGCTGTTAACCAAGTTGTTTCCAACGTATGTCTTATACTTCGTTGAATCGGCGGTAACTGGTGCCCAGTTAACCGATTCTAATGCGTAAACTTCACGGAGTTTAAGTACCGATAAGTTAACTGCCATACCGTCGTATATAAGAGTAAAGACGTTGTCGGTGCCATCCAACGTGATTGTGTAAATGGTGTAATCACCTGCCGAAGCACTCGTCTTTTCGCCGATAGTGAAGGCAGAAGAAATATCGCCGAGACTCGTTGGAGCGGATACCGTGAAGGTAACAACACCCGTCGTATGGTTAATCGTATAGTTATCAACGATGATACCGTACTTATCTGCAAGAACAATCATGTTCATAAGTGCTTTTCTCGAATTGCCGAACGAAGCAAGGTAGGTATCGTTGTAGTTCATACGAGTACCCGTGTACATCTGTTCGGTAAGTCTTTCCATAACGTTATTGAAGTTAACGTCGGATTTTACCCCGAGTGCCGAAATTCTTGCGTTATACATTTCTTCTAATGCATAGAGCATGTTGTATTCTTCGACACCGTCGGCAAATGCTTGAAGTCTTAACGAACCGATAGGTCCCGTGATACCGAACTTGCTACCAGGATACAAGAAGTAACCTTCACCTGCGGTATTCTGATAGTGAATTGCATTTGAATAGTATTCGTCGATATCCATATAAGTAGTATCAAGTAAGATGTCCTTATGAGAAGAAGCAGCGGTCTTGGTGCCGTTAACTGCGTTATAGTACCAGTTGCCACCTTCTTGATAACAAACAACAAACTCTATTTCTTCGTTTGCCAAGTGTTCCTTGCCACCTATTGAGTAAGCATAAACACCGCTTGCGTTCTTGTAAAGTTCAACGATTTGATTGTCAACCTTTACCATGTAGTTGCCTGAAGCATTTGTTAAGCCTTGAACTCTATTGTTATTTGCATCTAATAAGTAACAGCTATCTTGATATTGAGCGTTGATTACGGACCAGTATAAGTAACCTTCGATATCGTAGTTGTACATCATCCAAGAAATTGCTCTCGTTGAAAGTAATGCGTCTTCGATATGGTGAGTTGGGTAAGGTGCCAACGGCGAGATTGCCGTGTAAACCCATTGCTTGGTGCCAGAGGTTTCAGCCCAGTCTGCCCATTGATTACGTAACGTTTCACTATTATACTTATCGATGATAGGACAGAAGCAAACGTTGGTTAAGATAACCGGTTCTGCCGTACCGCAAATGCTTTGCAATAATTCAGGTTCGAACGGGTCAAGGTTTTCACCCGTGATAATTACACAAATCTTTCTGACCGAAGCGATAAGTTGTTGAGCAAATGCGCTGTTCGAATTATAAGTTGCGTCGCCGTTATACTTATATGCAAGGTAATCAGCCATCTTATCAAAGAAGCCGTTTAAGTAAGTGAGCATTCTTTGAGCGTTGAGCGTCTTACTTGCACTGCAAGAATATTCGTCAACCCAAACAGGATAGAGGTAACCTTTTGCAAAGATATCAACGTTATTTTCAATACCCTTTTGATACATTCTTTCCATGAAGGTTCTGAGCATCAATTGGTTGATAACGCTTGCTCTATCGGTTGAGTTAGTGATATCGCTTCTGATTTCGTTAACAGAACCGTATGCGGTTGTGTACGAAGAAGTCGGACCTACTGCCATAGCGGAGGTAAGCGGAATTTGAATCTTCGTTGCACCCATATTAACTGCCTTAATCATTTCGTCGATATAAGTGTCGATTCTTGCCGTACCGTACGAGTAATCGTGTTGAGCAGCCGTACCGTAATGCGTTCCGTCAGCGTTAATGAGCGGATATTCGTATTGATGAACGGTTTTGCCATCAATCGTTACCATCGTGGTATCGAACAAGTAATCCGGATTATACGGCCTACCCATCCAACCGATAAAGTAAGTATTAAGCGTATCAGGCGAGCCTGTCGTCGTTGTGCTTACACCGTAATCGAGTAAGAATTGTAAGTAAGCGTCGGTTACTTCTTCACTTAATACGTAGGAAACGCTTTCCTTTCCGTTTTCATCGTAAGAGATAACCTTTTCGCCGTCAAGTCTTGAAATGGAGTCATAGCCGAAGCCAAACTTCGTTGCCAAATGTTGAACGTCCGAAAGCGTATAATCATATACGACAACGGTGAGCGTCTTTTCTATTTCGGAAGTACCGAGTGAAATTGTAATCGTACCCGTGTAAGTACCTGCCGGTTGAGAAGAAGGAACGTTGATTTCAAGCCATACGCCTTGGTTGGTGTTGGCATCGATTGAAGCAACGTTATAATTCCTTGCAACGTCTAACGGTAAAAGTGCATCTGGGTAATCACCCTTCGGCGTTGAAACGTATGGCGACTTGATAATTACAAGGTTAGCATACATTTCGTGATAAATCTTAATATTCGATGCCGAGAATACGTTAACTCCGTCAGTCAAATCACTAATCGTTACGTTATAAGAGCCAACGCTTGTCGTAGGTCTGATGATAAGTTGCGTAGATTCTCTTTCGTTCTTAAATGCATTAATCGTAGGGTCAGATGAGAAAATATCGTCTTGTGCGTCGTAAACGGTATCTTGTAAAACTTTAACCGTTGATTCGGCACTTACAACCATAGCGGAAACTTCCGTCGGAAGGTTAGTAAACGTTACACATTTAACAAGACCGTTTGTGTTCGCAGTATTGATAAATCTCATTTCTCTCCACTCGTTTTTGATACCGTTATTGCCGGATAACGTTGCGTGGATTCCTGCAGGACCGGACGAAAGTGCCGTCTTGTTTGCAACAAGGTCTAACATCGGTGCCGTGTTTGCATTAGCGGTTACAGTAATTGCATCGCCCGTTGTCGGAGTAATCGTCCACGTGATGTTTTGTGTCTTTGCATAAGTAGCAGCAATATAGTCGTATTTTGCTTTTTGAGCGTCGGTCAAGAATTCTCTTAAATCGATTGAAGTTTTGTTTCTAACGTCAAATTCAACAGCAGTAGTTGAGCAATATACGTGGTCAATCATCTTTTCAACACGAACGTTACCGATATAAACCGTATCGCCTTCGGTAATCGTTTCGATTTCGAATCTGCCCATTGCTTTAGCAAGAGAATCGTCGCTTGCGTTAAATCTATTGAGATTCATTGCAGTAGAGTATGCGTTGAACACCTTATTTTCTTCACTTACGATATAAGAGTCGAAAGGTATCGAGTAAGTAACTGCCGAAGATGCATTAGCTGAAACACCACCTGCACGCCACGTATTGATAACTTCGTAAGACCATCTCATTGCATAGTCTTTATAACCAACGAACGACGTGTTGCCGATTGCTGCCGTTGTGAATACTTCGTAAGATACAACGTAGCCCTTTCCAACGTAATTATTGTAAACCGATAAGTCGTGAACAGGGAACAAGTTGAAGACAAGGTTAGCAGAAGTTACGGTATCGTCAAATACAACCTTGACAAACTTACCCGTCTTGCCGTTAAGCAATGCGTCAACATCTTCCGTTGCTTCACTTGCGTCAACGATTGAGGTCGTGTAACCTGTTGTCAAAGGCTTATTGTAAGAAGGACCGTTAACACGATTCGTTCTTGCAACTGCAACGTCGTGTTCGTTCATTACGTTCCAGTAAGGAGCGTTAGAGTTATAAACTTCAAACGAAAGCGTCCAAATTCTGTCTGCGCTGTCGGTGATAGTTAAAAGATATTTTCCTTCAAGAGCCGTAAGATCTAATACGTCTTCGTCAATCAAGCCTTCACAGTTAACCGGTTCGAAGGTATCGTCGCTTCTTACCCTGCTTAATTCATAATTGAAGGTAACGTCAACGAGACTTCTGCCGCTTGTATGCGAAACGGCGAAAGCCTTCGTCGGAACGTAAGCCGTTACGTCAAGAGAAGAAGTCGAAACGTTGTCGATTAAACCGATATCTCTGTCTGCGATTAAGTAATAAAGTTTAATGGCCCTATCGTACCAGTTTTCGTTAATGAAATCATACGTCTTATTATCTACAAAGTGATAATAGTAGCCCGAAATCGTAGGAACTTCAAGATAGTAAGCAATGTAACTATTATCAGACTTGTCAGTAAGAACTGTTTCTTTTTCTATGTCGTTGATTCTGCCGTAAACCCTGACACCCTTGTTGAGAGTAACCGTTCTCGTTCTCGAATTGTCTTTAAGGAAAGACCCCGTTATAGGAGTGTTTTGTTCGAGATACGTTTCAACTGTTATGTCGCCCGTTTCAACTTTATTGAAGTAAACTTCAATCGAACTCGTTCCGTCAACAAGAACGCTCAAAACTTCGTCTGCGTGAGAAACGTACTTGTAACCGAATACGTAATAAGGTACTTCGTAATTAACTGTCGATAAGAGTTGTTGTTTTTGGAGAACGTAAGATAAATCGTTATTCTTTACGAATACTTCGCTACCGATTTCGGTTTCGGTGTAAACGTTAACGTTAACGTTGCTTTCACCAACGAGTCTTACGTTACCGATTTCATAAACGCCGGTAGGTGGATCTACTTCTAAATTACTACCGATTGAGCAGAACATACCGACTTTACCACGAGCGTTCCAACCTTCTGCTTGATAGAGCGGAACACCGTTAAAGATCCAATCCCATTGATTATCGAGTAAGTTTTCAAGCGTAAACGTTTGAGTGTAAATACCCGAAGAATTGCGGTTGTTCATTATGTTCGTGGCAGAATTCATATAGAATTGACCGACAGCCTCCACCTCTTTAAGGGTGTAACTGAATTCGTATCCCATACCACGATAGTTTTCATAGAAAGCCTTGGTGTGGAGTGGGTTAATATTAAACGTGTAGTAAGCGTTCGGTGCAACCGATACTCTGTAATAACCTACCCCTTCATCGGTAACAAATTCAACCGTATCAAGAGATTTTGGCGTTGCGTTATTAAACTGGAATACACTTGCGTTCCACTTTGATGCCGTCGGGTCGCCCCAAGTAGGTGCGAGCGAAGGATTATAAAGGTCAAACTTATTCGAGTAAAGAACGGTGTTGCCGTCTTTAATCGTCAAGGTGTAAATCTTGATATTTTCGGCATTTGCCGTGTTAAGAACAGCCGTATTGAATTCCGTTCCGTCGATACCGACAAGTGAAACGGTCAATTCTTTACCGTTTGTCGTCCAAACACCCATCAAATCTCTGTAATCGGCGAGCAAATCGTAACTTGCATTTGACGAAACGGTAATAAGTTCGATTTCGTCTTCAACGCTTACGTTATAGTAAACTTTAAGCGTTTTTGCTAAGCCGTCTGCCGTAGTAAAGATAACTTCGTTTGCATTGCCGAAGTCATAAGTGTAACCGCTTATAGGTTTAATCGTTGCCGAAACACCGCCTTCAGGATAGAAGGCAACGTCGGTAAGAGAATTGTCGATTGCGTATTCTCCGCTACCTGCCGAAGTTTCTTTATAGTATTCCGTCGTTACTTCGGAGAATTTCATAAACTTAAATTCGCCGATGTAAGTATCGATATAATACGTATCGGAACCGGTAAGAGCAAACATACCGTGTTCTTTTGCACCCCAAGGACTACCTGCAGCCTTATACGTTGCAAGAGAGTCGGTAAACTTACCCCAGTAAGTGTCTAATAAGTCTTCAAGCGAATAAGAATTCGTAAATATCGTGTCAAGTTCAAATCCGCTTTCCCAAATTTTGTTGGTTTGCGAGCAGAAGAAAAGTTGACTGTGCTTTTGTCCGTTTTCGGTTATTACCTTATATTCATAAGTGAAGAAATAACCCAAATTACGGTAGGTTTCATAGTAAGCCTTGCTGTGGAGTGGTGTTAAGCCGAATAACTGATATTTATACGTGGCGGTAACACCCGTTGCAGGCGTTCTGAATACGTAGTAATTCTTTTCGTCAACAGTTTCTACGGTTACGTAATCTTCGGTTTTAAGCGTACTGCTGTTACCCCAGTTTACTGTTTGAACTCTGCTTAAATCGCCGTCGGTTACAGTATCCCAAGTAGGTGCAAGGGAAGAATCGTAAAGGTCAAACGTCTTTGCAATCAAAACTTTTGAATTATACGTTACAGTCAACGTGTAAACCATATAATTTGCACTTTCGGCAAGGATAGTCGTTCCCGATACGACGTGCCCGTCAACACCCGTTATCGAAATATCCAAATGTCTGCCTGCGTTTTCCCAAGCCGTAATCGTGTCGGAAACGTCTGCAAGCGGAGAATACCCCGTCTTGCCCTTAACGTCAACGAGTTCGGCTTCGGTATCTGCTACCTTGTAGTAAACTTTAAGCGTCAACCCGTTAAAGCCGATTTTTCCGTCGATTACTTCGTTTGCGTTGCCTATATCATAGTTATACCCTGCAAAAGTCTTAACGTCGGCAACGACTTTACCGAGATTAACGTTTTCGTTCGTCGTCTTCGTCGAATCGATAGCAAACGTGTTCGAACCTTTTGCCGTTTCGAAATAATATTCCGTTGTGAGCGGTGCTTGTTGGATAAAGTGGAAATCACGGAAATCCATTACCATAATGCCTTGACCGTTCGTTGCGGACCTAATGAGCATACCTTGGTTTGCGCCTTCACCTGAATTTGGTTTTGCGTTCATATAGGTATCCCAGTTAGAAACAAAGGTATAAAGCGTGATTCCCGGTTGTCTGCCGTTATATCTATCGTTATATCCGAGAAATACCATGTAATTAAGTGGGAAACCAAAGTGATATTCGCTATCTCCGAATGCCCTGAACGTTGCGGCAGTACCCTTTTCTACCGTTGCACCGTCTAATAAGTTAAACTTAAATTCGTAAGAAAGTTCACAAGGGTTTTCTGCCGAACAGTTCATTTCGTAATATGCTTTGGAGTGAAGCGGAAGAATCTTCGCACTTCTTGCGTTGCTCCAACTACCCGTGCTTTCAGCGAAAGTTACAACGTAATGACCGTTATCATAAGTCGTTACTGCGCTATCGGCAAGAACGTTCGAGCCTGCTACGATAAAGCCTTTAACGAAGGAAACGTATTCTTCGCCCGAAGGGAGCCAAACAAGACCGTCGTCTTCCAAGTAGAAGTCAACGTAAGTCGTGTAAACAACGAAATCGCTACCCGAAAGTTTAACGTTTAACTTATAGAAACGTCTGTTTAATTCGGTAAATTCTGCAATCTCGCCGTTTTCAATAACCGTTTCGTTACCTGCATAGTCGGTAAGAACGTATTGTTTTTCTGCCGTGTATTTATTGAATTTATCTAAAACTGCCTTATCGTCAGCCGATAAAAGCGTCTTTAAGTCAAAGGACGTAACGTCGGTTACTTCAATGAGTTTCGGAGCGGTTTCCGTGTATCTGCTGTCAACACGTGTTGCCGTTGGCAAAGTAGAATCGGCAATACTTACGTTTACGGCGTAAACGTTTTTGCCACCGACTTTTACTTCAACCGTGTAATCGGCAAGGTTATTCATATCCGTTAAGTCGATAACGCTACCGTCTAAAACAACGTTACCTTTTTTATAAACGTAAGTCGGAGTGCCGAGTTTTGAAGCGACTTCGATTGCCGTTTCGCCCTTATCGGAAATTGCGTCCGTTAAGTCGTAAGACAAAAGTTCGGATGCGTCAACGTCAACTTCGTCAGGAACGACAGCGGTGCTTCCTACGGTAATATCAAAGTTACCGAAGTAAAGCGTCGTGTTACCTGCTGCGTTTGCCGTTTGATAGAACAAGAAGTCTGCTGCGGCATTTGTCCAACTCTTCGTAAGATTTGCAAAATTATCTACGATTAAATCGTAAGGAACGGTGAACGTGTGAACGGTATTGTACTTATATTGTGTTTGATAAGTCGGGGCACCCGTGTCGGAATTCAACGGATAACCCATAAATTGATGTAAGTTAATAACCGTAGAAGTCGTTGCGCTAACAGGCGTGCCGTCTTTCTTTTGACCGTCTGCTACCGTGTACTTAAACGAATAGCTATAAGATAATCCCGAATTATATAACGTTGTCGGGACGGTTACCCCTTTATCTACGTAAGAACTGCTTCTCGTGTCGCCCGTATATGCTCTTTGATAATAAGCGTTCGTGTGAAGCGGGAACGGTCTTGCAACGTGCATCCAAGATGCCGTATCCGAACCGTAAGAGTAAGAAACTTTATAAAGTCCGTCTTCAACCGTAACGGTTGCCGAAGGCAACGTTCCCCAATCGGTACCCGATTCGTAAGGCATAACGTATGACGTATATTTTTCGTCAACAGGGAGCCAAACGATACCGTCAGCCGAGTCAAACAAGTCAACGTAACCAACGAATATTTCTTTATTTGAAGTCGTCATTTGCGTTGCTTTGATTGAAATCTTGTAAGCCACTTTATCGAGTTCGGCTAAATCGATTGTCGTCGAATCGAACACAACAGGAGTAAGCGCACCGTAAAGCGAAGTAAAGGTAACCGAAAGGCTATCAACACCTGCCGTTAAAACTTCGAAATCGTATCTCTTTGCGTCGCTGATTAAACTTAAAACGTTAAAGTTTTGTTTTTCTTCCGCCGAAAGTTCGTTAAGGTCGATTAAGTTGTTTTCACTCATTTCTTCGGTTACTTTGTTAAACGAAGAAAGCCCAACCGTAACTTTTGGAATCGAAAGACAAATTACGTCGGCATTCGTGGTCGGGCAGTTGATACCGAGCATTGAAACAGTACCCCAAGCGTTCCATGCACCGTTATTTTGACTCGTTGCAAAGTCAGCCCCGAATGCAGGGTCAAAGTAAGTGTTCATCATCGTGTCGAACGAAAGGCTTACCGTTTTGCCGTTTATCATATCAGCTTCGGCGCCACTTGCGTTATTTCCGAAATACCCGTAGTTTGCCGTGTAGTTTTTAGAACCTAATAAGGATTGATATCTATAGTTAAAGATATATCCTTTACCCTTAAATGCTTCGTAATAAGCCTTGCTGTGTACAGGTAAAATACCGAAGTATCCAACGTTACCCGTATCAATGTTGGTAATCTTAACGGTGTTGCCGTCAAGCGAAATAGACGGTCTACGTGGATTACCCGTCGGGCTTAAGTTTTGAGTTAATCTTCCGTTACCACGTCTTACTACCGTAACGTAGCTTAAAAGATTATCGTCAGAATAGTTCCAAACAGGAACCTTAGAAGAAGCGTAAAGGTCAAACGAACCTTTTAATACTACTGCATCGCCGATTCTTACTTCGTAATTATACTCACGAAGAGCAGTTTCGGTAAGCGGTAAAACCGAACCCGAAAGTTTGGTTTCGTTTCCGCCACGGTCGATTAAATAATAATGTGCTTTTCCGTAAAGCCCTTCGTAATATTTAATGTATGAAAGGTCACTTGCATAGTTATATCCTGCTTTTTGCGTCAAAACACTCTTAACGTCAAATACGGTTTTATCCTTAACGTCAATTAAGCCTGCATCGCCCTTATCTTTTACAGGAATCGTGTTGTTATATACAACACTCTTTGTCGAATAATCGTAAGAAGCCAAAGCGCCGTCGGTTACGGTTAAGTTACCTACCCAAATGGTCGGAACGCCTGCGTGGTTACCAACCGTCGTAAGAAGCGCACGGCTACCGTTACCTGCAATATTGTTTACAGCGTCCGTCGAAAGATAGATAAAGTTATCAACTAAAACGTCGTAATAGAAAGCCATTGAAAGCTTTACGTCACGATAAAGTTGCGTTTGCCACGTACCGGAACTCGTTCCGTCGCCCTTACCTGCTCTCGGATAGCCGGCAAAGTAGTTATAGCCCGTCGTAGAAGATGTTGCTTGCGTTATAGGATCGCCACTTGCACCTATGCCGTCAGCTAAACTGAACTTATAGTCATAAGTAAAGACGTAACCTGCGTTCGGCAAATCGTCCGAATTCTTTGAGCCGTTATAGAAAATGTTATAGTAATTTTGAGAGTGAAGCGCACGGATAACAAGCGCAACGTAATTACTTTCCGTTTTTGCAACGTCAAACTCTGCCTTAAACATTCCGTCGTCAACAGTTACGGTCGGAACCCAAGTTTGGCTTGAAACCTTACCGATAACGTTTGGAATATACTTTTCTTCCGTAGGAAGAACGATTACACCGTCGGCTTTATCGAAAAGGTCGAATTCGCCTTTAATCGTCTTTGTCGTACTGCCCTTAACACAAGTTATCGTGTAATCGTAATATGCCTTTTCAAGGTCGTTAAGGTCAAGGTGATTTGGGTCAAGGTCAGAGTACGTAAACATTGATTCCGCAACACCGCTATACTTGTGTGAAGAAAGCGAAAGCGAAACGGTATCTGCCCAAGAAACCATCTTGGTTGCCGTATCAATATTTGCACTTGAAATCAAATCAAGTAAGTTAAAGTCTGCCTTGTTTTGACTTGAAAGCTTACTAAGGTCGATAAGCGTATCGTCCGACATCGTTTCGGTAACGTTCGTTAAAGCATTGAAATCATTTGCCGTGTTGCGTGTGATTTCCCATTTAACTGCCATAACGAAGTTATGCTCGTTTTGTGCCGTGTAAGTATAAGCGTTATAGTTCGAAACAGAATAAGTCGTGAGCATAAAGTCGTTCGGTCTGTTACCCCAGGCATCATAACCGGCTTCTTCTCTACCTTCGTTTAAGAAAAGCTTATTCCAGTCGGTTAAAATCGACGAAAGATTCGTCGTAAACGAAAACGTCTTATTTTCGAAAACTTGACCTTCTGTTACGGCTTTGGCAACGTTGTGAGTACTTTCGTTTACATAAATACTCGTATCTGCATTATAGTTTTCGGTAACTTTACGGAAAGCAAGATTACTCGTTCCGCCAACGCCCGTTTCGCCCGTAATATTATCAACGTAATTCACCGTTGCCCATCTATAAGGTAGCGACTGGTTGACAGTAACACCGAGTTTATTATTGCTAACGTTTACGCCGTTGACAATATATTGAAAACTGAATTTGAATTTATAAGTACTATCAAACATATTATAATATGCTTGACTGTGTGCAGGGAAAATTGTCGTGTATGCGCCACCTGCATCAGGACAGAAGACGTACATATCCAAATCTTCGTCATAAACAGGGGTCGTATAATTATTTACAACAGGTGTTACCCCTGCCGAGGACGAGCGAATATAGTTTGCACCTTCTTCCGTTCCGAACGGAGCCCAAACAGCACCGTCGTTTGAGTTATAAAATTCAACGTTGATAACGTATTCGGTAGTTTTGGTTGTCTTATGAATTGCAACGAACCTATAAATACCTTCAAAAGAAGAAGTGTCAACAAGACCGTCACCGTTCGGGAGATAGTCGATTTCGGTTTTTTCACCCGTTACAGGGTTGATTTTATATAAATGATATTCGTTATAATTCTTTTCGGTTTCAATAAACGACTTAAAGCCGAATTGTTCGCTGTTCTTTTTATCGAACATAATCGTCGGAACACCGGCTTCTAACTCGTCGGTTGCGTTCGTTACTTGATCACCAACACCAACCTTTTTATAGTAAAGGCTGAATTCTCCGCCTAATTTTACTTGGAGAGAAGCAGTCGAATTAACCGTCTTATCGATTTCTTCATAATTATAATCTGCGGTAGGGAGAGAATACCAGTCAGGAAGGGTTAAAGTTGAACCCGTGGAATTCCTGCCGTACTTGATAATATTTTTACCGCCTGACTTACTATTTCCTACCTTTTGCGCTTCACCTATTTTTGCCGTATTTTTAAGTTCGGCATAAAGCGAATAACTTCCGTCGTCGTTTTGCGTATAAACGTTAATCGTATATTCATAATCTGCGCCGGATTGCGGTTCTGCAGGAGCGACATACTTCTCCGACATCGACGATTTTTGGCCCTCGAGTTCCGCTTTTTGAGCGTTGAGTTCTGCAATAACCGCAGAATCTACTTCTTGCGCTATAAGTTCATCGATTTCTGTGATTTGACTATCCCAGTCATCAACTGCCTTTTTGGCAATATAGTAAGCTGATACTGCCGTTCCGTCGGTCATGATATAATCGTAAGCGTCAATACCGTTGAGTTTTGCACGCATATAACCGCAAGAATAAAACTCTCTTGCGATATTTCCCGTTACGATTCCCGAGATACTGCCCGTGTACTTATAGGCAGTAATTTCTTTGCCGTTTTCAACGTATGTGTAAGGTTTCCAACTTTGAGTGTTGATGTTGATAACCTGAACCTCTCTTCCCGTGTAAGGAAGCCAAGCACCTTTACCGCCTTGATCGTTGTCGGCATCTTTATCCCACGTTGCCCAGCCGTAAATAGCTTCGTTTTCGTCGGTACCGAAAAGGTTGGCGATTGACGGATTACTCGTCCCGTCGCCATAAGGAATCTCGTGCCCTAAATAATCTTTAGGCAAAATGATAACACCCGTTTCAATCGAGGAATATTTTTCGCCCGCACCGACGTGTTTTGCCATTTCTTCCCTGTCTTTTGCAGAAAGAGTAACGGTAAACCTTACGCCGTTAATCTTGGCATTATTTTCTTCTTCGATACGGATACTGCCACCCGAAAGCATTTCAAAAGACGTGATACTCGTTATCGAATATTCTTCTGCCTTAACGTTTACCCCAAAAAGAGCAACTGACGTAATAAAGGCAAATGCCATAAGGGCGATAAGAATAAATTTAATTTTACTTAAAACGTTTTTCATTTTCTCCTACCTCCTTAATTACCAAACTGATTACCCGGCTTAAATGGGTCATAACCCGGATCAAATGGGTCATCCTGACTCTCGCCTGATGACGTTAAGACGTCTTGTGTTCCGAACATTATAACTTTAATGTCCGGCGTTTCATAACCTTTGTTCATGTAAACAATCTCCCTTTTATTGTTCGTTTGAATTTGGTCCGTATTTTTTAGCAACTCAATTTCCCGTCGGCACACTTTTTAACGTAGTTAAACTGCATTTTCGCTTGGAATTTACTAATCTTTTTTTGCACGACGAAAATCCCGAACGGATACCATTCGGCAAATATACACCATAATTATATTCTTTTTGTCTTAAAAAGTCAAGGTTTTAATAAAAATTTTACTTTCTTTTTTTTGTGCTTTTTTGTTCTTTTTGACACAATATATAGGTATTTTGTATGTTTTTACTTTTTTTGGCAGTTAAAGCCGTAAGCAAAAAAATAAAAATTCCGTTTATATATTTTTATTCGAAAAATATTTTCTTATGTTACGTTTTTATAATTAAAAACCCTTTTTGCACACGTAAAATAAAACCCCCGAAAAAATCGGGGGTTATATTTTACGTTATACGCATTGCTTAACTGATTAAACGTGCTCGAAACGGAAATTGCCGATATAGTAATGTGCTTTTTCCGTACCGCCGTTATTTGCTCCGCTATATAAGCAGAACATTGCCTTATCGCAAGAAGTCCAGTTCGTTGCTCTTGATTTACTCTTATTTACAAGCAAATCCCACATATCGACGATGTCGGCAACAGGAATCGTTATCTTCATCCAGCCCCTATCGGTAAGTGCCTGCCTATTCGTCGTGTAATTGAAGTTATAATACAACCTGTATTCTTGTTGCGTTTCTCCCTGGTCGTTTTCGTTGCACATATAAACGTCGAATACCAAGTTTGCGGTATCTTTGTACTTTTCGTAATACGATTTTTCGTGGTCAGGTAAAAGAGTAAAGCCTATCATATTCTTCTTGTTTGCGTCAGTCGGAGTTACCTTATAGTAAGTTCCCGCCGTCGTTCCGATAAGGTCGCTTTCGGTAAGCGTTACCACTTCAACCGTCGAGCCCGAATTTACGCTCGACGTGCCGATATACGTTATGTAATCGGACGGGTTAGAAGAAATATCAGCCCACTCCAAGCTCTCTATTTCCTTGCTTTCTTTATATGCCGAAATCGAAAGCGTTACTTTGTTGCCTTCATATTCGAACACAAACTCGTCTTCGTTCGTCGTCTTTTGGTAAATCTTATACGCTCCGCCGTTTGACGTGCCGACGTTTGTCAGCCCGTTACCCAAATTCAATTCGCTCGGAGCGGAAATCGTGTACTTAAATCCACCCGATACTACTTCGGCGTTCTCTACGATAATGCCGTACTTGTCGGCAAGAACAAGCATACTTGCAAGACTATCACGTACTCTCTGGAAGTTTTCTTCGTATCCTTCGCCGATATTACACATTACACCCGTATAAAGCGTTTCAACGAGTCTATCGTAAACGTTATCGAAATTATTCGTTACGTTTCTTACGTCTGCTCTTTCTTTATAGAATTCTTTTAATGCGTATAAAAGGTCAAAGTCTTCGAATCCGTCACGGATAGCGTCAAGCCTTATCGTGCCGATAGGACCGTTAAGATCGAAATAACTGCCGGGATACATCATAAAGCCTTCGCCGGCAATCGAACCGTAGTGGATTGACTCGTTATAAAAATCGTCTATCTCGATTCTCGTATTGTCGAGAACCATGCCTCGCTTATAACTTGCCTTGGTCTTTGTTCCCGTCGTCGGGTCGTTATAATAATAAGTCGAACCTTCTTTATATAATTGTATTTGATGCCCTTCGCCGTCCAAAACGAAATTGCTATTTGCGTCCGCCAAAGCGTAAACTACTTCGTGGTTTTCGTCACGAACGTAACAATAATCTAAATACGTCGAACACATCATTTGCCAGAACAAGAATCCGTTAATGTCGTAATCAATCATTTGCCAGCCAAGCATTCTCGGCTCTAACGGTGTGTCTTCAAAGTGGTAGTTCGGTGCAGTATCGCCTGCCGACATTGCAATGTACGTCCACTTTTCTGCCTTGTCGCCGAAACATGCTTGCTCCCATGCGTCAACGTAATCCCTAAACTCTTGCGTGTTATAGTGCGGAATCGTCGGAATAAATTCACATGGTCCTTCTTCGGCGTTAAGCGGGTCAATGTTTTCTGCCGTACAAGCAACGTGAACGTCCCTTACCGATTCAAGCATCGAAAGCCCGAATGCGTCGGTTACGTTATACTTTCTCTGTAACCAGTCTGCGCAATCGGTAAAGAAATTCTTTATTGCTTTAAGAAGCATTCTTGCGTTGGCTTCCTTACTTGCATTGCCCGTATATTCGTCAACCCAAGTCGGTGTTATCGTTGCCTTTTTGAACATATCGACTTGGTTATCAAGTCCTGCCTTAAACATTCTGTCAAAGTATTCACGGAGTAGGTACTGGTCGATTACCGAATACCTTTCGCCGAGCGGGATATAGTCGTGGAATTCCGTCCAGCTTCCGTAACCCATATTTTCTCCGTAAATGTTACGGATATTTTGATAGTTAGGATTTACGGCTATTGCCGACATAATCGGAATACCGTACCCCGCAATTCTTTCGTCCCTTGCGCTTTCAACAAGCAAGTTGACGAAATAATCTATTGCTTCGGTTTTAATTCCGTAATTCCTGTCGGTATATGGTTTTTGCGTACTGTCCGACTGAATCGTTACGAGTGGGAATTCGTACTCGTAACGGTCAACCCCGCCAACCTTTATCGTCTTAAACGAGAAAAGTTTTGCCGTGTCGTAAGGTCTTCCCGACCAGCTCGAATAGAAGGTAGTCGAAGTAATCTTACTCGGTCTTCCTCCCGGTGTAACACGGTATTCAACGAGATATTCAAAGTAGTTGTCCAAAATTTCTTGCGGAACGGTTGGGTAAACAGTTCCGCCAAGCGCAACGAAATCCGTTTCGTCGTGATAATATGCTATATCGCCATAATTGAGCGAGAATCTCGATTGTGCGTGCGTTTCTTCGCTTAACGTATAGTCGTAAACCTTAACGCAAAGCGGTACTGCCCATTTTTGCCCGTTAAGTGTAAGTTCAATCGTTCCCGTGTAAGTGCCGGCGTGTTGGTCTTCCGGGATATATACCGTAATCCAAACGCCTTGGTTATCTCCCGCATTTATCGTGTTGACTCCCTTACTTACCGCCGCATCAAACGGAACGATTGCGTCAGGATAATATCCCGTCGTCGCTTTTGAGTAATACGTGTTATATACGTATTGATACAATTCGTGGAATAATTGAATGTTTTCTTTGCCGAATACGTACTGTCCGCAAGTTAAGTCGTTTGCCTTTACGTTATAACTCGTAATATTTATGTCCGGATTGATAATGAACTGTGCCGACTCGTATTCGTTCCTGAACGCCGAGATGTTTACGGTACTTCCGTCAACGAGTTTATCCGTCGCATCTTCGTACTTTAATATCTTGACGTTAGACGTTGCACCGCTAACCAAAGCGTCGAGAATTTCTCCGACGTTCGTAAACGAAAGACTGTTCACACTGACAAGCGTATTCGAACGGAGCGTTCCGTCGGCAGAGAACATATCGCTCTTTGCGTAAACGCTAATCTGCTTTCCTACGATTTTGGATTTATTTTCTTTGGTAATATATAAAACGTCGCTCAATCCGTCCAAAACGGTCGTCGTGCCGTCGTAGAATTTAATCGACCAGGAAATCTTACTGCCGTCTGCTTGATAGTCGGCAAGTTTTTGTTTTTCCTTCGTCGTCAAAACGTTTGTCAAAGCATAATGCAAGTCGCCGTTAAGGTCAACCGTCTTTGAGTTTATCTGCGCTACGATATCAGGGTTTCTTTCGATTCTGAAATTACCGATATAAGTTACGGTGGAAGCCGTTACGCTTACGCCGAACATGTTACTGTTGAGTTTTGCGTTTTTAGGGTACGTCGTGTCGAGATAATGTCCAGAAGCGGATGCGTTACTCGTTGCCAAAATAAAGTTATCGAACGAGAGCGAAACCGTCTTAAACTCTCCGCCGACAACAGTTTTCGTGCCTACCGTCATACCGCTTGAAAGGTTATAATCTATGTAACCTACAAGTCTTGCCGTATAAAGGTTCTGCGAATAGAAATCAAAGGACAAAACGTAATTCTTGCCACCGATTTTGTCGGCAAAGTAATCTTTACTCAGTCCGCTTGCCATAAACAAGTCGTAATATGCCGTCTGGTTTGCCCCTACGACGTACTTAACGTACTTGCCTTTCTTTCCTACAAGTGCGCTATCCGACGATAGGTCGTCGCTTTCGGCGTCGATAACCGTAAACGTCTTTTCCGTCGTTACGGTCGTGTCGGTCGGGGTTGTGGTCGATGCCGTTCTTACGGTAATCGTGCTCTCTGACAATTCGTTCCAAATAATTCCGTTAAGTTCGGGTTCTCTGCCTTCGGGAATTTCACTTTGTTTTAGTTCGATTTTCGTGTTCCCGACAAAAACCGTGTCCGTTCCTACTGCGGTAAATAAAAGCATTGCTTGGTCAAGCGAAGTGCTTTCGCCTAAACCGTCAAAGTCAAGGAAATGCCCCGATGCCGACGTCGTATCCGTCGCCAAAATATATTCATCGAAGTCGAGCGAAATAACGTGCCACTTGCCACCTGCAAGCGTTTTCTCTCCCACGTTGAGTTCGGTGCCGTAATTATAATATCCGACGAAATTTACCTTGGTTTCCGAAGAAACGTAAACGTAGAACGAAAGTACATATCCGCTACCTTTTAATTCGTTATAATAAGACTTAATATGGTTAGGATAAATATTCAACAATGCGCTTTCGCCGTTTGTCAAACTTAACTTAATATAGTCGCCTGCTCTTGCCGTCAAACAAGTGTCGGCGTAATTGTTTGCGTTGTCGAACTCAAATTCTTTATCGTCGCCGATAACGAAGGTGTTGCCCGATTTTGTAAGTTTCTTTACGTCGATAAGCGACAACTTCGAGCCGAACCACGTGTAATCGAAAGGTGCCGTGATGGTTATCGTTGCGGTAAACGTCCTTGACGTATAACCTTCTTTGCTTACCGTAGCGGTTACCGTGTATTCGCCCACCTCTCTTGCTTCACTGACAGTTGAGCCGTTTTTCTTATACGTATAAGTTACCGTTGCGCCTTCAGGCAAATCGGAAACAAAAATCTTCTTTGCGTTGCCGTCGTAAACCGCTGTCAAACTTTCAAACGTGAGGTCAGGTAGCGACAATGCGTTTACCTTCATTTGTGCAACTTTCGTAAAGGTCTTATATCCCGCTTTCGTAACGGTGAGCGTTACGTAATAAGTGCCGACTTTTCCCGTGTCGGTTACTACGACGCTATTGAGTTCGTAAGTGTAAGAAACGTTTGCACCCGCTTCGATACCCGTTGCCGTTATGGTCTTTTTAGTTCCGTCGTAATCAAACTCCGCATCGACAAAAGTAATTCCCGTAAATTCGAGAGGGTTTATCGTGAGCGTTGCCGTAAGCGTTAAGTCTTCGTAATTTGCAAGCGAAACGACTGCCGTAACGTCGTATTCTCCGTCTAAAATGCAAGAAGAAACTTGCGAACCGCCTTTTTTATAAGTGTAAGTAACGGTTGCGCCATTTGGTAAATCTCCGACGGCAATCGTCTTTGCCGTTCCGTCGTAAGTTACCGTTTTACCTACGAGCGTTATGCCCGAAAGCGTTGCTCTTAAAATGGTAAGCGTTTTGGAAAGTATCTTCTCGTTACCATCGTTAGTAAGTTTAACGGTAACCGTATAAACGCCTGCGCCTTTTGCCTCGCCGACAGTAGCGCCGTCTTTTTTATAGGTATATTCGGTAGTCGTGCCGTCAGGAAGGTTGGTCGCTTCAAGCGTGTGTGCCGTTCCGTCGTAAGTTACCGTATCGTCGTCAAATACGACGCCGTCGAAAAACGCCGTATCTTCATTGATAGTTAGCGTTGCTTTGATTTGCTTATCAAAATAATTCGGCGAAGTAATTAAAGCCGTAACTTCGTACGAACCCACTTCAACGGCACCTGTAAATTCTACCCCGTCGCAAGTGTATAAAACGGTTGCGCCTTGCGGTACGCCCGAAACTTTAATCGTCTTTACCTTTCCGTCATAGTCGTAAGCGGTATCCGCAAAGACTGCGTCGAATTGTGCCTTGGTTATCGTAAGTGTCGCCGTAAGGATTAAGTCGTTATAGTTTGGCTTTTTAACCGTTGCGGTAACGTCGTAAACACCCACGTCGGTTTTACCCGATGTCAAAACTCCGTCATACTTATATTCTACTGTTGCGCCGTCAAGGTCGCCGATAACTTCGGTTTTATTTTCTTGACCGCTGTAAACCCTGGTCGAATTTAATAGTTCGAATCCCGAAAGCGTTGCCTTTTCGATTGTGAGAACTTTTGCCAAAGTCTTCGTAACGCCATCCTTTACGAGATTGACGCTGACACTGTATTCGCCTGCATCTTTTGCCCGAGTAACAACGACGCCGTCCTTTTTATAAACGTATTCCGTCGTCGTGCCGTCAGGAAGATTCGTTGCTTCGACGGTATGATATTTACCGTCGTAAGTTACCGTTTTGTTTTCGAAAATAACGCCGTCGAAAATTTCCGTGTTCGTATTAATCGTAAGCGTTGCGGTAAGCGTTTTTTGGGCGTAATTTTTTGCCGAAATTACCGCAGTAACCATATATTCGCCTACGCCCTTAACGTTTTTGGCTTCTATCGTCGTTCCATCTTTTTTATACGTATAGATAACGGTTGCACCACTCGGTAAATCCCCACTGATGATAATTGCCTTTACTGTTCCGTCGTAATCAAACGCCTTGTCGGAAAGGGTTACGTCAAACTCTTTAAGCTTAATTAAAAGCGTTGCCGTAAGCGTGCTTTCAAAATAATTCGGCATAGAAACGGTTGCCGTTACCGTGTACGTGCCTGCGTCTATCGCTTCCGTAACCTTAATTCCGTCTTTTTTGATTTCGTAATTTACTTGGGCACCGTTAGGTACGTTTCTAATTTCAAGCGTACGTGCCGTGCCGTCGTATTCAAATTCGCCACCGTCAAAAATCAAGCCCGTTAATTGTGCCGTATTGATTACGAGAGTGGCTTTTTTCGTTACAGTTTCATAGCCCGCTTTACTTACAGTTGCCGTTACGTCGTATCTGCCGACGTTTTTCGCTTCGGTTACCAAAACGCCGTTTAATTCATAAGAGTAGTCAACCGTTGTTCCTTGTGGCATATCTCCTTTGATTGTAATCGAATGAGCGTTTCCGTCATAGGTAACCGTTTTCGGCTCCAACGTTAAGCCGACGAAACTTGCTTTTTCGATAGTAAGCGTTGCCGTAAGAGTTTTCGTTTTGTACCCTTCTTTGCTTATCGTTGCCGTTACCGTGTACTCGCCGTCGCTGACAACGTCTTCCGCTTCAACCGCCTTACCGTTTAACGTGTACGTATATGAAACGGTTGAACTGTTTAATAATTCTTCGGAAATACCCGAAAGAGAAAGAGCCTTAACGGTGCCGTCGTAGGTAACCGTCTTCGGTTCGAGTTTTAATCCGGTAAAGTTTTCTAATTGTTTTTCGGTAATATAGAAGGAAACGGTTTTTACGTAATCTTCGTAATTTGTAAGTGAAACGGTAACCGTGCAGAAATAATATCCCGTTTCGATTGCCTGTGAACAAGGCGTGCTTACGCCGGACGAAACGTCGTATGAAGCGTATCCGTAAGTTACGGTTGCTCCACTCGGAAGGTTGGTTGCTTCTATCGTCTTTGCTTCCCCGTCGTATGTAAACGCTTCGTCGGTTATAATAACGCCGACTATTCTTGCCTTTCTTATCGTAAGTTTTGCGGAAATTGTCAAATCGTTAAACCCTGATTTTCTTACTATCGCCGTTACCGTATATTCTCCTGCGTTTACCGCACTTTGAACTTCTTGCCCGTTTGCATCGAAATACGTGTAAGTAACGTTTGCGCCATACGGTGCGTTTTGAACGGTAATCGTCTTTGCCGTTCCGTCGTAATCAAAGGACTTGTCGCTAAACGTTATCCCCGTGAAATTTTGATTGCCTGCCGACTTTATCGTAATCGTAGCACTAAGCGTCTGAGTATTATATCCATTTTTCGTAACGACTGCCGTAACGTTATAAATTCCTTCTTCAACGGCACTTGCGACTATATCGTCGTTTTTCGTGTATGTGTAATTAACCGTTGCACCGTCAATCAAATTTTCGACTTCAATCGTATGCCCCGTGCCGTCATAATCGAATTCGGCATTTTCAAACGTTAAGCCAACAAAGTTTCTTGCGTTTATCGTTACCGTTGCCGACAAAGTCTGCAGTTTATAATTTCTTATCGAAACCGTTGCGGTAACAACGTACGTACCGACGTCGGCAATACTCGTTACCCCCGCACCGTTCTTTGTGTATGCGTATGATATTTCGGCACTTTCGGGAGCGTTTAACACGAATATTTCGTTGATATGGTTGGTTCCGTCGTAGATAATCGTCTTATTTTCGAGTTCAAGTCCGCTGTAATCTGCCTTCTTTATCAAAAGAGTTGCAGTAAGCGTTGCGCTTTCGTACCCTTCTTTCGACAGATATGCCGTAACCTCGTATTCGCCGGCATTTTTAACTTCGTCCATATCGACTTCAACCCCGTTTAATTCGTAAACGTAGTTAATGTCCGTTCCGCTCGGTGCACCCGATACGTAAATATTTTTGACTCCGCCGTCGTACACGCATTCCCTATCGTTAAACGTTGCGGAAAAAGTTAATAATTCGTCGTCGCCCTTATCGGATTTTGGAAAACACCCCGAAAACAGTATAAGGCATAAAGATAATGCCAAAACCGTAACGCCGAAAATTCTTTTGATTATATTTTTTTTCATACACAAACCTACTTTTTATTTTTAAAAAATCCAGTATCTATTATTTTAACCCCTTTTTTCAATTTTGTCAATATTTATCTTTTTCAAAAGATAAGCGGTATTATTTAAAAAAATAAAGGGCGGGTGATTTTTACCCGTCCTCTATTTCCTTTTGTTATTCTTGATAGTCGCCACAACAAGTACAGTTTTCTCCGCAACCGCAAGTAACTTTGATTGCATCGAGTTGACAATTACACCCGTCGGCATTGTGACGACATTTCGTAACGTCACATTTAATACAGTAATTTCTATTCATTTTTATCTCCTTTTGATATAGTGTTCCCGTTACGACAAAAAATATTCTCATCTTATTGACACGACACGTGTTTTGGACTAAAATATAAAAAAAGGAGAATATTATGAAAGTTGTTTTACTTAAAGACGTTAAGGGGTCCGGAAAAGCAGGAGAAATCATCGAAGCGAAAGACGGATACGCAAAGAATTTTTTAATAAAAAACGGGCTTGCAAAGGAAGCAAACGCCCAAGCACTTAACGACAACAAATTGAAAATAGAAGCGCAAGCTTTTCACAGAAAAGAAGAACTTAAAGCAAACAAGGAACTAAAAGAAAAAATAAACGGAATCAAGGTGGAATTAACCGCAAAATGCGGTGAAAACGGCAAGTTTTTCGGTTCTATCACTAATAAGGAAATTGCCGACAAGCTTTCCGATATGGGATACGATATCGATAAAAAGAAAGTCATTTTGGAACAAAACATAAAGTCGGTGGGGGACTATTCGGTCGTTATCAAAATTTCTCCCGAAGAAAGCGCAAAAATAACCGTTTCGGTAAAATAATTTATTTAAAATAAAAAAGTCGGGCTAACCCGACTTTTTTTATTTTATAATGTTACTTTATGGAAAACCTTTTTGCCTTTTTTGATTATCACGCCGTTTTTAAGTTGTTCCTTTTCTATGGCGTATGTAAAATCCGTTATTTTATCGTCGCCGACCGAAACCCCGCCCTGCATTATAAGTCGTTTTGCTTCTCCTTTCGACGCAGAAAGTTTACATAAAACCATAAGGTCGGAAAGGAAAATCTTTCCGTCTGATAAGTCGCTTTCGTTTATCGTGGTCGAAGGCATATTTGCCTCGTCTATTTCGCCACCGAAAAGTGATTTTGCCGTTGCTTGCGCCTTGTCCGCTTCTTCCTTTCCGTGAACGAGTTCGGTGAGTTCGTGGGCAAGAATTTCTTTCTTTTCGTTTATTCTGCCGTCGTCCCATTTTTCCATTTGTTCGATTTTTTCGATAGGTAAAAACGTAAGCATTTTAAGACACTTCATAACGTCTGCGTCGTCAACGTTTCTCCAGTATTGATAGAATTCGAACGGCGAGGTTTTGTTAGGGTCAAGCCAAACTGCACCTTTTGCGGTTTTACCCATCTTTTTGCCTTCGCTGTTAAGTAAAAGCGTTATCGTCATAGCGTATGCGTTTTCTCCACGCTTTTTTCGTATAAGTTCGGTTCCGCCGAGCATATTACTCCATTGATCGTCGCCACCGAATTGCATATTTACACCGTAATGGTCGTGCAAATACAAAAAGTCGTAAGACTGCATAATCATATAGTTAAATTCAAGAAAAGAAAGCCCCTTTTCCATTCTTTGCTTGTAGCACTCCGCACGAAGCATGTTGTTTACCGAAAAACAAGCACCGACGTCACGCAAAAGTTCTACGTAATTAAGCTTTAATAACCAGTCGGCATTATTTACCATAACGGCTTTATCTTTGCCGAATTCGATAAACCTTTCCATTTGTTTTTTGAAGCACTCGCAATTATGGTTAATGGTTTCTTCGGTCATCATACTTCTCATATCCGTTCTTCCCGAAGGGTCGCCGATATGACCCGTACCGCCACCGATTAAAACGACGGGGGTATTCCCTGCCATTTGCAATCTTTTCATAAGGCAAAGCGCCATAAAGTGCCCGACGTGAAGGGAATCTGCCGTCGGGTCAAAACCTATATAAAACTTTGCTCCGCCACGGTTAATTAGGTCCTTGATTTCCTTTTCGTCAGTTACTTGTGCGATTAGTCCACGCCTTACCAGTTCTTCGTAAATTTCCATTTTTATTATCCTTTTTCCTAAAAATCTCTATGGTTTTTGTTTCTTTTGATTTAATAACGTTATCGTATATGTCCGAATACTTTTCTACCGTTTCCTTCCAAGAAGTAATGACGGTATGTGCGTTTTCGCTTACGTTTTGCAAAAGTTCTTTGTTGCCCATAAGATAGATTATCTTGTTTACAAAACTATCGACGTCGTTTTCACACGTAAAGCCGTTTAATCCGTCGCTGATTCTCTCCGAAGCTCCGGTCTTTTCACATACGAGTGCAGGCGTTTTGTTTGCACCCGCTTCTAAAACGACGATAGGGTCGTTATCCACGATAGACGGGAAAAGCAAAAGGTCGGAATTAAAATAAATTTCTCCGAGTTTTTCTCTATCGGAAATCTTGCCTAAAAATTTTACGTTATCGGATAGCCCGTATTTTTTAACAGTCCGTTTTAAGTGTCGACCGTAATTACCGCCCCCAACAACCAAGAACTCGAAATCTATGCCTTTTTCTTTAAGTTTTTTGACGACTTCAAGCGAAAAATCCAGCCTTTTATATTTAATAAGCATGCCGACGTATAAAAGTTTTAATTTGTTTTCGCTTTGATAAGTTTTGTCTAAAAAAGTGTAATCCATACCATTTTTAATAACGGATATAGGACAATCAATACCAAACTCCCTCATGTCCGTTTTAAGGCTTTCGGAAACCGCCACAACGTTTTTTGCGTAAGGGAGATATTTTGCAAGATGTGACACAAAAGCGTCTGCTAAAAACTTTATCTTAAAATTCGTTCTGTACATTTGCGAATATCTTGAATGAACTGTCTGAACAAAAGGAATATTATTTAATAAAGCGTACTTGCTGATATATCTTGCAAGCGGACCTATCGTCATAACGTGAATGATATCCGGTGCAAACTTTTTAATATTATCTTGAAAACTTTTATCGTGCTTGGGTAAAGACAAAAAATCGTTATCGGTAACCCTAACACTCTTAACCCTTACAACGTCAAAGGACAATTTTAAATTGTTGTTTTTCCCTTTATAATTCGGACAATAAATCCTAATATTATGAGTTTTCGACAACTCTTTTGCATAGAGAAAAACTGCATTTTCCGTTCCCCCGACACCCGGCAAAAACGAGTCGGTAAAGATTGCTATCCTTGTTTTGTTTGTCATAAGTCCATACCTTACTATTTTTATTGAAAACAATTTGATTTTTTATACCCAATAGCCTATGTATTTTAAAACAAATATTCAATATTGTCAAGCACGAAAGCTTAATATCGAATTTTTATTGACATTATCTCGCTAAATGAGTATAATGTACATAAATAAATACAATAAATATTTATTATTAAGCTTATGGAAGAAAATAAAACAACAAAGAAACAAGTAAATGTTTCTAAACCAAAAAACAAAGTCAGCAAAAAGAAAAAAACCTACCAAAGGCAAGCCTACGTTAAAAATAAGGCGGCAACCGTCCGTAATAAAAAGTTGGACGAAACCAACTTGGAAGAGGTTGGAAACAACGTCGTTCTCGACAAACTCGCCGGCCTTGGCGAAGACGATAGTATTTCGAAAAATCAAAAGTTTTTCAAAAAACTGTTTTCGATTATTTTTATCGTTTTGGTTATCGGCGTTTTAGCGTGGACGTTCTATAACGACTTTTTTGCTTCCGATGAAAAAATTTCTTGGGGCGAAGTTGCCACCGTTTTATCCGAAACGTGGTTTTATATAATTTTCGCCTTCGTTTCCCTATTCTTTTGCTTTTTCCTCAAAGGGTTTAAGATGTCCTTTTTGTGTAAAAGCTTAACGGGGAAATTCCATTTCAAAACTTGTTTACAAACGGCAATTATCGGGCATTATTTTAACTACGTAACTCCTTTGGCTGTCGGCGGTCAACCTTTTGAAATTTATCACCTTTCAAAACACGGCGTCGGCGGTGGCGTCGGAGCATCGCTCCCTATCGCAACGTTTTTTATGAACCAAATTGCCTTCGTCGTTTTGGTTATTATTTCAATTTGCTTACTACCGTTAAGCAGAGAAGCCGGTGGCGAATCGGCTTACTTTACGAGTTTCTTGCCGTCTGTTATCAACGTTTTGGCAATTATCGGGGCTTGTTGCTGTCTTATCGTGCCATCTCTTACGTTCGTTATTGCAATATTCCCCCGTCTTGGTGCGCTACTTATTAAAATCGTAATCGGCCTTGGCGGTAAACTGAAAATTATTCGTGACCCGAATAAAATGAAATTCTCCGTTCTCCGTACGGTTATTACAAATTCAAAGAGTTTGAAAACGACTTTCCGTCGCCCGATTATAACTCTTATCGTTTTCCTGATAAGCGCAGGGGAACAGCTTGCAATTTGTTCGATTGCTTACTTCTCGCTCCGTTTTTACGGATTTAATATCCACGTTTCAACAGGATTTGTCGAGTGGATGATCGTCGTTCAATTATGTTTAATTCTTTACTCCGCAGTTTCGTTTATTCCGACGCCGGGCAACTCCGGTGCTGCCGATATCTCCTTCTATTTAATGTTTAAGTGGGGTTTGGAAACGGCAGGAACGTCTTTCCCTGCACTTTTAACCTGGAGAATTTTGAGTTTTTACTCCTTCATCGTCATCGGGTTCGTCTATAACAGAATCGATAAAAAACATGAACAAAAATTAAAACAACTGTCAAAACAGATATAAATAAAATAAATTAAGACCACGGAAAATTCCGTGGTCTTAATTTATTTATTATTCGATTTAACTTCTTTATGTTTTTCGTGATATTCTTTAATCGTTTCAATGTACTTTTCATACACTTCGTCGGCAACCATTTCCCACGTTCGGTAAAGAGTTTTGTGGGCGTTTTCTCCGACCTTTTCTTTTAACCCTTCCGTTTTTATAATCTCTTTTATTTTCCTTGCGTAATCTTCGTTTGTTTCTTTTGCCAAAAACCCGTTTTCGTTGTCGGTAATTCCTTCCGCCGTACAAGAGTTTTCGATTAAAAGCGTCGGGAGTTTATGGCAAGCGGCTTCAATCGGAACCAACGACGACGTGTCGAAAACCGACGGAAACAGGAACAAATCACTGCGAAGATAATATCCTTGCAAAAGTTCTCTGTCCCGAATTGCCCCCGTAAAAATAAACCTGTCGGTAAGGTCGTTATTTTTTACTGTTTCTTTTAAAACAGACATATCGGGACCGTCGCCGACAAAAATCATCTTAAAGTCTTCGCCTTCGTCTTTAAGAATTTTAAGACTGTCCGCCAAGAGTTTTAAGTTTTTGTTCATTACCGTTCTGCCAACGAAAATAAGCACGTTTTTCTGTCCTTTTAAGTTGTGAAGCGTGTTTACTTTATCAATGAGTTCTTCGCTGTTTTTCGGATACGTTAAATCCGTGCCGTTTCGTACGACTTCGATTTCGCCTTTATACCCGTACTCACGAAGAACCCGACAAGAAGCGTTATTAACCGTCCAAACCTTATCGGCGTTATTTATCGTGTACATAATGTAATTTAGACAAATATCAGAAATCGCCTTACTTTTAGTTACCCGCATAAAGTCGTCGTAAAATTTCGTGTGAAGGGTTGCGACAACCGGAATATGATGTTTCTTCCCGTATTTTACGGCGTAATGCCCGACGGAAAAAGGAGAGTGAACGTGAATTACGTCAAAATTTTCTTCTTCCAGTCGTTTTTTGAATTTCTTGTCGGTCGAAGGGAAAGCAAACCCGTAGCCGACAAACGTTTGAAGGGCATTTATCCTTAAAACTTCGAAATCTTCTTTATCAACGTAATGAGTTTTTTTATTCGCTTTCGGACAAGCAAGAATCGCCTTGCCTTTCTTGTTTAGATTAAGCGTATAATTTTTTATAACGTTGCAAGGACCTTCGATGATAGGATAGTAAGAATCCATCATTTCCAAAATTTTTAATTTGTCGTTCATTATTGTCAGTCTTCTTTGATTTTATTGAAAAGCTCAATTGCGTTTTTTACGGCAGTATCCATATTTATATATTTGTAGTTTGCAAGTCTGCCTAATAAATATAGATTTTTATACTTTTGCGACTCCTTAAAATATTCCTCATACCTTTCCGTATTGCTCTCTAAAGGTATCGGATAATAAGGTATTGCATTTTTGGTCTTTATATATTCTTTCGGATATTCTTTACAAATAACCGTCTTGTTTTCGGAAGAACAGGTGAACTTCGTAAATTCCGAAATTCTTGTGTATTTTTTGCTCGTCGTATAGTTTACAACGGCTGACGGTTGATAGGAAGGATATCCGAGCGTTTTGAATTTGAACTTCAAACTGCGGTACGGAAGTATCCCGAACTTATAGTCAAACAGTTCGTCAACACAACCCGTATAAATAAGCGTTCCCGAAAAAACTTTTCCTTCGATAAATATTCTCCCTTCACGAAGACGAATAAACTTGGTTGCGTCTTTACCGAATTTAAGCTTTATTCTCGGATGACGAAGCATGTTTTCTATCATAAACGTAAAGCCGTTTTTCGGCATACATTGATATCTATCGGTAAAATACCTATCTTCTCTCGAAATATAAACGGGGACACGGTTCATAACCGATTCGCCGAGTTCTTCCGGCGCAAAACCCCATTGTTTTTTGGTATATTTATAGAAAATATTTTGATAAACAAAGTTTGCAAATTCCCTGATTTCGGCATTTTCGTGTTGCTTTAATTGAAGAATCGGAACTTTTTCCCCTTCTCCGATTTCATTTAACAATATCTCCTTTATTCTCTCCGCCTTTTCTTGCGGGAAAAGAGAAAAAAGCGACGTCATATTAAACGGAACGGGAACGAACTTTTTCTTTATTTTTGCCAAAACCCTATGTTCGTATTTCGTCCACTCGGTATATTTCGATAAAAAGTCGTAAACTTCTTTATCGTTTGTGTGGAAAATGTGCGGACCGTAAAGCTGAACCAAAATATCGTTCTTGTCCTTATAGTCGTAAATATTTCCACCGAGCGTCATTCTTTTGTCGATAACCGTAACGTCGTCGCCGTTATCGGCAAAAAGTCTTGCCACCGTTGCACCGGAAAGACCGGCACCTACAATGATAATTTTTTCCATATTTTCTCCTGATTAAAACTATTTTTTATTTAATTTTTCTTTAACGAATTGTGCAATTCTATCCGTTGCTTCGATAAGGTTATCCATCGAATATGCGTAAGAACATCTTACGTAATATTTCCCGAATTCCCCGAAAGCGTCCCCCGGAACTACGGCGACTTTCTTACTGTCTAACAATTCGGTGGCGAACTGCTCGCCCGTAAGCCCCGTCTTTTTTACCGAAGGGAAAACGTAAAACGCACCCTGCGGTTCAAAACAGTCAAGCCCCATATCCGTAAAAGCCTTATACATAAACTTTCTGCGCTTGTCGTATTCTTCTCTCATATTTTCGACAACAGAAAACCCGTCAATTAAACCTTCTTTTAATCCGCCGAGTGCCGCATATTGAGAAAAAATCGGGGCGCACATCGTCGTGTACTGATGAATTTTAAGCACGGCTTTTTTTATCTCCGTCGGAGCGCAAACGTAACCGATACGCCAACCCGTCATTGCAAACGCCTTTGAAAAACCGTTGATTAAAACCACCCTTCCTTCAAGTTCACCGAACGACGCTATCGACACGTGGTTTTTGCCATACGTTAATTCTGCGTAAATTTCGTCGGCAATTACGAGCAAGTCGTTTTCAATAACGGTCGGTATTATCTTTTCGATATTCTCTCTTTCCATAATCCCGCCCGTAGGGTTGTTCGGATACGGAAAAATAAGTGCTTTGGTTTTTTCGGTTATCACCGCTTTTAAGTTTTCTTCGGTAAGCTTAAACCCGTTTTCGCCGGAACACGGCACAGCAACGGGCACTCCCCCCGCAAGTTCGACGCACGGCCTATAAGAAACGTAACTCGGGTCGGGAATAAGTATTTCGTCCCCGGGATTGATTATGGCACGGAGCGTTGCGTCTATTGCTTCACTCGCACCTATCGTTACGATAATATTATCGGGCGAATAATTAACCGAAAAGCGTGTTTTAAGATACTCCGAAATCTTTTCACGGAGTTCCGATAAACCGCTATTCGACGTATATTGTGTATATCCTTTTTTTACAGAGCTTATGCCTGCTTCACGAATACTCCACGGCGTAATAAAATCGGGTTCGCCCACGCCGAGCGAAATAATGTCGCCCCGTTCGGAAGCAATATCGAAAAACCTTCTTATGCCCGAAGGCTTAATACTTTTTGCCCTTTCGCTTATAAAATCTCTCATGCTTGAATTATTTGCCTTTTAGACTCTTCTTTTTGTTTGGTAACGCAACCCTCGATTTTATACTTTTTTAAAATAAAGTGAGTTGCAACGCCGATTATCCCGTCGATAACCGAGAGTTTTTCGGCGACGAATTTGGCAATATCCGCAAGCGTTTTGCCTTCAACGAAAACAGCAAGGTCAAACCCCCCGCTCATAAGATACAAACTTTTTACTTCCGAAAAAGAATAAATTTCTTCTGCGTAAGAATCAAAGCCGTTTAACTTTTGCGGAGCAACTTTTACTTCGATAAGAGCTTGAACGCTGTTTTTCTCCATAACTTCCGTATTAAGTATTGCGGAATACTTAACGATAATCCCTTCCTTTTCAAGGGTTTTTACCGTGTCCGCGACCGCCCTTTCGTTTTCGCCGAGCATAGTCGCTATCTGTGCGTTTGTGTATTTTGCGTTTTCCGTTAAAAGCTTTAATACTTTTTCCTGTAAATTTTCCATATTCTTCTCCGTTATTTTACTTTGGGGTAATAACCGACCGTAACCGTATTTTAATTATAACATAATTAAAGAACTTTTCATGTCAAAAATTATACACTACTTATTCGCTTTTGTCAAACGAGATTGTTGCCAACGCTTTTTTCGTGTGTTATAATACACTTATGATAAAAATCTGGGCAAAAATTTACAGCGACAACAAAATAATAAGACAATGCGTTTTCGAAAGGGCGGAAAAAATGGATTATTCCTTGTTTTTCGAATATTTATCCGAAATCTGTTCCACTCTCGATATCCCTACGCCTGTTATTATCAAGACGCATATTTTTAATTATGCGAAGTTTAATCACGTAAAATTTTTGCCTGCCGACTTTATCGAAAACGTCGATTTTGACAAACTTATTCTCGAAAACATTTTTTAATCCGTATAATTTCCCTTTTTTTACACAAAATTCGTTTTAGGAGGGAATTATGAAGATTACAACGATTATTGCTTTTACTCTGGTAATCATCGGCGCACTCGTTTGGTTTATGGTTGGCGTGTTTAACTTCAACTTGGTAGCCTTTTTATTCGGCGCTGCCGGTCTTGTTTCCAGAATTATCTACTCGCTTGTCGGAGTTTCTGCCTTGTGGCTTTTATTCTACTGGGCGATTTACAATCCGTTTAAGTCAATAAGATAATCTATCAAATAAAGCGCTCTATCGGGCGCTTTTATTTTATTCCGAAAAAGTCCACCTATATATCGTTATTATTATCGGCGTCCCGATTAAATAAACGGACACGGATTGACCTAAAAGCAAAATCAAACATTGAACTATGTACGTGTATTCCGCTCCGTAAACGAATTCCCATATAACGGGCAACAAAAGCGCATTACATATAACGGGGAAAAGCCCCCCGAAAAAAATCTTCTTTTTTATGCCGATTGTTTTTTTCGTTATCAGCCGTGTAAGTATGGCACTGAAAAGCGTAATTGCCGAACCGAAAATAACGTCTATTACCGTGCAACCGGTAACTATATTCGCAACGACGCACCCCACCGTAAGCCCGACAATGCTTTCCGGAAACATAATGGGCAAAAGGGTTAAGCCTTCGCTTATCCTTACCTGTATTGCACCGGAAGAAACGGGAAAACAAATAACCGTAAGAAGGGCGTAAAGTCCTCCGATAATACCCGCTCTGCATATGTACTTCGTTTTTTTCGACATAAAAAAATCCTTTCCGTAACCGAAAAGGATAATTATTTTCTTTTCGGTTGTTTTATAGAAGTGTTGTCCGAAAACCTTCTTTGGTTATTATATTCTTTTTTCGTTTTCTTTTCAAGTGTTTTAACTCGTTTTTTTTATAAGTTCTTTTTTTATTTTCAAAAACTTTGCTTTTTCTTTTTTCGTTTTTTCGTTACTTTCACTCTCAACGCTTTGGTATCCCATTTCCGTAAGAAGCAAAAACGTTTGAAGTTGGTCTTTTTCCGCCTCGATAAAATTGTTTTTAAGCGTGGTTCTATACCCCTTGCTTGCCCCTTCGGTAAGTGCTAAGGCATAAAATTTTACGATTTCTTTTTCCGTAGCAAGCATATCTTGTATGCTGTCTTTTTCATTTAACGTTACTTCTGCTTTATAACTTGCCATAATTTCTCCTTAAAGTAAATTGTAAAGCGCATCGAAACGCTTTTGGTGATTTTCCGCAATTTGGTTGAATTTTTTTGCGAGTTTTTGGTTTGTTAAAGTTCTTGAATAAAGCCTTGCCTTTTTGATTGCCGATTCTTCCACGGTAAGAAGGTCGGTAAGTAAAGGCAATTCTCTCGTCGTTAACATATTTGACATATTGTTCTCCTTATCTTTTTATACCCTAATGATTGCCCTATCCGTTCTTTTTATACTTTCCGGCGTTTTTTATGTTTTTTGACAAGTTTTTCGGTTTTTAATTATATTTTTCGTCTTTGATTCATATATAATAATTAAAGTCATTATGGAAAAGAATAAGGTTTTTTTATTAAAAAACGCAAATTCAAAATACGCCGTCAATTCACGCCATTTAAGTGGAATTTTTCGCATACTTCCCGAAGAGGCAAAAATTTCGCTGTCCTTTTTGGGGGTTAAAACCGCTCACGACGGGAAATACGTGTTCGTAATCATTTCGGACGGAGTTTCGGAGTGCTTTGATATAGGGCTTCGCCCCTTTGAACACACCTTGCCGTTAAGCAAAAGCTTACAACCCGCACCCGATATCGAAGCAGGTTTGTTTTTCGTTACGGACGACCTTTTCGACCCCGTTATGTGCTATAAAAAAAATAACGACGAGCGTTCGGCTAACGACTTTACTTATAGGGCAAAAGCCGTTTTTAACTCGACAAAAACCCAAGCTTCAACCGAAACACACACCGACTTTGTTTTTCGAAACGAAAAATACGACGATGAAGTCGTCGCAACACAAAATTATTATGAGTTAGATAACAATGAAAACGATAATTTATTCAATGCTTTTAACCAAAGCGAAAAAGAAAAAGACGGAGAAAATAAAGACGTATCGCAAGATTCTGTTGAAACAATCTCTATTAAAAGCGAAGAGTTTGAAGAATTCAAAAGAACAATAACGGGGGATTCGTCCAACCAAAACTCTACCGAAAAGGCGGAGTTCGATAAATATTATGAAAGCGTAAAAGAAGAACTCGACAATATCTTTACAACCTTTCCCGAAGAAGAAAATCTCGAAAAACTCGTGCCGAACAGTAAGTGGGCAAAAATCGATTATTTTTCAGATAAATTTTACGTGGTCGGAATTTGCTACGAAAACGGCACGGAAAAATACATTTGTTACGGTGTGCCGACAATTAACTCTTATTCTCCGCCTGACGACCTTAAAGGCTTTTGCTCGTTTATTCCTTTGTCGGTTTTTGACACTTCGGGCAGGGGATTTTGGGTAATGTTTCAAGACGCCAAAACGGGTAAATGCGTTAAGCCTACCGACGAATAAAAAAACTCCACCTTTCGTGGAGTTTTCTTTTTTTCTTTCCCTTAAATTTTTTCAAACTTTTCAACCGGCGTTACGAATATCGTTGCACCGCCAACGGCGACTTTTACCGTAGAATAATTAAACCCTATCGCCCCGCCGGAAGTAACCGGAAAAGACGGAATTTCTTCGGTACGCTGTTTACAATGTTTCCTTATTTCGCCCAAGGCTTTCTCTAAATCTTCGTCTTGAACACCGATAAGAAGGGTAACGTTTCCGCTTCCCAAAAATCCACCGCTCGTTGCGATTTTGGTGTAGTATATCCCCTTCTCCCGTAATGCGTCCCCGACAAAACCTGCGTCTTTTTTGTTTACGATTGCCGTGATAAGTTTCATATTTACCCCCCTTCATATTATCAGGATCTATATTTATTTTACCACATAATAAAAATTTTTCAAGGGGTTTATTAAATTTTGTCGTTACATTAAAAGTTCGCCTTCCGTGGAATTGATAACCTTAAAAATCTTTATCTCCCTTTTATTTTCGGCGTCGATATATACGTAATACGTCGTGTCGTCATATTCTCCCATTATCTCGTAACACAGCCTTTCCGTGTTCGTATTTTCAAGCGGAACGACACACAATCTTACGTTCTTTATCGAAATGTTTTTCGAAACACAATCTCTTGCCGTTGTTTCGTCAATAACGGGAACGTCAACGCTTCTTTCGGTATGATTGGTATAATAGCTCGTTAAGTCGGCACCGATAACCATACCCGTGTATGCACAAACTCTTACCTTGATTAAATCGGCATAGCATATAACTTCGTCGATTTGCGTCGTAATGTTTATTGTGTAAACGTTACTGCTTGATAGGTTTATCCACACGGCGGTAACGTCTTTTATTCCTATCTTTTCCAAAAAACCGATTGCCCTGCTTACCGCTTCGTCGTTTTGATATTTTACGCTTTTACAATTTCCCGCAACGGAAAAAGAGAGAAGCTTTCCTTCCTTTTTCGTAACCGTGGCAAACAGTTTTTCGCCCTTTATTTCGCCTTCGAAATTATACCCTTCGACGTCGCTTTTTACTTCGCCATTATATCTAATGTCGGTTAAGCCGTAGTCATTAAAAACGTCTTTAACCGTTTGAAGCGCTTGCTCGGCACTTACGTCGTTACCTTTAAGCCCCTTTATGACCGTGTCCTTTTTTCCGTCGGAAAAAGGGCCGTCATAGATAAGTTCCGGAAAGTCTTGCGACATATTCGTAAGTTCAGAAAAACCGTTTATAACCACGTTTCCGTTTCCGCCCGAAAGCATTGACGAAAAAGTGTAATCTCCGCTCATATTTTCCTGCATTTTGTCAAATGCGTTTTTTAAGACGGCGTTGATTTCGTAAATATCGTGCAATCCCTTTTTATCTTCTTCGGTAAGGTCTTCACCTTCTGCGATTTTCTTGTGAAGATACTTTGAATAATCGGCAATTTGGTTTATTGCCTTAATAACGTAATATTTTACGTCGTCCGTTAAGGGCAATGAAACGAGGTCGCTGTTTGCGAGTTCGCCGTTAATTGCCGTCGTGGATAGGTACGATAAAAGTTTTGCGTTGTCATTTGAAACGATTGCCTTTGAAAGATTGCTGTCGATATTATTAACTTCGCTTACCGTACTAAAAAAGGACCTTTTAACCGACGTTTCGTACTCACTTTCCCTTTCGCTCGGCATAATAACCGAAAACAAAAAAGCACTGCACATAATCACGAGAGCCACGGACAGCACCACGATTATCGTAAGCGGTTTATCTTGAATTTTACCCGTGGAATTGTTTTTTTGCGAGTGGTTTTTTATTTGTTTTTTTTTATCTTTCTTTTCGGGTTCTTTTTTGTCTTTCTTTTTTTCTTTAATTATGTTTTCTACCTTTTCGATTGCGTTATTCTTCACAATAATCTCCTTACTTTGCAAATATATGATTTCCTATCGTAACGGTCGTTTGCCTACTGAAAATCCACGAACTCGTCGCAGTTTTGGGGTTATAATAATATATTGCTCCGCCCGACGGGTCCCACCCGTTGAGTGCGTCGTTTGCGGCTTTTTTCGCCGTTTCGTTAGGAGTTAAGTTTATTTGTCCGTCGCTAACCGCCGTAAAGGCGTATTTTTGGTAAATCACCCCCGACATCGTATTCGGAAAAGCGGAACTCTTTATTCGGTTAAGAACTACCGCTCCGACGGCAACTTGCCCCACGTAACTTTCTCCCCTTGCTTCGCCATATATGAGTTTGGCAAGCAAATAGGTATCTGATGACGTTGACGTGCCCCCGTTATTCGTACCGCTTCCGGAACTTGATATGCCCATGGCCGAAAGAGTTTTCGGACCGGCAACCCCGTCAACGGTTAAGTTGTTTCTCTTTTGAAAAAGTTTAACCGCCTTAACGGTATTTGTTCCGTAAATGCCATCAGCGGCACCCGTATAATATCCCCAGTTTTTAAGTTTGGTCTGCATTTTTTTAACCGTGTCGCCACTGCTTCCCTGCCTTAAAGTTATTGCGTAAACTTCGGTTTTTACTTCTCTTCCCGCAAAACACGCAAAGACGGACAAGGTTAAAACGCACGCAAAAGTTATCACCAAAAGCCTTTTTAATCTTTTCATTGTTTCTCCTTAAAAGATTTTATGATTTCCAAAATCTTGCTTTTATATATGTAATTCGTGTTCTTAAAACAAAGCGGTGGATACACTACGCACCACCAGTTATCGCCTTCGCCACTACCGAGATTGAGTATCAACGCATCGTAATACCCGCTATCAAGCGTCAAGTCCTCATACACTCTCGTCGGGAACAATTCGTTTTTTATCCTTGCACTCGACTTGTAATCGAACCCGTTTTCGTTAAGAACGGAATTTGCAACGTTTTCAATATCTGCAAGTTTTGATTCGATAAGTTTTTGCGCACTCTCTTTGGTCGGGTTTTTTTGCTCTGCGATAATCGGCGTTAAGTAATTTACGATACTGTCCCTTACCTTATACTTAACACTCTGGTCGATTTCCGTATTTGAATTTGCCCTTATATGTATTCTTAAATATTCGGGATTATCTTTTTCCGTCGGAAAAAAATATCCGATTAAAATAAGTCCGACAATAACAAATAATAATATAAACACTTTACCGTTTTTCATTTTTACTTCCCCTAAACTGATTTTTACCAAAAAGCCGTATATTATACTCGTTACGTTTTTTAAAGTTGCTTTTATTCTTTTTATGGCTTATAATATAGGAAAAGAAAAACGGTAACGGAAAAAGACGTTAAAAAGAAAAATGATAGAGATTAAAAAAAGAAGTTTATATAGGCTTAAAACAGTTTGGAACAAGCTTTATAACAATAATCACACGGCTTCCCCTTTTCAGGACTACGAATTTGCAAAGATTTTAATAAGGACGTATAGATATTATCCGTATTTTAGCGACAGACCGAAATTTTACGTTTTTTACGAAAACAACCTGCCGATTATGATTGCCCCGTTAATAAAACATTACGGAAGAAGCGGAATTTTCTTTAAGAGTTTGGGCGCACGCTTTCGTGTCGCTTACGAGGACTTTATCTATGACGACACGATGACGAAGGAAAAACTCCAAAATTGTATTGACCTTTTACTTAAAAAACTCAAACGGCGTATCGACGTTGAATTCGTGTCGGAAGACAGCATTTTGTTTTCTTCTCTTAAAGATAAATACCAAGAATATAGAAAAGAACTTTGCGTAGATATTATGCTACCAAAAACTTATCAAGAGTTTAGAAAAATTTGCCTTACAAAAAACACGAGGGAAACTCTCAACACAAAATATAACCGATTAAACAGAGAAAAGTGGGAAGTAAAAATTTTCCAGGAAAACAAGATGACGAGAGCCAAATATAAAAAGTTTTTGGACGTCTATTTAACACGATACGATCAAAGATGGAACCCTTACACCGACAAATTGAAAAGAGCGTATTACTCTTGGTTTACAAGATATAAGCACCACAATTCTCTTGCCTTAAACAAGCTCGGTTCGGCTATAACGGCGGAACTTATTATTAACGGCGAAGTGGCGTCTATTATCGGCGGATACGTACAAAAAGACGAAAACTATATTGTCGTTCACCGCTTGGCAATGCTTGATAAGTTTTCATATTATTCTCCCGGAAAGGTTTTGCTTTGCGAATTTGCAAAAAAGATGATGAACGATTATCACATTTATCGCTTTGACTTATCAAAGGGAGGCGAAAGTTATAAATATACCGTCGGCGGAAAAGATTATTATCAACATTGTTTTAGGTTAATTTGATCTGGCTTAAGAGCACAAAGAAAAGCGCTCAATCTTTTATGATTGAGCGCGTTTATCTTTAATTGTATTCTAATAAACCGTTTCCGATTTAATAAGCAGATTTTTATATTTTTTTGCCAAGCTTTTATAAGCCTTATTCCGTCTGTTTTTTCCCGTAAACAACCCGACGACGGCGCTTCCCGACCCAGCCATTATCACCTTTTCGGCACCAACGTCCCATAGTGCTTTCTCGTTTTCGGTTATTTTCGGTAAAAGTGTTTTCGAACTTAAATATAAGTCGTTTTTAATTAACTTGATTGCTTTTGCGCCTTCGTTCTCCGTCAAAAGTTTAACGATACTGTCGGTTGTCGGCTCGACGTTTATATTCAGTTTGTCAAAAACGGAATAACTGTCCTTTGCTGCTACGGTTTTTTCGTCGCACAAAATAAGTAAATAAAATTTAGTCTTGCTTTTTATGGGCTTTACCTTTTCTCCCCTTCCCGAAACCTTTGCAATCCCCCCCTTTGCCATAAAGGCACAGTCGCTTCCAAGAGAATTATAAATGCTTTCGATTTCACCCTTATTAAAAAGCCTATCCATGCATTTAAGCGTACCGACGATATCGGCAGACGAACCGCCAAGTCCCGCACCTATAGGTATATGCTTATCTACGATAACGTCAACCCCGTTCGTGTGGTACTTGTCAATATACGCTTTAACCGCCTTAAAGGCGTTATTCTCGCATACGTCCACGCCCGTTACTATACCTTTTTCGGTAAGCGTAACGATTGAATCTTTTCTCTTTTTTACCGTGATTTTGTCAAAAAGAGAAATAGAACAAAATACCGAACTTAATTCGTGATACCCGTCAAAAACGCCTACCACGTCAAGATTGAGATTCAATTTTGCATAGATTTTTTCTTTTGCTATTTTCATAAATTTCCTTATTTTTTGCGATATACTACGATTCTCTCTTTGCCCGAAAGCGGGAAGGAAAGGTCCCCGTTTAACATCAAAAGTTCTTCGGGCGTAACGTTAAGCCGTTTCGCAAGCGACCAACTGTCTTCTCCGTTTAATGCGATATAAACGCTTATTGCGCTTTCGTTTGTCTTCTTTTCGCCACCGACCGTCGCCGACGAAATGTATTTTATTTGTGCCTTTTCACGCCTAACGATTGTTACAACGAGTTTGCATTTACAAACGACGTTATCCCCCTCAACGTTGACGTCATAAAGGTCGGCAGTAAAACAATCTGCCCTTTCAAAGTCGTCAAGTTTTTCAGTCTTTACGCTTACGGGCGCTTCGACGTTATCACAATATATCTTACCGGCGTCGTCGCAAAACAATACCGTGTACGATACGACGCAGTCTATATTCGTAAAGTTTTCGTCGGAACTCATAGAAGAAAGTTCTACTCTTTCGTTTGTTGTCCCGACAAATTTTAACTGCTTTTCGTTTGCGTTAATATTTGCCGTTAAATCACAATCAATCTCTCTAACGGAAGTCGTTTCAAAAACCGTTCCGCTTACGTTTTCTCTTATAAGTTCGATTTCGTTTTGCTTACAAAAAGCGTCGTTTGTCAGGGCAATCGTTTCTTTCTTATACGCCTTAACACTTAAAAACAAGTTGACAATTACGTTTGCAAGACTGACGTTTTTTCCTTCGTCAACCGATATGTCGATTTTTTGAGATTTTACGTTTGCGCAAACGCTTGCGATGTCTTCGGGAGAAACTTCTTCCGCATCGATTTCCGCCCTGAACGAAAACGATTTCCTTTCATTTATTATACAACCTTTTTCGTCGTTTTGCAACAACAAAGCGTGCAAAAGAATATCTCCGTCAACGATTACCGTCCCGACCCCACACTGTACTTCTTTGATAATCGGTTCGGCTTTAAGGGCCATAACTTCCTTTACCCCGTAAGTAAGTTCAAAATCCGTAACGGCAGGGAAAGTCGTTTTTTTGTTGACCACCAAAGCGTATCTTTCGTATTCGAAGTTATCGCAAATAAGTTCTTCGCCACCGGACAGCGCATTTATTTTTCTTTCAACGTCAAACGACGCACAGACGTTTACGCCGGCAACAAACGTGAAACTTCCGTTGTCCTGTTCGGCATCAACCTTTAACACGTCAAAATCAACACAAGAAAGCGTTTTATCCGTCATATCCGAAAGCGTTATTTCCCCGTCGTAATCGACTCCGCTTTCATACTTTTTAATTTGTCCTTCAGCATTATAATAACCGCAATAAAAGACGGCTCTTACCGAATATTTAAGATTTCCGTTTTCTACGTCCGCCGTTTTTAAAAACACCCTTGCGGTCTTAAAAATTATTTTATTTTCTTCAACGGATAAATCCGTTTTGTTTTCAATCTTTATCTTTGCGTTTACCTTTTCTTTTTCCCCGTATAGAGAAATACTTTCAAAATTCGGTTGCATACTTTCCCCCAAAAATAACTTTTTTGTTCTTTATATCATTTTATATTTTCGGGGTTATAAATATGACAAAACGGCGCAACTTTGCGCCGTTTTATTGTTTTATTCTGCTTTCTCGTTTTCAACAAGCTTCACTTTTCCGCATAGACAATCGGAATAAGAGTAAGACGTCCTTCCGTTAAAAGTTTTATCAAACGGAGTTACAGTAAAGATTGCGGGATAAACGCCGGTAAGCATACCGCAAAAACTCACGATTTTGTTTCGCCCCATATTAAAAGTTACTTTAACGGGCTTGTTGGCTAAATTAACGATATCTTCTTTTATTTTTTCGATTGAACCGCTATATTTTATCATATTTCGGTTATTGACAAAAACGAAGTTTTTTATACTTATTATTTTTCTTCGTCGTCATCTAAAAAGTCGTCCTCGTCGTCATCCTCGTCGTCTTCGTCATCTTCTTCCAAAAAGTCTTTTTCGTCAACTTCCGGAATTTCAAAATCGTCAGGCTCCGATTGAACTTCTTCTATAGGTTCTTCTTCCTCTTCTTCGTCGTCGAAAAGTTCGGCCCCTTCTTCTTCGGCAAGACGGTTAAGCGACATCATTTCTTCGCTTTCTTCTTCGGGTTCTTCTTCCCCTTCGTCAATAAAGTTTTTCCACTCTTCGTCTTTGTCGATATCAACTTGGTCTTTTTTGAACTCTATTTCGTCAGCACACTTTGAACACATTTGTTCGCCTTCTTTAATGTAATTGTGATGACAAATAGGACAAAGAATAAGTTGTTCGGTTTCGTCTTCTTCGTCAACGGCAAAAACAAGTTGCGGTCCTTTTTTTAACTGTGCTTTGCAAACGTCACAGTACTCTTCGCCTTCTTCAATATAGTTAAGTTCACATCTTGGGCATAATACGTATTTTGCCATAGGTTAATCTCCATTGTTTCATACTATTATTTTATGTGTCTTGATTACGATTGTTAACATTTTTTAAATGCGTGTATATTATAGCCGTACATTCCCATTTTGTAAACACTTTTTTATAACTTTTTCGTTTTTTTTTAATTTTTTTTATTTATGCCCGTTCAAGAAGCATTTTGTCGGCAACAAGTGCAATAAATTCACCGTTCGTCGGCTTTTCGGCACCAACGTACGCCCTGACGCCGAGTATTCCGTTTATCGACTCTATTCTCCCACGATTCCACGCTACTTCGATGGCGTGGCGAATAGCACGTTCCACCTTTGACGCCGAAGTTTGATATTTTTCCCCTATTTTAGGATATAACTGTTTTGTTATATTGTTTATGATTTGTGGGTCTTCAACCGCCATTTTTACCCCTTCACGCAAAAAAGAATACCCTTTAATGTGTGGCGGAATACCGACGTTGATAAAAATCTTACTTATTTTTTCTTCTAAAGACGGGGTGTGGAATTTCCCGTCGTAATCGTTTTTCAACGTAAGTTCGGTTTTTTCTTCGCCGATATCTTTAAGCCTTTTAATCAGCACTTCAAAATTGTACGGCTTAACCATAAAATAACTTGCACCGGCATTTATCGCCTTTAACACGACCTCTTCACGGCAGAGCGCACTTATAACGACGAATTTCGTGTTGATGCCCTGTTCTTTTATTTTTTCCATAACCGAAATTCCGTCATATCCCGAAAGCAAAAGCTCAAGCAACACAAAGTCGGGTTTTTTATCGGCAATCATCGATATACCGAGAATTCCGTCGTTTGCCATTCCGCAAACCGTAAACTCGTCGTCTTTTTCGAGTTGCTCTTTCAATTCTTCATTTGCTTCCTTTAAGTCTTGTAGTAAAAACACCTTCTTTTTTTGCATAATATCGCTCCCTTTTTATTGATATTTACATTTTACTACAAAATTTTTTACTTGAAAAGTATTTTTGACCAAAATTATTAAAACATTTTGTCGAATTTTGGTCAAAAATGTTATCGTTTGTGTTTTTCTACGATTTTTGGGGTTAAGAAACAAAAAACACCCACGCCGTACAAGACGGGTGGGTGGCTTATGAATTGCTTTTTATTGTTCTTCAAAATAATTTTTTGCGGTTTGGAAATACCAGTTATAGTTTTCCGGCAAGAGTTCTTTTACGTCGTCGGCTTCGGCTTCCGATAAACCGAGAAGCGCATTTTTTGCCGAGTCGTAAGCGGAACGGAAACCGTCTCTTTGAGCATCGGAAGTTGCCTTATCAAAATCAACAAGTCCCTTCATTTGGTTTGCAACTTCGATTGTCTTTTTGAACATATTAAGGTCGGCTAAACTTTGTTCGCTAACAAGATTTTGTTGTGTTTTGGTTAAACCGTCAAAGACGTCACGGAGAGTCTTGTATTCGGAGAAGGTTTTTTCTCCGCCTGTTAGGTCGGTATCAAGTTCGATTTTTTTGCTGTCGGTAACTAAAAGTTCTACCTTTTGGTCAAAGACTTTTGCAACGTCGGCGTCTGACATAATGCTCAAAAGCTTCGTGCTGTCTAAATAATATCCGACAACTTCTTCATCTTCGACTTCTTCCTTGACTTGGGCGTTAACGTCAACGTATCCCAAATAACTTGCGCCGTCGGTCGTTTCGTCACAGTAGAACAAAAGTGTCTTTTCGATTCCGCCAACCGTTGTTTTAACGAGTTCAGGTAAATACCAACCCGTTGAAACCTTCCCTGCGGAAACCCTCTGTTCTTCGAAATCTTTATCGGTAAGCGACAAATTGTCAACGTCGATATTCATTCTTGCAATTTTGTTTGCGGTGTCGAAATAATAAACGTAATCGCCTTCCTTAAACAAGAGTTTGGACATTGTTTCGGTTTTCGAAACGGCAACAGTCTTTTCGGTTAAAAGCGTGTCACTGTTAAGCGTCGTCTTTTTAACTTTGTTTTCGCTTAAAACGTAAACTTCGTCAAGCGCAACTATAAGCGTCTTTTCGTCGGCATAATCGTTATTAATAATTTTTGTTGAAGCGTTAAGCGCAAAAAGGTCGGTTACCTTTACGCCGTATTTAACGTCGTCGGTTAAATCGATTCCGTCGGAAACGGTATAGAACACAAATCCGTTCTTAACAAAATCCAAAGTGTAGGTTTCTTTAACCGGCTTTTGGGTTTGCGTTCCCAAAACGTAACCGCCGTCTAAAACGAGTTTCGGTTCGCTACCTGCCTTATAAGCGTAAACTTTATTATAATCTGCTTTGCTTCTATCGGTATCGTTTTCGTCGTATTCTTCGGTGTAAACCGTCGTCGTGTAAACGACTGCAACATCATTTGCGTTCTTACTGTCAACGAATTTGAATACGCCGAGAGATTCGTCTTCGGAAACGCTACTGCTTATAATGGTTTTCGAAGTGTTGTCGGTAGTATTGTAACAAACGAGTTTAACTGCGTCCGTATCCGTATCGTCAACGTAAACGATTAAAACGTCGTTACCATTTTTAATTATTCTGTATTCGGTGTCAAGTCCGTCAATTTCAAAAAACGTTTGAGTTTCCGTACCGTCGAGCTTTGTTTTCGTAAAGGTCAAAATGGTATTTGCAACGTTACCCGAGGCGTTTTTACTCGTGTTCGGCGTTGCATAGTAAACGTAATCCCCGAAAATATATAAACCGGAATTAAAGTCGGTTGCAACGAAAAGTTTAGGAACAACAATTTCGACTTTTTGGTTTTCGGTACCTAAATTCGATTTTTCTACGGCACACAACGCACCTTTAACGGGCACACCGAAAGTGTTATCTTCGGTATAGACGCCGGAACCGTTAATAAAATACAAATAGTTGTCCGTTTCGGCAACAAAGCCACCGAGAGAATCGGTCTTTACGTTTCCCCAGGTTTTTAACGTCGTACCCGTCCACTTTGACCCCGTGCATGCGGTAAGCCCGCTTACGAGCATCGAAAGCGTTAAAACAGCAAGTAAAATTTTTGTTAATAATTTTTTCATATAAACTCCGTTTGCTATAGGTAAACTTTTTCCGTTTACTTGAATATACATAGTAATACAGTATATAGTATTATATACCATATTAAAAGGTTTTGCAAGATTTTTTTGATATTTTTAACGTTACCCCGTTAAAAAAGGAGAGAGTTTTGGACAATTTCGGAATTTTTAAACTTTTAGGCTCGCTTTACGATTTTTATAAGAAAACCAACACGCCGAAAAACGACACCGCCGATGCCGATTCTTTTTCGCCTTTAACAAGCCAAAACGTTTCGCCTGACGACAATTCTAAACCAAACACCAAAAACTTACAACAAAAACCCACCGTTTCTCCGTTACAACAAAACATGCTTTCCGTTATGTATAACCATAACGCACACGTGAACAGAGTAATGGCAAAAACAACAAAACCGACTGAAAATAAAACGGGTTTTCCACATTTTTAACACGCCGTTGTTGATAACTTTTTGTGCAGAGTTTGTCGGATTTTGGCAAAAGTTTATTCGTTTTTGATCGTCCTTTTTATAAAAAAAGATTGCCAAGTTTTTGGCAATCTTTTGTTTTGTTATCTCTTGCTGAATTGTGGAGCACGACGAGCTTTCTTTAAGCCGTACTTCTTTCTTTCCTTCATACGGGAATCTCTCGTTAAGAAACCTTCTTTTTTGAGAGCCGAACGAAGTTCCGGTTCTGCATTTGTAAGCGCACGGGCAATACCGTGACGAATAGCGCCTGCTTGACCTGTAAATCCGCCACCGACAACGTTAACGATAACGTCGTACTTTGTGAGCGTTTCGGTTAAGGTTAAAGGTTGACGAACGATAAACTTTAACGTATCGAGTCCGAAATATTCGTCAAGACTCTTTTTGTTAATTGTGATTGCGCCGTCACCAGCCGGAATAAGACGAACACGGGCAATAGCCTTTTTACGTCTTCCCGTTCCCCAATATTGAACTTTTTTCTTTGAAGTTGTTTTTGCCATAAGATTCACCTACCCGTTAAATCAATTTAAGCACTTCTGGTTTTTGTGCTTGATGATTGTGTTCTGCTCCCTTAAACACTTTGAGTTTCGTGAGCATTTTTCTTCCGAGAGTGTTCTTTGGAAGCATTCTTTCAATAGCTTCGTAAACAACGAAATCGGATTTCGTTTCCATAAGGGTTTTATATTGAATCGATTTAAGACCACCGATATAACCCGTATGATATTTATGATATTTCTTTTCAAGTTTCTTGCCCGTTAAAACAACCTTGTCGGTGTTAATAACGATAACGTAATCACCCGTATCAACGTTAGGTGTAAAAGTAGGCTTATTCTTTCCACGAAGAATCGAAGCAACTCTCGATGCAAGACGACCGAGAACCATATCCGTTGCGTCAACAACATACCACTTTCTGACTACGTCTTTTTCGTGAGCCATATAAGTTTTCATGAGTTTTATCTCCTAAATTATTATAAAAATTAAAATTGCTTAAAAAGCGGATACCGTTCACGACACGATAACGGGGAGGGCTAATCCCTTTTCGCTTTTATAAACGCTTAAATATAATAAAAGATTTTGTAATAAAAAGTCAAGCATTTTTAATTGTTTTTTGCGTTTTTTATTTCTTTTTAAATAAATCTTTCTGTGTATATCTATATATTGTGGCTGATTACCGTTGATCCACAACCTTTGCCGTTATTTTTCGTATTCCACCTTTACCAAACAAAGCCCCTTTGCGGGAAGCGTCGTTACGTTTTTTATCTGTTCTCCGCTTTCGAAAGATTTTTCAATGTCTTTTTTGTCTAATCGTCCTTGCCCGAAGCCGATAATCGTGCCGACAACCATTCGTACCATTTTATACAAAAACCCACCGCCGGTTACGTAAAATTTTAAAAACTTTTCGTCTTCGACAGCCTTAATTTCGAATATTTCTCTATCGAAAGTCAAAGCCCCCGTTCCGCTTGCCGAAAAGCCCTTAAAATTATGCTTGCCGACGAAGATTTGCGAAATGCTTTTTGCCTTTTGTGTGTCCGTGTTTTTAGGTAGCATAACGGCGTATCTTGAAAAAAGCGGAAGTTCCACGTCGCCCTTAAAAAACGTATATCGGTAGGTCTTTTTTTTGGCGTGGCGGGTTGCGTCAAAACCGTCGTCAACCCTTTCGCTTTTTATTATTTTGATGTCTTCGGGCAAAACGGTGTTTAACGCCTTGTAATAATTTTCTGCGGGGATACTCTCGTCGGTATCGAAATGTGCCGTCTGCCATTCGGCGTGAACGCCCGCATCGGTCCTACCGCTTCCGACGATTTTTATGTTTTTTTTCGTCAGCGTTTTCAGGGCGTTTTCTACGGTTTCCTGAACGGACACGGCGTCGGTTTGACGTTGCCACCCCGAATAATTCGTGCCGTCGTACGAAATCGTCAAAAGAACTCTCATACGATAACCCCCATAACGCCGTTCAAGAAAACCACGCCGACGATTAAGCCGGACACGAAAAGGATTCCGAAAAGGTCGTTTAACTTAAACGTGATTTTTTTGTATTTCGTTCTGTTTTGGCTACCCGAATAACACCTGCTGTCCATTGCGTCGGCAAGTTCGTCGGCACGTCTAAACGAACTGATTAAAAGGGGAATAAGAATAGGTACGAGAGCTTTAAGTCTTTTGAAAATATTTCCCGTTTCGAAATTTGCACCTCTTGACTTCTGCGCTTTGATTATTCTGTCCGTTTCGTTTAAAAGCGTCGGAATAAAACGCAAGGCAATACTCATAATAAGGGCAAATTCGTGTACCGGAAATTTAATAAATTTTAACGGGTAAAGTAAAAATTCTATTCCGTCGGCAAGGTCTGTCGGCGTGGTCGTAAGTGTCAGTATCGACGCACCCAAAACCACGAGCGTTATTCTTATTATGATATAAAGTGCGGAATAAACACCGACGTTGGTGATTTTAATAAACGCCCAGTCAACTAAAATTTCGCCTTCCCTATTAAGCAAAAGTTGCAAGATTGCCGTTAAAAAGATAAAAAACAAAATCCCCTTTACACTTTTAATTACTCTAAGCGGGGGCACTTTTGAGATTAACGTTGCCGTCAAAACAAACACAAAACACAACGCAAATCCCAAAAAATAAAACTGTTTTACCAAAAAAACGGCGACGATATATGCGATTGACAAAACGATTTTCGTCGGGGCAGACATATTGTGAACGAAGGAGTTCGACGGGTAATACTGACCGAAAGTTACGTCTTTCATACTTTACCCCCGAATTCTTTTATTGCCGAGTCAATGAAACTTTCGATTTTTAAGTCCCTCGGCTTATTGTTTAACACGTCTTTTAAGTAAGCGGTTATCGGCAAAGAAAGACCTGCTTCGATTACCTTTTTTTCGTCGGCAAAAATTTCTTCGGGCGTACCCAAAGAAAATACTTTTCCGTTCTTAAATATAACTGCCCTGTCGCAGTATTCCGACACGACGTTCATGTCGTGCGTGATAATAATTATCGTTTTTACAAAGGTTTTGTGGATATCTTTAAGTAAGGACAAAAGTTCCCTTCTACCTTTCGGGTCCAGCCCCACTATCGGTTCGTCTAAAATAAGCACTTCCGGTTTTGCGACAAGCACCCCTGCGATTGCCACTCTTCTTTTTTGCCCGCCCGATAAATCGAACGGGGAAACGTTTACTACTTCTTCGGGATTAAGCCCGACAAGTTTAAGGGCTTCGTAAACTCTCGATTTAACCTCGTCTTGCGAAAGGTTCGGGAAAAAATTTTTGATTGCAAACGCAACGTCGCCAAACACCGTTTCGGCAAAAAGTTGATACTCGGGGTACTGAAATACCATACCCACGTGTGAGCGAAGTGCGTTAAAATCGCATTTTTTATCTCGCAAATTAAAACTGCCTACGGTAAGTTTTCCGTTCTTTTCGCTTCCCACGATTAGCCCGTTTAAGTGCTGAACAAAGGTTGATTTTCCGCTACCCGTGTGTCCGATAATTCCGAAAAATTCTCCTTCACGGATTTCAAGAGAAACGTCGTTTAACGCCGTAACACGAAGGGACTTGCTTTTTTCGCTATATGTGTACGTCAAATTTTGTGCTTCAATGCGCATAGTTCCTCCTTCAACTCTTCACGGGTTAAAATATGTTTTTTAAGGGGAATGCCCTTCTTTATAAGTGCTTCGGCAATAAGCGTCGGCGTCGGGACTTCAAGCCCCAATTCTCTTAATTCTTCCGCACGGGAAAAGATTTCCGTCGGTGTTCCCGAAAGAGCGTTTTTGCCGTTATTTAAGACGATAATTTTATCGGCAAAGGTAACTTCTTCCATAAAGTGCGTTATCATAATAACTGTAACGTTTTGTTCGTCTTTGAGTTTTTTTACGATTTTTAAAATTTCTTCTCTGCCGACGGGATCAAGCATCGCCGTCGATTCGTCTAAAATAAGAATTTCGGGTTTAATGGCGAGAACGCCGGCAATCGCAACACGTTGCTTTTGCCCGCCCGAAAGCCTTTCGGCGGACGAGTTGCGAAATTCCTCCATATCCACGCTTTTTAACGCAAAGTCAATTCGTTTGCCGATTTCTTCCCTACTTAATCCCAAATTTTCCGGTCCGAAAGCAACGTCGTCGCTAACAATCGTGGCAACGAGTTGGTTGTCGGGGTTTTGGAAAACGACGCCCACTTTTTTTCTTATTTCGTAAAGGGAACGCTTATCTTTTGGGGTAAGCCCGAAAACGCTGACTTCACCGCTATCCGGAGTTAATAAGCCGTTGATAATTTTTGCAAGAGTCGATTTTCCGCTTCCGTTTGCGCCGAGAATAGCAACGCATTCGCCTTCGCCAACCGAAAGAGAAACGTTATCTAATACTTTTTTCGATTTGTCATAAGAAAAACTGACGTTTTTAACTTCAATCGCCGACATATTATCTCCTTTTATTTTATATATGATTATTTATTATAACAAAATGGCTCGTTCGGTGCAAGTAAACGAAAAACCTTTTTGTGTCTTTTTAAATTTATTAAAAAATTTTTACATTTTTTCGGTTTACGGTAAAAAACTTTTGCACTCTTATTGACTATTCCCTTTCTAAAATGTATAATAACATAAGACTATTTTATTAGTATATTTATATACGGAGGAATTTATATAATGAAAAAGTTGACAATCGACGGCAATACTGCCGCCAGTCAGGTTGCTTATGCCTTTTCAGAAGTTGCTGCTATTTACCCGATAACACCTTCTTCGCCTATGGCAGAAGTTGCCGACGAATGGGCCACTGCTGGCAGAACCAACATGTGGGGACAAAAAGTTAAGATTGCCGAAATGGAATCCGAGGGCGGTGCCGCAGGCGCAGTTCACGGTTCTCTCACGGCAGGTGCTTTGACAACGACTTATACCGCTTCTCAAGGCTTACTCTTAATGATTCCGAACATGTACAAAATCGCAGGTGAACTTCTCCCTGCAGTTTTCCACGTAAGCGCAAGGGCCTTGGCTGCACACTCACTCAACATTTTCGGCGACCACTCTGACGTTATGGCTTGCCGTCAAACGGGTTTTGCAATGCTTTGCGACGGGTCGGTACAAGAAGTTATGGACCTTGCCTTGGTTGCTCACCTTTCAACACTTAAAGCAAAAGTTCCGTTTATCAATTTCTTCGACGGTTTTAGAACTTCGCACGAAGTTGCTAAAATCGACGTTTGGGACGAAGCTGACGACTATGCCGAAATTCGTGAAATCTGCAAAGAAGTAGGCATCGAAAAAGATATCGAAGCATTTAAGTCGAGAGCGTTAAACCCTGAACACCCTATCCAAAGGGGTACTGCTCAAAACGGCGACACTTACTTCCAAAACAGAGAAACGGCAAACGGATATTATCAAGCCGTTCCTACAATCGTTCAACAAATGATGGACGTCGTTTCCAAGCATTGCGGAAGAAATTATCACTTGTTCGACTACGTTGGCGCTCCTGACGCAGAAGACGTTATCGTTAGTATGGGTTCGGGTTCGGAAACGATTGAAGAATCTATCAACAAACTCAACGCTATGGGTAAAAAGTACGGACTTGTTAAAGTTCGTTTGTATAGACCTTTCGTTGGCTCGGCATTTGTTGACGCCCTTCCGAAGAGTGTTAAACGCATTGCCGTTCTCGACAGAACGAAGGAACCGGGTTCTCTCGGCGAACCGCTCTATCTTGACGTATGCTCTGCATTAATGGAAAACGGCAAGACCGATATCAAGGTTATCGGCGGTAGATACGGTTTGGGCTCAAAAGAATTTACCCCATCAATGGTTTTGGCTGTTTATAAAAATCTCGAAAGCGCAAATCCTAAAAACCACTTCACTATCGGTATTTACGAAGACGTTACGAATTCTTCGCTCGATTTCAGCGAAAAATTCGACGCTGCACCGAAAGGCTCGACTTCTTGTAAGTTCTACGGTTTAGGCTCCGACGGTACCGTTGGTGCAAACAAGAACTCAATAAAGATTATCGGCGACCATACCGATAAGCACGCACAAGCATATTTCTTCTACGACTCTAAAAAGTCGGGCGGTATCACGGTATCTCACCTTCGTTTCGGCGACACGCCTATTCAAAGCGAATACTTAATCGACTCTGCCGACTTCGTTCAATGTTCTAACCCTTCTTACGTAACACGTTACGACATGACGGGCGACATTAAAGAAAACGGTACTTTCCTTGTAAACACAAGCGCAACGACCGTTGAAGCATTAGAAGAATTTTTGCCTGCACAAGTTAAACAAGATATTGCCAAAAAGCATATCAATCTTTACGTTATCGACGCAATTAAGATTGCAGGTAGCCTTGGCTTAAAGGGAAGAACGAACACGATTTTGCAATCGGCTTTCTTCCGTGTTAATCCACAAATCATGCCTTACGACAAAGCCGTTGAATATATGAAATATATGGCTAAAAAGACGTTCGCAAGAAAAGGTGACGCAGTTGTTCAAATGAACTATGACGCTATCGATTCCGCATCGGGCGACAACCTTGTTAAAATCGACGTTCCTGCTTCCTGGGCAAACGCTACCACGGGTGCGGAAATGGTTGAAGGGCATGCTGATAAATATTATCAAGAAATTATTAAGCCTATCCTTTTCTTAAAAGGCGATAAGCTTAAATCTTCTCAATTCAATGCCGACGGCTCGGTTCCGACGGGTACGACCAAGTTTGAAAAACGTGGCGTTGCCGTTACCGTTCCAGAAATCGACATCGCTAAATGTATTCAATGCGGTACTTGTTCGTTCGTTTGTCCGCACGCTTGTTTAAGACCGGCTCTCGTTAAAGACGGCGCAGAAAAGCCTATCACGTTCACCGGTAAACCTGCCATCGGACTTGCTGGATACGAATATAAAATGCAAGTTTCTCCGCTTGACTGTATGGGCTGTGGCGTTTGCGCTACGGTTTGCCCTGTAAAGGACGGCGGTGCTATCAAGATGATTCCGCTTAACGAATCGCTCGAAAAAGGCGAAGACAAGAACTGGGAATTCGCTACCGAACTTCCTGACGTTGATACTTCGAAATTCAAAAAGGAAACGGTTAAGGGTTGTCAATTCTGCACACCGCTCTTTGAATTCTCGGGCGCATGCGCAGGCTGTGGCGAAACACCTTACGTTAAAGTCGTTACTCAACTTTTCGGCGACAGAATGGTCGCTGCAAACGCAACCGGTTGTTCTTCCATTTACGGCGGTTCTTCTCCGACTTGCCCTTACACGAAGAACAAAGAAGGTCACGGACCTGCTTGGGCAAACTCTCTCTTTGAAGACAACGCAGAATTCGGTTACGGTATGAACCTTGCTTATAAGGCACGTCGTAATCAATTAGAAGCAGAAATCAGAAAGAATTTCGATAAAGTAAACGAAAAGACGAACGCAGCTTTTTGCGCTTGGCTTGAAGGAAAAGACGACGCAGAAGCAAGTAAAGTAGCTTCCAAACTCGTTAAAGAAGCACTTGAAACCGAAACGGCAGAAGGGCTTGACTTTATTAAGAAGAATACCGACTGCTTGGTTAAACCTTCTATCTGGATTTTCGGTGGAGACGGCTGGGCATACGATATAGGTTACGGTGGGCTTGACCACGTTTTGGCTTCGGGCGAAGACGTTAACGTTTTGGTTCTCGATACCGAAGTTTACTCGAACACGGGTGGACAAGCAAGTAAGTCGACGAATATCGGCGCAGTTGCAAAATTCGCTTCTTCGGGAAAGAGAGTTAAGAAAAAAGACCTCGGCATGATTGCAAAACAATACGGGTACGTTTACGTTGCACAATGCGCAATGGGTTCAAACCCTGCACAGCTTCTTAAAGCACTCACGGAAGCCGAAGCCTACCACGGTCCGTCGCTTATCATCTGCTACGCACCTTGTATCAACCACGGTATCAACATGACCAAATCTCAACTTGAAGAAAAGGCAGCAGTTGATTGCGGTTACTGGCAACTTTATAGATATAACCCGGAAGGCGAAGTATTTACGCTTGACAGCAAAGACCCGACGGGCGATTATCAAGAATTCCTTGCAGGCGAAACGAGATACGCTTCACTTGTTAAAACACAAGGCGAAGAAGTTGCAAAAGAACTCTTTAGAAAAACCGAAGAATCCGCAAAAGCAAGACTCGACGGTTATAAAAAACTTGCAGGTAAAGAATAATATTTATTTTATTTAAAATTTACGGTTCGGCATTTTTGCCGAACCGTTTTTTTATTTTACTTCTTGACAAATTTTTACCTTTATGTTACTATTTGTTTGCGACTCAAAAAATGAATAAAGTATGGTTTTTAGCGTAGAATAACTCTTAGGCAGTTATTCCTATATATATCTACGCTATATATTTTATTCTTGGAGTCGCATTCAAAGAATAGGAATTCTGTACGCCGATTCTTTGAATCGGCGTTTTTTTATTTTGGGGGAAGTTATGAGCGAACGGGAAAAAGAATTGTCAAATTACCTTTTACAGGATTTAAGAAAAATCGCAAAAGAAAAAGGGGCAAAAAGCCCTTCGTCGCTACCTAAAAACGATTTAATAAAAGAAATAATCAAACTTGAAAACGGAATTTTAACGCCTTCCTTTTCCCGCCGAGGAAGACCTAATAAAAAGCGACTTGCCTTTAACGGCGACTCTCCCGACGCAACCGAAAACCCAACGACAACACCACAACTTATTTCCAAGGAAAAAGAAAAACAAATTTTGGAACTTACAAACACCTTTATTAAAAACGTTATTTCTATATTAAACAAATAAAAAAGAGTGGCGAACCACTCTTTTTTTATGCTTATAAAATAACGTTAAACGAACCTTGTTTTTCATTACAAACGGGGCATTTGTCAACTGCTTCTTTTCCCCTATACGTGTACCCGCAAGACGGACATTTCCAAACGACTTCCTTTTGCTTATCATATAAACTTTTGTCCTTAAACTGTGAATAAAGTTTATCGAAAATCTTTTTATGCTCCTTTTCGATATTTGCAATATTGATAAACAAAGTGGCAATTTCGTCAAACCCTTCTTCTCGTGCCTTTTTTGCAAAGCGTGGATAAAGTTTAATCTCCGCACTTTCGTCTTCCGACGCCAAATGTAAGTTTTGCTCTAAATCCCACTTTTCCTTAAACGGAAATCCGCACTTAATATCAACGTTACTAAGCATCGGAACTTCGGCGTCCTGCATTTTGGTATAAAACATTCTTGCATGGTTAAATTCGTTGTAAACGATTTTGTCCACGATTTCCGCAACCGCCTTATACCCTTGTTGCCTTGCTCCGTACTCGATAAATTCGTATCTCCCTCTCGCTTGACACTCCGCCGCAAAGGCTTTTGCAAGGTTTTTTAATGTTTCACTTTCAATAAGTTTCATGTTTTTCTCCTTTTTTCTTTCTTTTTTATTCCCCCATTTTTGTTTTTTATTCCCTTATATATTATATAATGTTTATTTTTCCCCCGTATTTTAAGTATTTTTATAAAACTTTTAAAAAATTTAAAAAAATTTTAAAAAAATGCGCAAAAACGCTTTACAACTTTAGCGAGATGAAGTATAATAAAGACACTTTAACAAGATAAAGTAATAAAGCAAATATGCTTTTTACTTATTTAGGAGAATTATTATGAAAAAAATTGTAACATTTATTGTAACCGCACTTCTTTGTTTGATCGCTTGTTTCGGTTTAACGGCATGCGACTCTAAAACGGTTCAAGCCGGCGATAAAATCGTCGTTGGTGTAACGGACTATGCTCCGCTCGATTATATTGACGACACCACGGGCGAATGGACGGGCTTTGACGCAGAACTTGCAACAAAAGTTTTCACTTCGCTTGGATATACCGTTGAATTTAAGGAAATCGACTGGGATACCAAAATCGTTACCTTAAACGCAGGCACGATTGACTGTATTTGGAACGGTATGACTGTAAACGACGACCTTTTGGATAATCTTTTACTTACAACCGTTTACCTTAAAAACCAACAAGTTGCCGTTGTTAAATCCGCAAACGCAAATCAATACACGTCAACCGCTTCTCTTGCAGGAAAGACGGTTGCCGTTGAAAGTGGTTCTGCCGCTCAAGACGCAGTTGGCGAAGAAGGTCTTACTTTAAGAAAATTAACAAACCAAGTTACCGCTGTTTTGGAAGTTTCTACAGGCACGTCAGACGTTGCTATCGTTGACTATGCTCTTGCAAAAACTTTAACTTCAACGACTTACTCCGGTTCACTCGTTATGGTAGATATCGGCTTTGAAGTAGAAAACTTCTCCGCAGCCGTTCGTAAATCGGATTCAAAACTTTTGTGGCAAATCAACAACAAGATTTCCGAATACACTAACGACGGAACAATAGACGACCTTGCAACGAAGTACGGTATTACCAACTTGTTACCTGCTAACTTTACAAAATAATTTATGCTTGAAGTAACATTAACGCTTTTAACAGGTTTCGGACAAACTTGTTTAATCTTTTTATTGACTTTGGTTTTGGCATTACCACTGGGGCTACTTATAGCCTTCGGTGGTATGTCCACGTTTAAGCCACTTTCTTATACCATTAAAATTATCGTTTGGATTATAAGGGGTACTCCGCTTATGCTTCAAGTCATGATTGTCTTTTACGCTCCGGGGCTTTTGCTCGGTTGGTCGGGGCTTCAATGTCTTACCGCAACGGTTGTTGCCTTCGTTATTAACTATGCGTGTTATTTTTCCGAAATTTACCGTGGTGGAATCGAAAGCATTACCAAAGGGCAATACGAAGCAGGTCAGGTTTTGGGGTTAACAAAACGCCAGATTTTCTTTAAAGTTATTCTCTTACAGGTAATTAAACGTATCCTTCCGCCTATGAGTAACGAAATTATCACTCTCGTAAAAGACACGTCCTTGGCCCGTGTTATCGCCGTTGAAGAAATTTTGTTTATGGCTTTTAACAGATACGTTTCAAGGGGTATCATTTGGCCGTTATTTTATTCGGGAATATTCTATCTCGTTTTCGTCGGAATCTTAACGGTTGTCTTTAATAAACTCGAAAAAAAATTGTCTTACTTTAAGGCGTAGGGAGATATTATGGCATATTTACAAATTAAAAATTTTTGCAAAAAATTCTCTAACGTCGAAGTTCTTAAAGGCATAAATCTCGACGTAAATAAAGGTCAAGTCGTTTCGATTATCGGCTCGTCGGGTTCGGGAAAAACGACGCTTCTTCGTTGTATGAACTTTTTGGAACGCCCCGACGACGGAACTATGACTCTTGACGGAGAAATTTTGTTCGACAAAAATAACACCGTAAAAGAAACCGAAAGTTCGCTTCGTCAAAAACGCCTTAATTTCGGGCTTGTTTTTCAGTCTTTTAACCTTTTTCCGCAGTATAACGTCTTTGATAATATCACCCTTGCGCCACGCCTTATGCTAAAAGAAAAAACGAAAGAACTAAAAAAACAAAAGGCAAGTAAAGCCGAAATAAACGCTTTCGTCGAAAACGAAAAGCAAAAAATCGAAAGCGAAGCAAACGAACTTTTAATTAAAACGGGACTGACGGACAAAAAACTTGCATATCCTTGCGAACTGTCGGGCGGACAATGTCAACGTGTTGCCATTGCAAGGGCGCTTGCTTTAAGCCCCAAAATCCTTTGCTTTGACGAACCGACTTCGGCACTTGATCCGGAACTTACCGGTGAAGTGTTAAAGGTTATAAGGTCGCTTAAAAGTAAGGACAGAACCATGATAATCGTTACACACGAAATGGGGTTTGCAAAGAACGTTTCGGATAAAGTCGTATTTATGGCAGACGGTGTTATCGAAGAAGAAGGTAACGCAACCGACGTTTTCGAAAATCCCAAATCGGAAAAATTAAAGGCGTTTTTATCTAACGTCAACGACAAAGAAAGTATTTAACCGTTTGGTTGATTTTATTTTTTAAGAGACAGATTTTCCTGTCTCTTTTTTTTACCTATTGAAAATCAAAAAATTTTTTGATATAATAATATTACAAACACTCGTTTCGGTAAGCGTACCCCCTTTATTTTCGGCGGAACAATAGTCGCAACGGTACTCTTTATTTTTATTCCTTTAATCGACGCTCTTTGGCTGTTTATCGTTATTCTTTTGTTGGTGCTTATTTCAATGGCAACTTTCCGTTCGCCTGCGGTTGCACTTATGCCGGACGTAACCGTTAAACCGCTTCGTTCAAAAGCCAACGCCGTTATCAATCTTATGGGAACGGCAGGCGGAATTATAGTGCTTGTTTTCGGTATGATTTTCGGTTCTGACGTCAATAACCTTATGCCTTATTATATTGCGACGTGCGCACTCATTTTAATCGGTTTAATCGTATTTTTATTAACCGTTAAAGAAAAAAAGTGGGCAAAAGAAATGGAAGAAGACACGTTAAAATATTATCCCGACAACGAAGCAAAAGAAAGAGATTCGGTGGGCGGAAAACTTTCCAAAAAACAATTTTCGTCGCTTATTCTTATTCTTTCTTCGGTTGTTTTATGGTTTATGGGATATAACGCCGTTACTTCGAAATATTCGGTTTATGCCGAAAACGTTCTTAATCAAAGTTACGATTTAACTCTCTTAATTGCGCAAGGCGCCGCAATCGTTTCTTATATTCCGGTAGGCATTATCGCAAGTAAACTCGGAAGGAAAAAGACGATTTTGGGTGGAATCGTTATTTTGTTCGCTTCGTTTTTAATCGCTTCTTTCTTACGTAAAGGTTCGTCGCCTATCATTATGTATATTCTCTTTGCTCTTGCCGGTATCGGTTGGGCAACGATTAACGTTAACTCCTTCCCTATGGTCGTTGAACTTGCAAAAGGTAGCGATATAGGAAAATACACCGGCTTTTATTATACGGCAAGTATGGCGGCACAAGTTATCACACCTATTTTATCGGGCGCAATTATGGATTTGTTCGGCAGTATGTTACCGCTTTTCCCTTACGCTTCGATTTTCGTCGGAATCGCCTTTATAACGATGCTTTTCGTTCGCCACGGCGACAATAAACCGACGACGCCTAAAGATAAAATCGAAATGCTTGCAGGTGCAAACGATTAGTTTATTAAAATAATTTATTAAAAACAAAAAACCCGACATTGTCGGGTTTTTTTATACGTAAATTACTTGTTTATTTTGTTTTATTGCATAATTTACCGTGTTTACCGTTCCGCCCCTTTCTTGACAAAGGTAAGCAATAACGAGTGAAGAATTATCTACCATAAACTTGTTGCGTTTTTGCATGCACGTAGGGGTATAATTTTGTTCCAAAACTATTTTTTCATCAGCTTTTGATAATATTTCGGCATACTCTTCTTTTTGTTTTAAATTATATCCTTTATCTTGATTAACGCACGGAATACAAGCCACTAACTTAACGTCGAATTTTTCTTTTAACTTAATAATAATTTTTGCGCACGTTAAATCGAATCCCAAAGCCATACCGCATAAAAAAACTTTATATCCTTCTTTAACTACACTTAAAATTTTTTTTTCGACCTTTTTTTCGTCGAAATTTTTATATAATATTCGGTGTCCCGTAAAGGCACACGTTTTATTTTGATTTAATATTTCTATCAAAGCGGTTTGTTCCTTATTTGACCGTTACTTCTCGGATATTTTTCGTCGGTTTTTTTAATTTTTTCAATAACGACGAGAGAACGTGTTGCTTCTTCTAACGTATACTTATCAACATTATTAAGTTTTCCACCTAAAATGTTGATAGACGTTTCTGCTTCCTTTACTTCTTCTTCACTGTTTCCTTTATAACTGATAAATTTTCCGCCTACTTTAACTAACGGTAAACAGTATTCTGTTAAGGTATTTAGCCTTGCAACGGCACGTGCGGTACATATATCGAAATTTTCACGAAATTCCTTCTTTTTTGATATATCTTCTGCCCTTTCATTATATATTTTTGCGTTTTTAAAATTTAATTCTTTTGCTACTATTTCCAGAAAATTTGCCTTTTTCCCCGTTGATTCAATAAGTGTTAAATCCAAATCTTCGTTCATAATTTTAAGAGGAATCGCAGGGAAACCGCCACCGGAACCAACGTCAACCATTTTTAATTTATCAATGTATTTTAGCCCCAAAACACTGTCGATAAAGTGTTTAATTATTACTTCTTCCTTATTCGTTATTGCAGTAATATTAAATTTTTCATTATATTCGATTAAAAGAGAATAGTATTTTTCAAATTTTTCTAACTTTTCTTCACTTAAATCAATATTGTATTTACTAAATAATTTTTTCATATAAAAATTATAGCATAATAAATTTTATTTCACAACAACATATCAACAATTTAAAGAA
>JAZRVM010000022.1:0-43502 GCA_045599205.1 Christensenellaceae bacterium | reverse complement strand
TGCCAAACTTAACAATTTACCGAAGTTATGCTCTTCAATATATTGTTTTGCAAGCGTTCCATACTTGCCGTACACGTGTTTCTTAGGTTTAACCGCTTCTTGATAGATTTTCACTTCTTCCACAGTTAAACCTTCGTTTCTCTCCGCTTTTTTAATGATTTCTTCTACGTTCATAAAAACCTCCCATAAAGTTTTTGTAGCTACATTATACCGTGATATCACGAGATAGTCAAGCTGTTTTATATTCATTTGAGAAAATTCTTTTATCTTGATAGTAAAAATGCCATTGCGATACTTTGGGCAAATAGAAGTAAGGGTGTAACCCAAAACATAAACTTTCTAAAACCTCGTTCAAAATAAATATCGTCTTTTACCTTGTCGATTTCCTTTTTGGTTTTTTCAACCGAACTTATAAGCTTGCTTGCGCCTTCGTTCATTTTGGCTACCGCCATATCCGTCGCTTCTTTTACTCTATCGTTTAACAGTTGAGTAGCCGAATCAATCGCCTTTCCCATAGTTATACTTACAAGGTGCTCTATTTCCGTCACTGTTTCCGTTATCTGATTGAGTGAGAACTCCATCTCCTTCGTTAGTTTGCAATTGCTCCTTTTCACGTCGTCTATTAGCTTCTCCACGTTTTCTTTCAGCTTCTTCTCTAAGTCTTCGTTGTTCCATTTTACGTTCCTCACTTGCTGCGTCAGTTCCGCAACTCGAACATTGAGTTTCAAAATCAAGTCGTTGCATTTCTCGTTGGATACCGTTAAGGCTTGCATTAACAACGATTCCCGTGCTTCTGCCGTTAAACGTTTTACCTCCTCGCATAAATCCACCGCCGGTGCGTTGCCCGACAAATCCACTTCTTCGTCCTCCGTTATAGGCTGTGGACGTTCGCCTGTTATTTTGTTCATCAATTTTCCTTATTACCTCCGTTTTTGTATAATTTATTCCGAGCTTTTCCCCTCGGATAGGTTTTTGTTTGTCAGGGTGTAAATAAGAATAATCCTTTCCATCCCTTGCAATTTTTACGCCGTAACTTTTTTCAAGATATTCCTTGAAGTTGCCCGGCGTAGTTGAATTTTTAATCGCTTCCGCAATTACTTCTCGTAGTTCTTCCTTCCAACTCGTATCTCCTTTGAGTATAATCTTCTTTTCGATTGCCGTTCTACTGTTCTTACCACGATTTCTGAAATCCGTTTCTGTAAACCCGTATTTCTTCCCTATCTTATTCGCTTCGTCTTTCATCTTCACGTAGTCTTGTTTGTTGAACTGCAATTTCTTACCCGTCATCGGGTCCACTGCGTTTACGATAATATGACTATGTATCGTTTGCGTGTCCGTGTGGGTAGCGATTACGCACTCATAGGCTTTGAATAATTTTGCAACAAGTTCTTCTGCGTAAGCGTGTGCCTTTTTAGGCGAAACGTTATCTTGGCGCGCGCACGATAATTTACAATGATAATATTTGCGCTCGTCAAACTTATCCCCTTTGTTAAACCTCTTTGCCGTCTCCGTAAACTGCTTTGCGTAGTCCTCGTCTTCAAAAAGATTTCTTACCGACACTATCTTTGCTTTCTTCTCGTCGGTGATATATGCGATACCGTTCTTCGGTTTTGCCTTGCTTGCGCTACACTTAAAAAGTGGCATCATCCACCTCCGATTTCAATAGATATTTTACGATATAATTCTTTTAGACTTTTGATACAACTTTTAATTTCTTCTTCCGTAGCCAAGCCGTTATAACTGTTTCTAACCACTTGATTTAAGTTGTTGCCTTGCCGTTTTAGTTCGGCTAAAATTTCGTTGCCGTTTTCTATCACGGTTATTGGCTTATCGGTAATTGACCGAATTACAAAAGCCGTCATCGTAAGTCCACTTTTAACTATTGCGTTATCTATTAAATTTTTCTCATGCTCGTTTGCCCTAAAATTGTAGGCATAATTTCTTGTTCTGTTTCCTATAATCTTTCCTCCTTTTCTTTTTTAATTTTTGGGGTATTAGGGGCTGCCCCTAACGAGGCGATTTGAAAAATCGGTATTTGGCAAGACAAATACGTTCCTCGCTATAGCGTCAAAGCAAAGCCTTTTAACAACGCCGACATAAAATATATCGGCGTTCTCTTTCGGTTTCCTTTTCCTTCTTCCCAAAAAATCTTTATTTTATAAATCTTTTTCGGGAGCCCTGTTCGCCAACCTATTTACCCATATATTAAATTGTATATTGGACGTAGAAAAGCCCGACAGTTTATCACTGTCGAGCTATAATTCCCACGCTTTTGAAAAACGGGTTCTATTACGCCGATTACTCATTTTTTATTTTTGGCAAGACATTCCCTTTCTTAGAAAGGGAAAAACCTAATTTGAAAGTAGTATTTTATAAACAAACTCTTTCACTTTTTACCATATTCTTGCGAATTGCTTGCCATAAACGGTGAACTCTCCACCTTCTTTTTCTGCAACACACCCTATTGGAAGAGCTCTTTCGCGCGAAAATTTCTTAAACGCTGGAGAAATAACAATGGGCGCATATATTCTCCAATCGGAAGGGCTATTCTTTTCGTAATGTCTTACCACAAAGATAAGGACGTTTTCACTCGTTAGCCACTTGGAGACTTGTCTATCCCTCTCGGCTTTTTCTTCCATTATCTTATCATAAATAAGTTCCTTTTCTTGGTCATCCACCATGCGGAGCTCCATATACAATCGATTAATCCTCTTTTTAGATTCATCGCATATCCCAATAATTTTATCCCTATGACGATAGTCAGTTGCATTGTCGGAAGTCGTCTTATACCCAATTGCCCAAGATATAGGCGTATAATCCACCTTTTTCTTTTTGCCCTTTTGGAAGTTAAACTTTTTAACCGCTTGATAGATATAATCCATCGCCGTATCGTAAAAAGCGTACTCGTTTTCCTTTCCCTTTTCGTCTATCTCCTTAAAGAAAATCGGCGCAGGGCGATTATACTTTTTGCGCAATGCGGAAAGTTCTTTCCCAACGTTCACGTTGTCATAGGCGCGCTTTGCCTTATCTATTTCCAATCCCGATAAAACGGCAAGTTTACAAACGTCGTTATAAATCTCCAAGATTTTCTCTACAGGCGCGCCGTCATGGATTTCGTTCCATACAATACTGTTTAACTTTTGCGAAAGGTTTACAATCTCACCAATTTTATTCTCGCTTGTATCGTGGTCAAGCTCGGCAAGAGTTTGACCGTTTTTACTCATAGATGGAATACCACAAACGGGTACTTTGAAATTCTCATTATATTTATCGGCTACTTCTACTAATAACTTATCGTCGGTTATGAGCATAGCGTCTGAATCATAATCGCAACCATTTAAGCGCTGTTGAATATTCTCGCCAATAGCGTTTACACACACGATATTTTTACCCAAATCAAAGTAATTCCAAATATCGCCGTTAAGATTATTTTCCACGCAGTAAAGATTGCCCATCGTGATATGCGGTGAACGCGCGCAAAGAAGTTTTTCACCATTTGCAAAGCGTTTAGAATATATTTGTCCTTTCCTTAATTCGCTTGTTATCTTTTCGCCGGCTATGTACTTTAATAACTCCGAACCGTTACCAAACAACGTTGCGTTCGTGCCGTTAAGTAAAATATGTCCACGACGTAAATTACCTTTCAGTCCGCTTACTACGTCATCTCTAAAATTCGCATACAAAGCAGTATAATCAAAAGTTGTACAATAGAAAAGCAATCGAAAAATGACTTCCGCACGCTCGGCAAGCCCGTCGGGAATTTTCTTTTCTTCCCTGTCTTTTTCTCTTGTATAAGCATCGGTAAAGTGATAACGCATAAATTCTACGTCGTTGCGGATAAGCGAGATATAATCAAAACTCGGCTGTAATAATTTTTCCGCTTGCGTTTTATCAAGCCCCAATGTATTGAGAAGTTGATAGCTACTCTGCACCATATCGCCGTGAAAAAATCTCGTGCCTTTATCCCATTTCACTACACCGAAAGTATTATCTACGCTTTCTATCCACTTGCGAATATTCTTCTCGGAAAGACCGCCTGCGAATTTAAGATATTTCAAACTGTTCGGTGTCGTTACCATTATAATTTGACTAACGTCCGTTGCAAGCGTAAATCCTCTTGTTTTCAAATCGTCAAGTGTAATATTTTTATCTTTTATCCATTTTTGAAGTTTGGTTTTAAAGGCACAAGACTTAAAGAACTTGTTTCGAAGAAGTAGCATATGCTTGTCCGCATAGCCGTTTTCAAACACGCTCTCATCCAAAAGACTCTCGCCGTCCCAAATATCGTTTGTGATTTCCGTTTGCTTTTGCTCGGCTACAAGTTCCCCGTCTTTTAATTCCACCGAAACAACTTCTTCCGTGAACGTGCTTTTATAATCGGGAACGAAAAGTATCCCGTCAAGCGGAATATTCACTGTTCCTTTAATACTGCTAAGTGATAACGCCTTATACGATTCCCACGAAGCAAGGTCGGTTTGCGCTTTCAAACCGCAACTGCTCCATTTATCCATTCCATTATATAAACGCTCGTCGATAAAAAGACATTTCCCCTCTCTCGAACTGCCTGCACTACGCTTATATCTTATGTAGTGGATACCGTCTAAATAAAAACCGTTTTCGTAAAAATGTGCGCGCAAGTCTTTGATTTTTATAGGCTTGCCGTTTTCGGGCTTGTACGTATAGTTAAACTTCAAGTTGATAACAGCAAGGGTATATTCGTTTCCACTTTTATCTTGAAAAGAAAACTTATTACGACAAATGCGCTTATACGCCTTTTCAAGTTCAACTAAGTCGAGCGAATTGTCTAAATAAATATTGAACAAACGAAAATAGGCATCGCTTTTACTTTCGGGCATTTTATACCCAACGCTAACGCCGTTTTCCTGCTCGTGCCGATAAATATCCGCCGCTTCTATTGAAATAATTCTATACCCTTGTTTCATTTTTCCTAGTCCTTCTATTGCCTTTTTGAACTGAAAATTTCGTATTTCTGCTCCCGCTGAGAATCAATCTCGTATTAAACCGCCGCCTATTCCATTTTTTAATAGAATAAGGAATTGATAGAGTCAAAGTATATCATCGTAAAAAATCAAATCTTCTTTCTTGCAATTAAAAAATGAACATATTGTTTTTATATCGCTTTCTAAATTATGCTTAGAAGTATAAACCACTTTAGCAAAACAATCATCTATATGTAAATATTTTAATATAGCCTCCGTTCTAACTTTTTCTGCCCTTGTCCACAAAATACACTTACTCGAGTCTAGTTCCTTTAATTTTGAAATCAGGTCCTCGTTTAATTCAATTTTGCTAATATTATTGACAAAATATTCTTGTTTCATTTTTATAAGCTGCTGTTTCTCGTCATCTGTTAATTCATACACTGAATTAACAATATTGCGAGTTATCCTTTTAACGTGAACTATTTTTTCTTTCCCTATTTTAGTCAAAGCAAAATTATAGCTTTCATTATTAAGCTTATCCGTAAACACCAACGTATTATCTAAATCAAAAACACTTATTTTCTTATCCATCATCATATAAATTTCATTTGTACTGGAGCTGAAGTTGCTTTTTGCTCTAAACTTGGATTATTAATTGCTTTAATTTCATCTATGCTGCTTGGCGACAATACATTTACACCAAAAGAAGACTTTAATTGTTTACTCAATCCAAATCTTCTATCACCACCGTCAATATCCTCATTGTACATTATATATCTCTTTATTCCATAACTTTCAGCATAATTCATAGCATGACGGGAGCCACTATCGCCATCTCCTTGCCTATAACTGGCAATCATTATAATCGCCTTAGAAAACATCGCTTGCAATCTGTCTCTTTCAATATATCTACCAACAGCTTCATTTCTACTCGTGGCTTCTTTATAATACTCTGTAATTAACAATCCACCAGTTTCAACAACCTCTTCTGCTAATGCTTTATTACTTGCAGGAGCAATTTTTGCTAAAGAGGTTGGCAATATTGCTATTGTTTTTGCTTTGCTTTCAACACAAACCCTATGTGCGATTTCATCGCAACCTTTTGCTAACCCACTAACAATAACTAAATTATTGCTAATTAATTTGCCTACAATTTTGCGTTCTCTTTCTTCAATATTATCCGTTGGGTCAATCAGTCCAATTACAGCAACGTTATTATTTAAGTTCTGTAATAATTTTTTATCTCCTCTATAAAAGAGCAAATATGGTTTTTCACTTTCCTTTGCCTTTGGATTTATGCAAGGGAATTCGTCATCAAAAATACAAATTGTCCCATATTCGGAATTATCATTTGAATCAAATTCTTCTTTTAATTGGTCTATTTTTTGATTAATTTCTTCGTGTTCTTCTATATAATCATTCACCTGTACCTGATTAGAAAATTCACGCCAAAATTGAGCATTAGTTCTTAAATAACCACACTCTTTTAAAGCCAATAATTTAACTGCGTTTTCAGAATAAAACATTTCACCCTCTCCTTGTATATGCTATGGCATAAAATACAACTCTATTTGCGCCATTATCATATAGCGCTTGAATACAATCTTCATCAATATTACATCCACTTGTGTAAATATCATCAATTAAAATAACATCTCTACCTTTAATTCTTCTATCGTCAATTTTACATGTGTCTACTGTTATACCGGGATAAGGTTCTGGTCCATCTGTCCTTGCTGTACTATTCCTCAAGTGTGTTGTACAAGTATTTATTACTCTTTCTATTACATACGAACCATCTTCCATCTCTTTATTTTGATACGAAGCCTCGCTTACCGCCTCTCTAAAATATTGCTGTACATTAACCATATCCGCCCTTGACCTAGGAACGCAAACGCAAATTGGGTCTATTAAATTTTCTAATTCAACAACTTTAGGCAAATCTTGCAATAATCTATCACGCACTTCATTTTTGGCTTTTAATAAAACATATCTATAAGTATTACCAAAGGTGTTCTTCAAATCATTTAAAAAATCTGGATTACCTTCTTGTTTATAGCCAATATAAAATGTATTATAATAACCATTTGTTTTTTCTCTTAAATATTCATTCTTCCAAATTGTAAATTTTTCCATATTTAGCCTTCTCTTAGTTTTTTTAAAATCTCTTCATCTGCTGGGCAGAAATCGTAGTCACTTCTCGCCAATATTACTCACTCTTGTAAATAGTCAAACAATCACCTACTGTTTCTTTAGTTAACGTAAGATTCCAAGCTTTCATTCTGCTATGCCATCTCTTATGCTTAATAAAAGCATCCCAATCCATTTGATAAATCGCTTTTAAATGACAGTCGTCATCAAACTTGCAAATAACTACATATTCAAATTTTTGCTTATCAACTTCGTTACTATCTTTAGGTTGCAAACCATAGAAGACTCCCGTCGTGTTATTTGACGTAGCTTTTATGCTATATCTATCGCCATTTCTACTTATCGCATCAATATTTTGAGTTCCTATAGGCGCTACTTGTAAATTGGGCAAACCCGGCGTTTTACAATAATGCTGTATGGTTAAAAACTCCGCCAAATCGCCTAATACATTTTTTGTACGAATAATGTTTCTATTTTTTAACTCTTTAATGGTTTTGCTATATAGTTGAATCAACTCTTCATCCTTAAATCTTGAAATATCCATATCAACCTCTTCTGTAGACTCTTATATTATCAATTATTTCATCAATTCTTCAATCTCATATAATTGATAGAAAAAACCTTCCAACATTTTAACAGGAATACTATTACCTGCCATCCTAATTATCTTATCTCTTGGAAACAAACAACTTCTTCCTCTTTGCACAGGATTATGCATTTGAAGATTATCATAGTCTTCATCCTCAAACCCCATGAATAGTAAACATTCACGTGGAGTCAAATATCTAAACTTCCCACGTTTTTCCACTCCGCTATCAAAATAAATATTTCCTGAATTAGGATGTCTATCTTGTTTTGTTGTTATCGTTCTAATGAAGTCTTCGCCGAATAATTTCCCATTCTTATCAACAATCTGTGGATTTTCTTCCCAAATTTTTCTTCTTGATGGAGTATCTTTTGGTGTACAATCTAAAGCTTCTTGCCACAAATGTGTTTTTTTGTTTTTAGGTATACGCAATAAATCTTCAATCTTTTTAGGAATATAGTATTTAGATTTCTTATAATCTTGAATAATCTTATCTTCTGTTAAAGTATCAAAATATTTTTTAATTATTTCTTTTTTCGCTGTGTTATCTCCAACATACACGCTCAACATTAGTAGTCTTGGTCTATTTTGTGGAATACCATAATGTCTAGCATTGACTCTAACGTACTTACTAACATATCCCAAATCTTTAAGTTGTTCAATCCATATATTAAAGTTAGGCAAATGTCTCTCTGATAACAAGGTTGGAACATTTTCCAACAAAAGATATCTAGGCATTTGCTTTTTCAACTGTTGCATTTCCGAAAGAATTCTTCCAACTTGCCATAACAAACTAGAACGACTACCAGAATCTTTATCAATCCCTTTATTGTAACCATGAAAAGCTCCTACATTAGATAAATCTTGACATGGAAATGAATATGTAAGTATATCTATCTTATTCGGCATTTTATCGCCAGTAACACAACTTATATCTACTAAATTCTTTGTCCTTACTATAGCAGAATACATTCTTCTCAAAATCTCCACGTTATAAGAACAAAGAGTTTTATAAGACATTGGTGTTTTCCCGTCGTGGCTCAAAGTAAATTGACTTAAAAACTCTATCAACTCTTCTTTTGTTAACGATTTTGTTTGCTCTATGTTTTCTGTGCTCTCATGAATTGCATCATACGCAATAAATGCATGCATATCCCATTCGCAAGTAGCTAAAACTTTCTTCTTAATTCCGATATTTTCTAGTGCACGTGCTTGACTTCCTATACCACTAAAAAATTCGACTATATTATATTGCTTTTTCATAAAATTTTCCTTGGTGTCCACTATTTATTCTGCCTTTCACACAAGAACTCCCGCGTTTTCTAATTTTTCTCTAATTTTCCAAATAAGCTTAGCTTGTTTTGGACTTGCAATTTTAGGTCTTAGAGTATCAATTGATGCTGCAATGTTCAACAAATCTATCTCCATAGGCGATAATAATTTACGTCTCAAACCTTCTTCAATTAAATTTCTCCAATACGGTCCACCCAATACAACTATTTCTTTTTCGATATTTATATCAACTGAAAGTTTGTTGTCTTTTGTTTCTGCTTTTTCTTTAGATTCAATAAGTTCTTTATTTATTAAAGAATCTAAAAATTCTTTAGAAAATTGATATGGAACATCCTTATACTTTTTCCAAGTGTCTTCTTTTTTACAATATTCTGTAACTATAACGCCGTTTGATTGTTGAATAAATTCATTGGTGATTTTAGCAAGTTTTTCTATTTCATAATTTAATGCCGGATAGAGTTCTTGTTTCCTCCAAATTAATTCATAATCAAGGCAATACCCTTGTGGTATTAACGAAATAAGCTTACTAATTGTATAAGGTACAATGTTAAGTTTATAACCACCTACATTATACCAAGATGCTTTATTTACAATTCTATCCGTAGTTCTAAACAAAATAGCACAACAAATGCATTTCTTATAAAATGTATCACTAAAAATGCCCGGATTTTTTTGATATCTATCATCAATATATTCAGCAAAATAAGACATACATTTTTCAGAACCTTTACTTACTAAATCAGGTCTCAAAAGTCTAGCACATGTAAAATATTTAGAGAGTTCCTCTTTTTTAACAACTTGATTTTTAGGATACTTTTTAACAAAGTTCTCCTTTTCGCTTTTCTTGGTAAACTTGAATTGTTCTTGGTCGTATTTACCTCTAGACCTTTCATAATACCACAATGTATTATTAACCGAATCACCATGCGCTGGAGCTTGTATTCCCTTTGCAAGCGCTTCAAAAGCCCTATGGAATGGATGGTTAGAAAACAAGTCGGAATCTTTAACCTTGTTTTGACTATTTGCATACTTAGAAATATTTTGTATCATCGTATCATAATCTTCATTTTTTACAACTGTGAGTTTCATTGGTACAAATATATTTTCCAAGGACATTTTGTCTTTTAAGATAGCCGAAGTTAATGAAGCAGTAGTTTGCCCACCATTTATTATTTGCAAATCTTCCATTGAAACAATGGTGTGCCCATCGCTTGAAAGTTCAACCTTTGATGCTGTGCATGCAATACCGTTATTGTATGTGAAAAATTTAGTAGGCTCTTTCCTTATAGTTTCTCTTATCCCTTTATTAATCTTGCCTCTATTGCTTAAAAATGCACGAACGTTACCTTCTAAGAGCCTAGAGCCATGTTCATAATAAATAGCATGCAAAAATGAGCCCGGAACAATTGCCAAATAGGCATCATAATCAAGATTTCCGCTCATTTCTGCCTTTATGCAAGGAATACCATCAACACCATATTTTTTTGTTTCTATTAAAATAGGCTCCTTTTCTCTACCCGACTCATATAATTCATAAAATCTAGTTAAAGACCAAACGTTTAGTTCTACCCTTTTACCCAAAAAATCTTCTGATGGTAAAGTCTTAATTCTCTCACTTAATTTCTTGTTTGTTATTATTATAAGTTTAATTTTGTCAATAGAAGCATCTTTGTCTAAATCGACGTAATCAATTTTCATCCTTTCGCCGATGTTTTTACCTATTTTCAACAAGTCGTCCGTCAAATCAAAAAATGATTGAAGTCTTTCATCATAAGCTTCTTGCAAAAAATTCAGCATTCTTTGCTTATGTTGCTCGATTAAAGTTTTATTTAAAACACCTTCTACGTCATCTATGTAATCATTAGTAATTAACACCACAGATTTATCGGACTCGTCAAAAGCAAAGGCGTCAAAAGACATTATCTTTTGATTTCTACATCTTTTTTGCATTGGACGAATTTGTGGGTCAATCAATTCGCCCATTGAAGTTAATCTTCCTAATATATCATTGAGAAAATAATCGTCTGGCGTTGTTCCTTCAATTTGAGCATTTATTCTTATATCATCTAAAAACTCTTTCTCAAATTCTTCATATGTTTGTTCCATTTCTTATTCCTCTCTATTCTTTTCTATAAATGAAAGTAAAACTTCGTATTGAACCTTTGCAATACCTTTAGGTAAATCATCAGCTTTAATTCTTGGGAATTCATTATTTACAATATACGTACTATATTTAACGAAATTATAAACATAGTTATCATAAACTTCGTTATAAGAATAACCAACCTGTTTTAACTTATTAAAGAAAATGTCTCTATCTGTTTCATATTCTAATTGATTTGATATTTCAGCAACTAGTTTATTCAATGTTATTCCCGAAAAACTAGAACTCATTTTTTCAAAGCTATAAACCACCAATCGTCCATCCAATTCACTATCCAATTGCTCTAATGAAGAAATTAATACTGAACTTTTGAAAGTATTTATGGATTTAATTTCATACCAATCATTCTTATAAGAAAAATCTTTATGCGTAGGCTCTGGTCCGCTCCAGCCATTTAATCCATCCGTAACACCGTACGTAGGAATAGCTTTATCTTTCAAAAATAACAATTCACCTATTAAACCAAGAACTTCATTCTCTGTTAATATTTTATTGTTCCCGGTAAACATTTTTTTCCATTGATTGTATCTATTAACAACTTCCTTATATCCATCATCGCCTTTATAATTTTCAGTTTCAGTTATCATATCTTCGCAAAAATGATAGAAAAGCGAGAAATTATCCTCTGCGGCAAAAGAGAAAAGAATAGAATTATAACCGCTCGTTCTTACTTGTTTTATCTCAATCAAATTAGTTCCAATAACTTTAATAGGAGTAAAGTTTCCGTTATATCTAAGGGTTGGAAATCCCTTTTCATTTTTCCCTATGTACAATTCTAAAGGATGCCCAACACTTACTCTAACGTATTGAGAGAAACTTTTTACCGCTTCAAGCTTTTCTTTAATTTCATCAAATCTCATAGATTATTCCTCCACAGATTCATTTTCATGGTCTTTATCAAAATAGTTAACTGTTTTATTAACTGTGTACATTGTAGATTTAAAGGATGCTCCATCTTTTCGAGGAAATCCTAATGCATAGCCAACAAGATATTTGTATTTTCTTGTTTGTAATTCCTTGTATAATTTTATTGCATCCCTAGCCTCTTCATTTACAGTTTTATCAGACGAATATACTTCCTCATCAAATTCTATTGATGGATGAACAAAATAAATAATAAGCAAAGGATTTCTGCCTTTAATTAAATAGTCTTGTGCTTTTGTGTGCGTCAATGGTATTTGATTTTTGTCAAGACCGTAACTCGTATCCGCTGAACCACCTAGCCTTAATCTATTTTTACTCATTCTTATGCAATTTTCTCTTACATCAAAGCTTCTCCCAACCAAAGGAATATCCATTCCAAACCTTTCATACTTAAATCTATTTGGATTATCTTCGCCATTAATTTTTTGCTGACCACCCATAATGAGCACATCAAATTCACCTAAGTTTGACGAATCCTTTTTTAAGAATGTCATGATTTGTTTTTTATCAAAATATGTATCCCCTTCATCTGCAATATTTAGAGAGCTTATTAAAGTTACTACATTAGCATAAGGAATATCTCTAAAATATGAATGTTGAACTACGGTATCATCACGTCTTTCCGGAGAAATTTTGTCTAAAAACTTAATTGTATTATCTATGTTTTCTTCAACCAAATCCAAGTCTCTATTAATATACGGCGTTTCAAACAAACTACCATAAAAAGATTTCCTTACTACCTTGCGCATAGTATTTCTCATCTTGTTTGCAGCAGTAATTCCTAATTCTATCGAATCGTTCATAACACGAATACCGAAATCTTCTGGTTTTCTGTTTTCTAACCCCATAGTTTTAATATCACTTTTTAAAGCTTCGGTTGATTGATAAATATATTTATAATAACTATAGGAAGAGCTCGTAAGCCAAATTCTACAAAGGTCCCCATACCCTTCTCTATAACCAAACCACCTTCCCATTTGCATCAACACGTCAAATGTAGATGTATTTCTATAGAAATAACTAGTCATAAGTCCTTCCAAGGTTAAACCTCTTGAAAGAGCTAATCCGCCAACTGCAATTACCCTAAGTCCCTCTTTTGCCTCATCATAATTTAATTTTGAAGAGTTTTTACCTGAGTTAACCACAACAATTTTTATTTTAGATATAGAATCATATAATTGATTGAATACTTCTTCCCAAGTCAACCCTTCAACGCCATCTATTAATGTGGAAAATTGATTCTCAAAAGTAGTTTTTAACGTGCTTACAATAGAATTAGTCAAAGCATAATCCATTGATAATTTATGAGTTTGTTTAACCGTTCTTTTTATCTCGTCAAAGTAAGCTTGAACTATATTCATAATTACTGATTGAACTTTTGTAAATCGAGACATGTTGATAAGCATAGAACGATGTGTGTTTTTATCCACATCTCTAATATCTCTAATTGCATTTGCTAATAAAAACGTTCTTATTGCCTCATATAATGAATCAAATAACTTTTCCCCTTCCCATTCTTTTTTGTGTTTCATAGGAAATAACTGTTCGTTGAAATCTTTAATAATTCTAATATTATCATTCGCCTCAACAAAATATTTCCTTGCGCCGCAATAATTACTTGGCGACTTTAACGCATAAATGAAATCTCTTGGGAATAGGTCATCTTTAAGCATTTCGTCTTCTTTATCGTAACTAATAAACACGTTAGCAAAAGGCGTAGCTGTAAATCCAACATAGCAACTTCTAGTAAAGAGAGATAATAAATTCCTTATATACTTATTGATTTTAGTAGGGTCATCATCTGGTTTATTTGTGTTTATAGATGCATTATCTGCCTCATCATCAATAATTAATGCCGGATAATTTATTCTTGTTTGGACAGCATTTGTATTGATATTTCTTAGTGAAGAATAAACCTTTTTCAATACAGATACATTTTTCTTCAATACGAAAATCATAGGTTCGGATGAATAATTGCTTAACTTATACGTAGTATTTTGATTGTCTGTACCAACAAAATCCTTTCCTCTACTGGTAAAAGCTTTTGGTGTAGGGTCTCCACGGCCAACACCAACAGGTACACCATTAAAACTGTCCCAACCAATAAACCCTTCTTCTACACGCTGCTGAGTTTGTTTTCTCAAACTTTCAATTGTACCTGTTAAAATAAATATAACTTTATAGCCCGCATCTGCGGCTTTAGTAAGCAAACCTAAATAGTTTGAAGTTTTACCTGATTGAACATCACCAACAACTAAACCCCTTACAGAAAAAGCCGCCTCTTCGTTAGGGTTCCCCAAATACGACATTAATCTAAAAAGTGTATCCTGTTCCAATCTATCAACTACTTCTTTTGGAAAATGTTTAACTGTTTGCAAATGATTTTTATACCTATCCCAAAAATATGTTTTAGCATTTTCCGAATTCAAAAAGTTTTTATACCAATCATAATCATGGTCATAATCCCCCAATATTACATCTCCTTCCTCTTGGTAAATTGAGTGAATAGACTTTATTTTATTAACAACGTACAACTCTTCCTCTTCTTTTAACACAACTTCTGGTACAAAACTAATAAATCTATCTCTAGTTTTAGATATTGATTCTCGTATCAACTCTTCTGTTGTAATAAAATTAGGATTTATGTATTCTTGAGCGGTTTTAAAAGAATCAAAATCGCTTATATACATTTTAAAAATGTCATTTCTATTTCTCATTTTTGATTCTCTCCTCTACCAATCTAAAAATCTCTTCATTATCGAACGGTTCATACGTTCTTAAAACCTCAAATATTTTTTCATTAGGCAATTGAAGTAATTTCTTCAAATAATTAAATTGATTCACACCCTCTATAACTATTGAATCTATACCGTCTTGACTTATTTTTTGCGCTAAAGCCTTGTTGCACATAGAATTATAAATATCGTCGTATGGTACCATTGAAGAAAGTATTTCTAAAAAGTGAATAATTTTTGACTTATCTCTATCATCAAATTCGTCAATAAAATTCTTCACAAAATTAGATTCACTATTAACAAAATAAATTTCCTTACCGTCCCTGTCCAAACTTTTATTCCATATCTTTGAATCATCTTTATCTAATGTCAAACGAATCCTTTTTGCGGTCTTTTCCTTAGAACGACCACGAACATTACTTACAGCCTTTTTTAGACTATTTAATATAACTCTCGGTATACTTGCATTTTGCTTTTTTATATCTATGTCCCAAATCTCATCCAACGTATTAGGAATATCTACTTTAATTCTGCCATACTTATAAAGTTCCGAATTTAAATTAGATGATGCTAATTTAAACCATGTGCCGTAAATAATTAATCGGTCATTTCTATAAACATAGAATCCCTGTCCATTTCTTAAATAATCAATTCCACCAAGCTTTTCTATATCATCATTAGATAAATCGTTTTGATGGGGTAAAATAAATTGTTGAACAATGATTTCAGTTCCTTCACAATTAATAAGGCTTGGCTTCTGTGTATCCGTTTTAGGATGGTCTTCCAAAAAAGGGTCCAACCCACGAATTCTATCATCGTTAATATAAATCTTAACAGGATTAAACGGTCTATTTATAAAACGATGGAACACCAAAGATAAATGTTTTTGAGTTTCCTCCACTTCTTCCGATAAGATTTCCCTTACATGCCCGTTCGATTTTTTATATGCTATATCAAATTCTTGCCAAATAACAATTGTTCCTTGTTCTACGATATCCAACAAGTCTATTTTTGGCAACTCTTTTATTTCTAACTCATCTAATTCTAAACAGTCCCAATTTTCCAATACAATATCTAAATCCCATCTAAAAGCAGATATCATTCCGTCATTCTTGGATACAACTGTAAGTTTTTTGCATTGTGATAAAGAAGCAGACTTTAACCCCAAACCAAACCTGCCCAAGTCATGTGAATCATAAGATTCTCTTTGAGAACCATATTTCATTGCATTCAATAATTCGCCATGCGACATTCCTTCGCCATTATCAAAAAAGGCTAAATATAACTCATCATTTATTGGCGTATATATTTTTATCTCAGTCGCACGCGCAGAAATTGAATTATCTAAAATATCCGCCACAGCCGTCTTAAAACTGTAGCCAATAGATCTCATTGAATTCATTAGTATCTTAGGCGATGGATTGTTTTGTATTTTCTTAGCCATAACGTTTCTCCTTTGGTGAAGCTTTTGCTAAAATCAACTTGATTTTAGCATAGTATTTATGACAATATATGTCATATTTATAAAATTTCTAATTATTATTTTCTCTTATGCGCCATAAGGCTGCTGGGTGATGTTTTATGTTCGATATAATCGTTTCGTCATCAAATAGCAATTCTGGCGCATAGGTTTTGTTTTTCAACTTACTTAAAAACGCTTTTTCGCCGTCAGTAAAGACAAGTAAATCTTTAACGTAGGAAATTACCCTTTCTTTTGCCTTTTCTATATCAAACTTGTCGTCTTTTGATATAACGGGTTTTAATTGAGTTTTATATTTTCTATAATCTAACCTTTCAACGTTTTTATAGTCTAACTCTTGAATATCGTAGTCCCCGCCGATAGCGTTATAAAATACAAGGCATTTTCTTAAAAGTTCAGTATCCGTTATAACGTTATTCTCTATCATAGCGTTTACGTCGTATAAATCTCTTGGCGTAGCACGTGACAAAAGTGCATTGATTTTGCTTGCGTAGAGTTCAGTCGTGTTTAAGGTTAAAACTTCAAAATCTTCTATAATGCCCTCCGTTAAAATTTTCTTCTTTTCAAGCGGTAAAACGTGGCATCTATCCAAGAAGTTAATTTCAATCTTAATATTGTCACGATTACCGGCATTGTTAATGTAATTAAATAAGAACGACGTTAGTGCGAAATAGTCGCGAGAATCTGCAAGCGAATATCCTTCTTGCCACATATAATCGGTTAGGCGCTTTTTGAACTTCTCTTTAATTTCGGGCAACTCATCTTTGCTAACGTTTACGGTAAAATCTAAATCGATGTCAACAGATAGGCGTGGAAGCCCTACTGCTGTTAAGTTTATAGCCGTACCACCTTTAAGAGCAAGTTTATCCTTAAAAACAACGTCGCTATTTAAGAATTTTAATATTTCAGAAAGACGCAAAACCTTTTCCAAAGTGTCTTTTATAAAGTTGGATTCTTGGGCAAGCCTTGTCAAGTATTGTCTTGAGAATTCCATTAATATCCTCCGTTTAGGCGAGATTTAAGATTTTTAGGAGCCATAAGTTTCCACTTAGAATTAAATTCTATATCTTTATACTCGTCTTGTAAAAAATATTTTATCTGATTAGTTTGTTTGCTTTTACATTCTTCAAAGAACGAATCGGTAAGCATAAACTTGTCTTTGAAATGTTCTAATACGTAACCTGCTTTTTGATATAAGAATACCGAATCGTAAGCTTTTAACGTTTCAAGCAATTTTGTTTCATCTAAAACTCGAATTTGGTCAAGCGCATTTAAGATTTCGTCAATCCCACCACCTGCGTCAATATCGTCAAGGCAGTCAATAACCGTACGTTCGAGTGAGGTTACACGAACTGCAGCAGTTACTATATTCATAATTTGCACGTCATGCTTTCGAGGTTTACGAACGTAGTCAATATCGTCAAAAGTAAAATCGTTGAATCGCTTTTTGCTGCCAACCATAACGGTATTAAAAACTTGATTAGCTACGCCGAAATATTCAAAGGCAGAGTGATAGCATACGAAAGCATCTTCGGCAATTTTTGTGGCAAGCTCAAACTTTGTGGTAAGCGGATATCCCGACACGTCAACGTGAACGTATAACCCGTTGCGAACTTTAACAATTTTTTTAGAACGAACTTGCCCCGCTATCCAATTTTCATATTGCTTATCATTTGTAAAATTGCCTATTACGTCCTTTTTTGTAAACGTATAAGGGATAAATTTTGCCATTTACATATCCTCAAAACTAATTTTAACTATTTTAACATAAAACACTATAAAAGTCAAGTGGTTTGTGTGGATTTGGTTAATATTTATTAATATTATACCTAATTTGCTTGATTTCCGAAGAAAAAACGACGTTTTTTAAGCATTTTAGGTATAAAAAGTGTGAGTTTTAACTGTTTTAGCGTAAAACACTGCATTAAGTAAGTGTTCTATGTAGATTTGGTTAAAAAATATATAAGTAAAAGGTCAGAACGTTTTTGTTCTAACCTTTTAGTTGATTGTTCAATTATTCGTCGTCTAAAATTTTGTTTTCTTCGAGTTTTAATGATTTGAGCCACTCTTCCTTTTTACGTTGGATCACTTGATAGTTTATACTGCCACGTGGACAACACGACAATAGAAAGTTAAAGTCTTTTAGTTTGTTGCGAATCTTGTCGTTGGGGTCTTCGACCACAATCTTCGGCATGCGATACGCATTATATAAAGTTATAAAGCACTTCCAACTGTACGCCATCAAGTTTTGTTTTGCGGCACGTTTGCAATATCTACGCCAACATAACCTTATAGAAGATTGGTGCTTACACATTTGGAACTCTTCCCACTTAAAATCGGGAATCAGATATCCTTCCCCTACTTTCACCCTTTCGGGAAATAATAAAGAAGAAATTTCTTCTTCACTCATATCATTTAGCGCATAAATTTCAATCTCTAACGCCTTTATCCGTTGAAAAACTCTCCAAACAGTCATTCGAGAACAACTGCAAAGGGTAGCGATTTGACTGTTATTGTTGCCTTTTTGGTAATATTCAATGATTAATTTGTATTTTGACATAATTTTCTCCTTTTTATCGCCCTTTTTTACGCATAGCGGTAGATACAGAAAAATGTAACATTTGAGGAACCACCCCGTTTTTTTGACCGATTTTTGACTTTGCAAGAGAATTTTAAGAGAAAAAAAGTAGTCACTCTCCAAGAAGAATGACTACTAAAACCTTATTTTTTAATTAAAAATTGAATTTTTACCGCTTTTTGGCGCTAATTCTTAGCCCCTCGGATTACGGATGTTTGCTTGTGCAGCGGCGAGTCTTGCAATAGGTACACGGAAAGGTGAACAAGAAACGTAATCAAGCCCGATATTGTGGCAAAATTCGATAGATGAAGGATCTCCGCCGTGTTCACCGCAAATACCGCAATGAATACTCGGCCTTGTTTTACGACCAAGCGTAACAGCCATATCCATAAGTTTACCTACACCCGTCGTATCGAGTTTTGCAAACGGGTCGGATTCGTAAATCTTTGCGTCATAATAAGAAGGCAAGAATTTACCTGCGTCGTCACGAGAGAAACCAAAAGTCATTTGCGTTAAATCGTTAGTACCGAAGCAGAAGAATTCGGCTTCTTTTGCAATATCGTCAGCGGTGAGTGCGGCACGTGGAATTTCAATCATCGTACCCACTTCGTATTTTAAGTCGGCACCGGCTTCCTTAATAACGGCGTCTGCCGTTTCAACGACAGCCTTTTTACAGAAAGCAAGTTCTTTTACTTCGCCAACGAGCGGAATCATAATTTCGGGAACGACGTTCCAGTCAGGATGACGACGGCTTACGTTGATTGCTGCCTTGATAACTGCTTTCGTTTGCATAATTGCAATTTCAGGATACGTTACCGTCAAACGGCAACCACGATGACCCATCATAGGGTTGGTTTCGTGAAGTGAATTACAAATTTGTTTAATTTCGGCAGTTGACTTGTGTTGAGCCGAAGCAAGTGCTTCGATTTCAACTTCGGTCGTAGGAACGAATTCGTGTAGTGGTGGGTCCAAGAAACGAATTGTTACAGGATAGCCTTTAAGTGCTTCCATAAGTCCTTCAAAGTCAGCCTGTTGCATAGGTTCGATGTCGTCTAAAGCCTCTTTTCTTTCCAACAAAGTTTCGGCACAAATCATTTCACGGAACTTTTCGATTCTTCCGGGTCCGAAGAACATATGTTCTGTTCTGCAAAGACCGATACCTTGTGCGCCGAGCATTGCGGCACGTTCTGCGTCGGCAGGAGTGTCTGCATTCGTTCTTACGCCAAGTGCTTTATACTTATCGGCAAGTTTCATAATTCTTCCGAAATAACCGCTGTTCGGGTCGGCAGGAACGGTCTTAATAATAACGTCGTAAATCTTACCCGTCGTACCGTCTAACGATAATTCGTCTCCTTCTTTGAATATCTTTCCGCCGAGTTCGAAATATTTTTCTTCTTCATGCATTTTAATATCGCCACAACCCGAAACACAACAAGCACCCATACCACGTGCAACAACGGCAGCGTGCGAAGTCTGACCGCCACGAACGGTTAAAATACCTTGTGCGAACTTCATACCTTCGATATCTTCAGGGGAAGTTTCAAGTCTTACCAAAACGACTTTCTTACCTGCTTTACCTTCCTTTACGGCGTCGGCAGGAGTGAATACGATTGTACCTGCTGCGGCACCCGGAGATGCTGCAATACCCTTTCCGACAACGTTATTCTTGTCCGCATCTTTAAGAGATTGTGCGTCGAATTGAGGGTGCAAAAGCATATCGAGTGTCTTTGCGTCGATTTGCATAAGCGCTTCTTTTTCGTCAATCATACCTTCATCGATAAGGTCGCAAGCGATACGGATAGCAGCAGTTGCGGTACGCTTACCGTTTCTCGTTTGAAGCATAAAGAGTTTACCTTGTTCAATGGTAAATTCCATGTCTTGCATATCTCTGTAATGATTTTCCAACGTCTTACAAACGTCTAAAAATTGTTTATAAACGTCAGGCAAAACTTCTGCCATTTTTGAAATAGGCATCGGAGTACGAACACCGGCAACAACGTCTTCACCTTGAGCGTTCATAAGGAATTCACCCATAAGACCCTTTTCGCCGGTTGCAGGGTTTCGTGTAAATGCAACACCCGTACCGCAATCGTCTCCCATATTACCGAAAGCCATCATTTGAACGTTAACGGCAGTACCCCAGCTATACGGGATATCGTGATCACGCCTATAAATATTTGCTCTCGGATTATCCCAACTACGGAAAACAGCCTTGATTGCACCGAAAAGTTGGTCAATAGGGTCTGTCGGGAAATCCGTACCGATTTTTGCTTTATACTCTGCCTTGAATTGATTTGCAAGTTCTTTTAAGTCTTCGGCAGTTAAGTCAACGTCGAAAACGACGCCCTTACTTTGTTTCATTTTATCAATGAGTTCTTCGAAATATTTTTTGCCGACTTCCATAACAACGTCGGAATACATTTGAATAAATCTGCGGTAACAGTCGTACGCCCATCTTGGATTGCCCGATTTTTTAGCAAGAACTTCAACAACTTCTTCATTTAAGCCAAGATTTAAGATAGTATCCATCATACCCGGCATCGACGCTCTTGCACCCGAACGAACGGAAACCAAAAGCGGATTTTCTTTATCGCCGAATTTCTTTCCCGAAATTTCTTCTAACTTCTTTATGTACGTAAGAATTTCTGCCTTGATATTGTCGTTAATTTGACGACCGTCCTCATAATACTTCGTGCAGGCTTCGGTTGAAATCGTAAAGCCTTGTGGAACAGGTAAACCTATCTTGGTCATTTCCGCAAGGTTAGCACCCTTTCCGCCTAAAAGTTCACGCATTTTTGCGTCGCCTTCACTAAACAAATAAACGTACTTCATTTTTACCTCCGTTATGTTGTACATTATAGCTTATTCCACTAATGTATAAATACATTAGGGCTGAGATATTCTATTATACACACTTTTTATTTTCTTGGCAAACATTTTTAATATGTTTTCCCAAATACATTGAAAACAATTTTCGTTTGCGTGTTTTTGTTATAACAAACATTTTAATCAAATGAAAAATATTTTCATATTAAAGTTTAATCAGTTCCGAAAGAGAATTTAAATTTTCTTCGGGCTTATTTTTTATGTAATAATACAAAAGTTTCAAAACGGAATTTACCGAAAAATCGTCGAGATCAATGCCGTTAATGATTTTTTCCAAAGAAAGCATAGTGCTATAATTAAGTTCCTTTCCTTTTTCGTTACATTCTTCGCAAAAAAATCCGCCCCTTTCGTAATCGAAAAATGCTCTTCCGTGAATTTTTTTACCGCAACAAAGACAATTTCCGACATAAAGTCCGTATCCCGAAAGCGACAAGGCTTTTACCAAAAAACTTGCAAGAACCTGCTTTGGCTTTTTATCCCCGTACGCAAGGTTTTTAAGGCAGTCCACCGAGAGAATAAACATATCCGGCGACACTATACCTTCTTTTAAAAATCTTTTAAGATATTCGATTACCGTGCCTGCCGAAAAAAACTTCACGACGTCTTCACGGATAGGATAAAAACTGTCGATTAAACTTGCACCGATAACCGTTTTATAACCCCTGCTTTCGTTTAATACGTATTCGGAAAAACAAAAAGGCTCGGTAGCAAATTTTAACTTTGCTCCTGCCTTTTTTACCCCTTTGATTTTTGCGCAAACGGTCCCCTTTTCGGCTGTGAAAATCGATAGCATTTTATCGTTTTCACCAAAATTTACACTGCCTATAACAATACCGTTTAACTTTTCTTCCATACTTACTTCTTTATCAAATTTTTGTACAATAAATAATAGTTTATGTTGCCTGTTTTTTCAAACATTTTCCATGCGGAATCCGCAGGGTCTTTAAAATCGAAATCGTTATTTTTCATATCGTCTCCTTAAAAAATATTATTGACGCTATGAAAAAATATATTCGCTTTTTATATTTCCTTGTTTTCTTCATATCCGTATTCTTTTAAAAGTCTTGCACTGTTTCGCCAGTCTTCCTTTACTTTTACGTAAGTCGTTAAAAAGACTTTCTTGCCTAAAAACTTTTCCATATCGCTTCTTGCAAACGACGAAACTTCCTTAATTGCCGACCCTTGTTTGCCGATTAAAATCGCCTTGTGGTTAGGTTTTTCGCAAATTATGTCAAGGGAAATATCGTACACTTTGTTGTCGGGGCGAAGACGAAACTCGTTTATAATTATCGCAACGCCGTGCGGAATCTCCTTTTCGAATTTGAGTAAGATTTTCTCACGCATTATTTCGGAAATCATAAACCTTTCAGACCTATCGGAAATTATATCCTGCTCGAAAAGTTTTTCGCCTTCTGGAAGTTTATCTTTAATAACTTTCAAAAGTTCTTTTACGTTTCTGTTTTTTCTCGCCGAAACGGGAACGATTGTAAATTCGTTTTCGCCGAGTTCTTTTAGCTCGTCAATTAAAAGTTGCTCGGGCATAATGTCAATCTTTGAAAGCACCAACAAAAAAGGGATTTTATGCTTATTAAATTTTTGAATAAGGTTTTTATCCGTGTCGCTTAATCCCGCATGGGCGTCTAACACAAACATTACCAAATCAACGTCGTTTGCCGTGTCCGACGCCACCTTTTGCATTAGTGAATTGAGCATATTGTCCGCTTTATAAAGTCCCGGAGTATCAATAAAGGCAATCTGACAATCGTCTGTCGTCAATATCCCCATAATCCTATCACGTGTGGTTTGCGGTCTTGGAGAAACGATTGCGACCTTTTCGCCGACCAAAACGTTAACGAGCGTTGATTTTCCCGCATTTGCTCTGCCGATAACGGCAACGTATCCTACTTTCATTTGTATTCTCTATCTAAAAGCGAAAGAACCGCTTTTTCCTTTTCTCTCATTTGTTTTTTGTCTTTATCCGTCATGTGGTCGTAACCGAACAAATGACAAAGCCCGTGAATAAGCAAATAATCTCTCTCTTTATAATAACCGTGTCCGATTTCCTTTGCCTGTTCACGTATTCTGTCTTCACACAAAACGATGGACCCTAAAAAAATGTACCCTTCGTCAAGTTCCAAAGCGAAGTCTTTTTTATCTAATACTTTTCCACGTATTCCGTCAAGACTCGGATAAGAAAGCACGTCGGTAACGCTGTCCACGCCACGTGTTTCACGGTTGAGTTTTCGTATGCCATCCCTATCCGTAAACATAACTTCCGCTTTTAAGTTGGCGTTTTGATTTAACACCGTCATTACGGCTCGGGTAATTTTTTTATATTGTATTCTTTTGTTTACACACTCTAATATAAGTTTTGCCATTAGTCTATTTGCTTTTAATAAAAAAGTTTTTTCTTCCTTGATTTTTTGCCGTTAGGGTATTCGATTCGGCTATGATAAATCCCCGAGAAATTACTTACCAGCGTTTGTTCGATGATACTGAGTTCGTTAAGCGTTATTTCGCACTCGTCGAATTGCCCCAAATTCTTTCTGTAATCGATAATATTTTTAACTACCTTGGTAACGTTTTCGTTTGACCTGTCGGTAATAGTTCTCGTTGCGGCTTCACACCCGTCGGCAATCATTATTATCGCCGAAATTCTGCTGTGCGGTTTCGGTCCCAAATAACAATAATCGTTTATGTTTACTTCGCTATCGACAAACTTTTTCGCCTTTTCGTAAAAGAAACGAATAGGGAGTGTACCCTGATGTTCCAAGCATACCGTTGCGATTTCTTCGGGGAATCCTTCCTTTTTCATCAGCTTATATCCATCCGTCGTATGCGCCTTAATGATGTTTGCGGAAAGTTCCGGCGTCAAATCGTCGTGCGGGTTTTTCCCACCGGATTGATTTTCGACGAAATATTCCGGACGACGAAGTTTACCTATATCGTGATAATAAGCGCAAGTTCTCGTTAAAAGCGGGTCCTCGCCTATAGCCAAAGCACACGCTTCGGCAAGATTCGATACGACAACGGAGTGATTAAACGTCCCCGGTGCTTCGTGTATCAATCTGTTAAGAAGGGTCGCTTTATGGTCCGACGATTCGGCAAGCATAAAACACGTTGCCTTTGAAAAAATAAGTTCGAAAAACGGGATAAATATCATAAATACCGAAACGGAAAGCGGACCTGAAAACAGAATCGATAACCCGGCAAAAAGCCCGTCCGTTGATATGAACTCTTTATCAAACACCGCTATATATATCAATGCCGGAATCGATATCAAAAAACTCTTTCCCAAAATTCGAAGTCTTGAATACTCGCCGTCTATCGAGAAAATCGCAACCATACCCGAAAGCGTGCCTATAATAAACGACAAATAACTGCTGTTATTAAGCGCAGTTTTAGAAGTAAAGACGTCCAAAAGGAGCATTATTATCATACTTGTAATATGTGAAAAAAAGGCATACTTTTTACCAAGCAAAAACAAAACCAAAAGCGACGAAAGTGCCAAAGGTCGCAGATAAAAATGAACGTACTTTCCGATTAAAAAACTTACCAAAATCGATACGACGAAAACGGTAATAAACATAACGAGATTTTTCGAGTCTTTTATAAAATTCCTGTCTTCGAGTACGAAATAAACGTCAAAGACTATAAGTACCGTGCTTTCCAAAATCAAAAAAAACAAGTGGTTTTTGATGTTTGAAAAAAACTCACGAAAAGTTATATTAACGCCTTCTTCCAAAGTGTTGATATTAACGATAAAAACGTATACTCCGAATATCAAAACGATACCGAGTAAGCAAAGAAATGCGTTCTTTACCTTATCACTCGTCGTCCATTTCTCGATTTTCAATGATTTTTGTTCCATAAACTACCTTCTTCAGTTTGTTATAACCCTAATTTTACCTATATAAACCGAATAATTATATCCGTTTTTTATTTTACCCTTAACAACTCTCGTCGAAGCGATTTCACCTTCGTCAAAACTTGCGCAGACTATTGCTTCGGCAACGTCTTCAAGACTATCTTCGGGCAATAAAACGTCGAATCTTTTTTCATAAAATATAGCCACGCTGGCAACGACGTTGACTTCGATTTTGTTATCTCTTACCGTATCGTACCCGTCAACGAGTACGTCCCCGACCTTAACCGTGTCGCCTGCGGTTTTAATCGCCGTTCCACGATATACTTTTATATCACGGACAACGCCGTTCACGTCGCTTACAATACGTTTTACGTTGCTATCCTTCTTTACTATTATATCACTGTTTTTAATAATTTCAAGAATAAGAGTGTTACCCTTTCTGCTTGCACCGACGTAAACAAGATTGTCGCTTTTCATTAAGAGTTTACTCGACAATTTTTTTAGGTCAAAAGACGAAAACCTGCAAAAGGGTTTTATCCCGTTTTCCACTAAAAGCGCTTTAACGTTTTGGTCCTCTGCCCCGTCGGGGCCTTTGAATACGATATTAAAAACGTAATTATTAGATAGAACGGAAAACACAATAAAAAACAACGCACCGATAAGCGTTCCCACGTGCTTACGGAAAAAATGCAACGGAGATAATATCCCGACGTTTTTTACTCTTTTTATATTATAACATAATTCTTCGCTAATTGCAAAAAGTTTTTTTGCGTCTTCGTCATATATATCGACGTACATTTTGTTGTTGGAAATGTTTTGAATACGTTTTACGTTGACACCGCTTCTATGTAAAGCGTTAATAAATACCCCGAGGCAATTACCCGTTACAAAATACCTTCGAATATCTACTCTGTTTTTTCTACTTTGAAAACCTTTCCGCAAATTACGATATCCCCCCGATAAAAACGATTGAGTGTTAATTCTTCACCGTAAACCGACAACCTTGCGCCCTTAACCAAAAGGTCGATTTGCATCGGCGAATATTTCGTTACACTTTTGACTCCCGATACCATGCACGCCTTTTCGCCGTACACGGTTATTCTATATTTTTGGTTAAGTATTTCTTCTCCCAAAATACCTTTTAACACGTTATCGATAATATTCATAATATTATCTATTTTTATGCGAAAAGTAAAAAAAAGATACCCGACCAAACGTGTCGGATACCTTTTTACGTTATAATTTTAACCCTTATAATAATTTATCAAACAACCCTTTAAGATTATTTCTTTTTCCGTCGGGGAAAGTTCGTCCATTTTAAGCGTTACGTCCTGCACCACTCCCTCTCTTATCAATTTCGACGGGAAGGAAAGTTCACCGTTTTTTATTTTGTTTTTTACCCCTTCGACGTAAATGTAATCGCCTATCTTAAAATCGTTTTTATCAAACAAGAACGGAATCATACCCCAGTTGATTAAATTGCTTCTGTATCTTTTCGTTGCGTACTCTTTGGCTATGTTTGCCACCCCGCCCAAAACTCTTTGGCACGATGCCGCTTGCTCTCTCGCCGAACCGTCCCCCGGTTTTACGGCACAAACGACCGACCCGAACGTCGTATCTTTTTCGTTGCCGAAAATTTCGACAGGGTACGCCATTTCCTTTACCGCCTTTGCCCTTTTTACGTACTCGGAATCTTTTCTCGACAATGCAAATTCGGCAAGTTTTAACGGGTTTGACCTAAATGACGACGTTTCGCCCGAAGGGATAAGTTCGTCCGTCGTGGTAACGGGATCGGTTAAAACCGAAACGACTTTAAGCAAAAGATTGTCCTTTAAGTTTTCCATCTTCGGCCAATCGGCAATATTCGGCCCGTATATTAAATCGCTACCTTGCGGTTTTTTTACGTTGTCGAGTACCCTTGCCTTATAAATCTTTTCGTCAAAGGAATATTTCTTTATATTTTTATCGTACTTTATATCCGTTGCGGGAGTAATTGCCCCGCCGTTTTTTGCCGTTGCGGCAATGCTTCTTGCGTCCATAAGCGCAACGCACGCAAGTTGTCCGCCCGATGGTTTACTTCCTTCTCTGCTTTCGAAGTTTCTCGTCGTATGGCGAATCGAAAGTCCGTTATTTTGCGGTACGTCCCCCGCACCGAAACAAGGACCGCAAAACGCCGTCTTGATTACCGCACCGTTTTCGAGCAGTTTTGAAACGTATCCGTTTTCGACGATTCCGTGATAAACGGGTGCGCTTGCCGGATAAACGTCCAAAGTAAAATCGTTGTTGTTTATCGGCGTGTCGCCCAAAATGTCCGACGCCTCGGCAATATTTTCGTACATACCGCCTGCGCAACCTGCAATAACGCCTTGTTCGACGTAAACTTTTCCGTCACGGATTTTATCAACAAGCTTAAATTCGCCGTTTGGTAAAAGTTTTTTGCCTGCTTCTTCACACTCTTTTAAAAGTTCGTAAGGTCTTGATAAAAAGTCCTTAATGGTATATGCGTTAGACGGGTGGAAAGGAAGCGCAATCATAGGCTCGATTTTCGAAAGGTCAATAATAATTGCCCTATCGTAATAAGCACCGTTTTCGGCTTTCATTTGTTTATACGCTTGTTCTCTGCCGTGAAGGGCAAGGTATTTTTTAACCTTGTCGTCCGTTTCCCAAACGGAAGAAAGGCAAGTAGTTTCCGTCGTCATAACGTCAATGCCGTTTCTCGTGTCGACAGAGAGATTTTTAATTCCGTCCCCCAAAAATTCCAAAACTCTGTTTTTAACGAATCCGCTTTTAAACGTTTGCTTAATAAGTGCCAAAGCAACGTCGTGCGGGCCAACGCCCTGACCAAGCTCGCCACGTAACATAACGCCGACGATTTCGGGCATATCGATATCGTAAGTTTTGTTTAACAACTGTTTAACGAGTTCAGGTCCCCCTTCGCCGATTGCCATAGTTCCCAAAGCCCCGTATCTTGTGTGCGAATCCGAACCCAAAATCATAGCCCCGCCAAACGCTCTCATCTCACGCATATATTGATGAATAACGGCAACGTGAGGCGGAACAAACGCTCCACCGTACTTTTTCGTTGCGGAAAGCCCGAAAACGTGGTCGTCTTCGTTTATAGTTCCGCCAACGGCACAAAGCGAGTTGTGGCAATTTGTAAGCGTATACGGAATAGGAAATTCCTTTAACCCCGACGCCTTTGCCGTTTGAATAATTCCAACGTACGTTATATCGTGCGAAGTTATTTCGTCAAACTTTAATTTAAGTTTATTTTTATCTCCGCTCGTATTATGCGAAAACAAAATTTTTGCGCTCATAGTTTTGTTTACGGCGTCGTCGGTTTTTTCACCGTCGACAAATTCGCCGTTAACGTAATTTACACCGTGATTTATAAGTTCTATCATAATATCTCCGAAACCGCCTTGCGGTTATTATAATTTTAGCACAACGCAATACTTTTTGGCAAGCATAAGAACATTGTATTCTCGACAAATATCGTTGTGTGTTTTTTATTTATATCTTGATTTTTTGTAAATAATATATTAAAATTATTATAAGGTTAAATAAAATGAAAAGATTTAAGTTTAAGTATTCTGGTATTTTATATTTTTTAATGGCACTGGTTTTAATGTTATCACTTGCGGGAACGGGCTGGAATATATATAATATCGTCTATTTTATCGATAATGCGTTAAGCGTGTTTTTATATTCCGTTACGGCGATTCTATCTCTTTTTATCTTCGTTCTGGATATAAGTGTGTTGACTTACGGCTCCTACACCGTTGACGGAGAATACTTAACTGCGCATTTCGGACTTATCAAATCAAAATCGAAAATCAGCGACGTTGTAGAGGTAACGCATTTTAAAAAGACGAATAAGCTCGTCGTATATTTTTCGGAAGGGGCTTACACCGTTATTTTGATTTCGCCTACTCTTTACGACGAATTCGTAAAAGCACTTCGGGACAATAATAAAAAGATTATGTACGACAACCGAATCGAAGGTGAAGATACGCCAGAATAAAAGATAACCCATCCTTTTGTTTTACGGTTTTTTACTTTTTCCGATAAAAAAAGTTGACAAAAAAATTTTTACAAAGTAAACTATAAGTAAATTAAATGTCCGGTAGGTAAGGCTACCACAGGGATACGGATTGCTACCGCGAAATAGTGGAGACACTAATAGATGGTTAAAAGGTTTTGTCGAATCAAGGCATAACCTAACGCAATTACACAGCCCTGTGATGCTAAAGCTCGTATGGTACGCTTTTAACGTATATTTTTTCTGCCGGTCTTTCGGCAGATTTTTTTATTTTTGGGAGGTATATTATGGATGAAGAATTGGAATTAAAATACGAAAAACTTTCTTTCTTTTTCGAAAACAGAAAATTCGCCGACCTTCGTATGCTCCTTATCGATATGGAACCTTTTGATATCGCTTCGTTTATCGAAGAAAATTTGGAAGAAACCGACCAAATACGGTTTTTCCGATTGCTCCCGAAAGAACTTGCCAGCGACGTTTTTGTCGAAATCAATTCAGACACGCAAGAAACGCTTATTAAAACCTTTACCGATACCGAACTTAAAGCCGTTATCGACGATATGTTCTTAGATGATACGGTTGATATTATCGAAGAAATGCCTGCTAATATGGTTAAGAGAATTCTTAAAAACTCCGACCCCGAAAACAGGAAACAAATAAACGAACTGCTCGAATATCCGGAAGATTCCGCAGGTAGCATTATGACGCCCGAATTCGTTTCGCTTTCCGCAACGATGACGGTTGAACAAGCTTTCGACAAAATAAGGCAAACGGGCGTAAACAAAGAAACCGTTTACACTTGTTACGTTACCGACCAGCGCAAAAAACTCGTCGGCGTTATTACGGTAAAAGACCTCCTTCTTTCTCCGAAATCCGAAGTGATCGGAAACATTATGGACACGACGGTCGTTACCGTTGAAACGGTTGAAGATAAAGAACAAGTTGCCATTAAATTTTCAAAGTACGATTTCTTGGCAATACCTGTTATCGATAAAGAAGGTTGCATCGTCGGTATCGTAACCGTTGACGACGCCGTTGACGTCATTCAAGAAGAAGCCACCGAAGATATTCAAAAGATGGCGGCTATTTTACCTACCGAAAAAACCTACCTTCGTCAAAGCGTTTTCGATATTTGGCTTAAACGCTTACCTTGGCTTTTGATATTGATGATTTCCGCAACTTTTACGGGGCTTATTCTTAACTCTTACGAAACCACGCTAAACGATTTAAGTCCGCTTCTTTTTGCGTGCATACCTATGCTTATGGACACGGGTGGAAACGCAGGCGGTCAGGCAAGCGTTACCGTTATACGTTCCCTTGCGCTCGGCGACCTTGAACTTAAAGACGTGTTTAAGGTTTTGTGGAAGGAAATAAGAGTATCCGCAATGCTTGCACTTGCTTTGTCGATTGCGTGCTTCGGAAAACTTTGGATTATCGACAGGCTTTTGTTCGGATACAATTACACCGTAAGCATTTGCCTTGCCGTTTCGCTTTCAATGTTTTTAACGGTAATCGTCGCAAAGATTGTCGGGTGCTTGCTTCCGCTTTTTGCAAAGCGCATAAAACTCGACCCCGCAGTCGTTGCTTCACCGTTCATTACGACCATCGTTGACGCCTTATCGCTTTTAGTTTACTGTAAAATCGCATTTATACTTTTGGCATAATTAAGATAAAAGAACCCGACAGTGTCGGGTTCTTTTTTTTGTTTATTATCTAATTTTCTTTTTTCTTAAAAAGGTCACGTATATCGAAATTCAAAATAAACGAAAACAGTTTTTTATCGCTAAACTTGTTTATCAATTTAAAAATCAGTTTGGTTAAATAAAAGCACAAAACGGCAGAAAGCGTTCCGACGATAAGTCCGCCTATAACGTCCGTCGTATAATGAACGATTAAATATACCCTTGCAAACGCCGTAAGAAGCGACCCGACGATTGTAAGCCAACTCCACTTTTTATCGCAATAAATAAAGATTGATATAAGCGCCGCAGTTGCCGAAGTGGTATGCCCAGACGGAAAGCAATACATACTCTCCACGTTTGCGCCTGCCATTTCCCAAAACCCACGAAATTCTTCACGGGTATATGGTCTTAATCTTCCGACGGCGTCTTTTAACGTGTACTTTGTGATTAGCGTACCTATAAAAACAGATAAAAGCACGCATACGCCGATTTTCCTCGTTTTTCTAAATAACAATAAAATCACGCCGATGGTTAAAAAAAACCATGCCTTAACCCCGAAAAACGAAATTGCGTTACAAAGTGCCGTAAGCGGTTTACAGTTTATTGAATTCATAAAAGAGAAGACTGCGCTATCAAGAGCGTTAAACGTTGTATTAAGCCACTCTGCCATTTATTTTTCCTCCATTATCTTAATAAAATCTTTTACGGCGTTACCGATTTTAGCGTCCTTTGGAAGTACCAACCCTATTGCCCTTGAAGGAAGCGAAGGGTTGGTCTTTACTTCAAATAAGCTTTTTTCTTCGTTAAGTTCGTGCAAAACGAACTCTCTTGCAATGCACGCAATCCCCATGCCGTTTTTGGCAAGTTCCACCATAAGCTCCAAACTCGATATCTCGATTTCGGGATGAAGATGAATCCCCTGCGAGTGGGCGTAAGAAACTATCGCCTGCCTCGTTGCCGTTTGAGAGTCAAGCATTAAAAGCGGATAATCTTGAAGCCGTTTAAGGTCAACGATTTGGTTTTTAAGTTTCGAAAATTCCTTTCCTGCAACGAAGGTATCATGAAGTTGCATAACGGTATTGCACAAATTGACTTCGCTGTCGTCAACGGGAAGGTTTACGAATCCTATATCCCCTTTACTGCTTTTAAGCATATCGATAGTCTGTGCGGACGTACCGTTAGTAAGCGTAAGTTTAACGTCGGGAAATTTTTCGTGATACTTTTTTATATACGGAAGTAAAAAATGGGTTGAAACGGTATCGGCGGCACAAATACGCAAAACCCCTTTCTCGCCGTCTTTTAATTCTAAATATTTACTTTCCGCTTGGTTGAAAATTTTAAGTGCTTCTTCAACCATGGCAAAAATTTGTTTGCCACCCGTTTCGGAAAGTTCGACGCCCTTATGCGTTCTTGTAAAAAGCTTCCCGCCGATTTGGTCTTCAAGTTGCTTGATTGCCTGCGAAACCGCCGGCTGGGAAATATATAATTCTTCGGCGGCTTTTGTTAAACTTCCGCATTTTGCCACCGTGTAAAAAACCCTGTATAATTCTAAATTTACCATATTAACCTATTTTATTATTCTATTTACCGACACAAAACTTTGAAAAGATATTGTCGATAATTTCTTCGGTTGCCGTTTCGCCCGAAATTTCCCCAAGGTAATCCCAACCGTCTTTAACGTCTATCGCCAAAACGTCAAGGGTAACCTTGTCTATGTTTCCGATTGCGCTTTTTATTCTTTCGTCGGCATTTTTAAGTGCATAGTAATGCCTTTCTTCGCACAAAAAATCACCCGACAAGTCAACCTTACCTATAACCCTGTCAAATAAAAGGGTGCGGACGGATTCTATGTTTTCTTTGTTCGTCGCAGATATATATACGTCGGCACGTTTATCTTTATAATCACTTTTATCGATTTTGTTTACGACGAAAATAAAGTTCTTATCCTTTATCTCTTCGAAAATTTCTTCGTCGGATTTATCGACGTTTGCACCGTCAACGACAAAAAGCAAAACGTCGCTTTCGTCTAAAATTCGTTTGGAGAGTTTAACGCCGAGCATTTCGATTTCGTTCTCGCTCGACCTTATTCCCGCAGTATCGAAAAAATTGAACTTCACGCCGTTAATGTCTATTGCGCCTTCAACGATATCACGTGTCGTACCGGCATAGTCGGAAACGATTGCCTTGTCGTAATTTAGTAAAGCGTTTAGAAGGGAACTTTTACCCGTATTCGGTTTACCGACGATTCCTACCCTTACGCCGTTTTTTATCATTGCGCCTTGACTAAAAGTCGATAATAATTTTTCTATTTTATTATGTACGTTATCTAAAATCGTCTTGACGTTTTCGTGTGCTTCGATTTCCAAACCTTCTTCGGGGAAATCCATATCGACGTCGATTTCCGAAAGTGCGTCTTTTAATTGATTTTGGAGGGCAATTACTTCGTTCGTAAGTTTTTCTCTATATAAGTAATACCCTGCCTTGATTGCACTTTCCGACTCGCTGTTTATCATATCGATAAGCCCTTCGCAAGACGATAGAGAAAGTTTACCGTTCATAAAAGCACGCTTGGTAAACTCGCCACGAGTTGCAAGTCTTGCACCTAGCGTAAGCGCTTTTTTTAACACGCCTTGAGTTATAGAAACGCCACCGTGAGAGTGAAATTCTACGATATCTTCGCCGGTAAAACTCTTTGGTCCCTTAAAGAAAACGCAAAGCCCGAAGTCGGTAAAATTATCGCAAACGATTTCCCCCGGATACATTTTGTTCGGTTCAAAATCGCAAACTTTTATTTTTCCGACCGGCTTAAACATTTTTTCCGCAACAGAAAGCGGACTGTCTCCGCTAAGTCTTACAACGGCAACGCCGGCAGGGGCTAAACTCGTTGAAATTGCGACGATATTTTCGCTTGCCATTATTATTTATCCCCCTTTCCGAAAAAGTCGTCGAAAGGTTCTTCTTTTTCGTTCGGTTTTTCGCCCGAGTTGTCGCCGTTATCAAATCCCGAAAAAGGTGTCCGATTATTCCCTTTGTTTTCGCTTCCGAAATTGTCGAAAGGACTACCGAAAGAATTGCCCGCATTTTGATTGCCGTAAAAGGCTTGATACTTGCTTTTCATATACTCGGCGTAATTTACCGCTTTTTTATTTCTTATCGCAAACGCCGTAAACGGGAAAAATCCAAAAACCGAAAGTATCCCGTACGGCACGACACGTTCGGGGTAAAACGTCCTGAAAAAATTAAAGTAAAAGGTAATAAGCATAACCGTTTTGATAATATCGGTAAGCAAAGTAAAGTTACCGAGTACGCTTATAAACCTTACGAAGGCATCGGAATACGGAAGGTAAAATCCCGTTTCCAAACGTATCCCGCTATCCGAAAAATACTGTACGCCTTGCGCCACCGTTATATCTTCGTAATAAGTGATAACCCCGCCACGAAAATAATAGTCAACAAGCGGAAAGTATAAAAGAATTTCATGGAGTAAAGTTAACACCGTACAAACGGAAAAGACTATCAGCATAATAAGAGCAAAGCGTTTTACCCTTTTTGAAAACATAGTCGGGTCAACAATCAATTTTGACGCAACGTAAATCCAAGCAAAAGGAACGAACGCAAACCCGTAAAGTTTTGCGCCGTTGTTTTTACCGAGTTTATATATTGCGATAGAGCGGAAAAGATAAAGTGCGATAATAACTGCCAAAACAACACAAGCAATTATAATCACCGTGTTTGCTCTTATAAATCCCGTTCCGTTTTTTGCCGTTTCAACGACAATGTCTTTTAAATTCATTTTTTCACCTATTTATTAGTATGCCCTTGCAAAAATAACTTTATGCTCTGCTTTTTTACCGCAAACAGGGCAAACGTCAGGCACGCCTTCTTCATCGCACATAACCCTTGCGGTCGCCTGTGCGACTTCCTTTATTTTATCTTCGCACTCTCTACAACCGCACCAACCGGCTTTAACGAAGTTGCCGTTTTCAACGCCTTTGATAATTTCTTCTAACGTCCTAGCTTCAACTATTTTTGAATCACGACGTTTTCTTGATGCGGTAAGCATATCCTTTTGTATGACTTCTAAAAGTTCACCGATGACTTTTTCTAATTCGTCGATAGAGTGATTTTCCTTAACGAGAGTATCACGACGCATCGTAACGAATTGATTGTTCTCGATATCACGTGGTCCGATTTCGATACGGATAGGAACGCCTTTCATTTCCCACTCGTTGAATTTCCAACCCGGGCTCATATCTCTAACGTCGGTTTCAACCCTTACGTCAAGTTTTGAAAGTCTTTCCTCTAATTCCTTTGCCTTCTCGATTACACCACCCTTATGCGCTGCAATAGGAATAATAACGACTTGAATAGGCGCAACTTTCGGCGGTAAAACCAAACCACGTTGGTCGCCGTGTGCCATAATAACCGCACCGATAAGTCTTGTGGAGGTTCCCCAACTCGTCGTGTATCCGTATTTAAGCGTACCGTCCTTATCGAGATATTTTATATCGAACGCCTTTGCGAAATTCTGCCCCAAATAATGCGAAGTGCCTGCTTGCAAACTCTTGCCGTCAAGCATCATGGCTTCCATACCGAAGGTTGCAACAGCCCCTGCGAATTTTTCCTTTTCGGTTTTCCTTCCCGTAAATACCGGAATCGCAAGCGTGTTTTCGGCAAAATCACGGTAAACTTCAAGCATTCTCATCGTTTCTTCCATTGCTTCTTCTTCAGACGAATGAACGGTATGTCCTTCTTGCCACAAAAATTCACTTGTACGAAGGAAAGGCCTCGTCGTTTTTTCCCAACGCATAACGTTGCACCATTGATTCATAATGACAGGTAAATCACGGTAAGAGTGAATCCATTTACTATACATCGTGCCGATAATCGTTTCACTCGTCGGGCGGATTGCAAGCGGTTCTTCGAGTTTTGCGCCCCCTGCGTGTGTAACGACGGCAACTTCGGGAGCAAAACCTTCAACGTGTTCTGCTTCCTTGGTAAAATAACTCATGGGAATAAGAAGTGGGAAATAAGCGTTTTTGCTTCCCGCTTTTTTGAAACGACTATCCATATCTTTTTGGATATTTTCCCAAATTGCATAGCCGTAAGGTCTTATAACCATAGTTCCCTTAACGGGTCCGTAATCGACGAGTTCGGTTTTTGTTACGACGTCGGTGTACCATTGTGCAAAATCGGTATTGATGTCTGCTATTTGAGTTACGAATTGTTTATCTTCCATAAGTTTTTCCTTTCCTTATTTTAAGTCTATTTGATATTATATCAAATAAAAAGCATTTTTTCAAGTTTTTTCCGTTATCATTTATTTTATTATAACCTATTTTTTAATCCTTTTCTCTCCTTAAACGCATATTCTTTTTTAATGGGTAAAGTTTTTGCTTTGGAAACAAAAAAACTTGGGGTTTTTTGCAATTTTTTCGGTAAAATGCTTGAAAAAACGCCGTTTTAGGGGTATAATAAGAATATACGGATAAGCAGTAAAGAATTTGTGCTTATTAAGGAGATTTTTATGAACGATATTCAAACTTTAACCGTCAACTCAATCAGAACGCTTTCGGCAGACGCCATCGAAAAGGCAAAATCCGGTCACCCCGGCATTGTTCTCGGCTCTGCGCCTATCGGTTATACCATTTTTTCGAATATGGTATTTAACCCGAAAAACGTAAACTTTTTTAACCGTGACAGATTCGTTCTCTCGGCAGGGCACGCTTCAATGCTCTTATACTCGTTAGAACACCTTTTCGGCTATAAAGTAAGTATGGACGACATAAAAAATTTCCGTCAGCTTGGCTCGATTACGACGGGACACCCCGAATGGAAGGTATGCCCGGGCGTTGAAACAAGCACGGGTCCGCTCGGTCAAGGTATAGCAAACGCAGTAGGTATGGCGTTAGCCGAAACTTACCTTGCCGAAAAATTCAATAAAGAGGGCTTCCCTATCGTTGACCATTACACTTACGCTCTTTGCGGAGACGGTTGTATGCAAGAAGGTATGGAAAACGAAGCGGCTTCGCTTGCGGGGAATCTTAAACTCGGAAAACTTATCGTCTTTTACGACGACAACGATATAACGATTGAAGGCAATACCGATATCACCTTTACGGAAGACGTCGGCAAACGCCACGAGGCACTCGGTTGGCAAGTTATTAAGGTTGCCGATGCAAACGACGTGGGTGCATTAAACCGTGCAATAAAGAAAGCAAAAGCCGAAAAGGAAAAGCCGTCGCTTATTATCGTTAAATCGGTTATCGGTTACGGCTCACCGCTTGCCGGAAAAGAAAGTTGCCACGGCGCACCGCTCGGCGAAGAAAACATTAAACTCTTAAAAGAAAATCTCGGTTGGAATTATCCGCCGTTCACCGTTCCCGAAGAAGTTTATAAACATTGTAAACGATTTGCAAATAAAGGTAAAAAGGCAGAAAAAATTTGGAAGGAAACGTTTGCCGAATACGAAAAGGCTTACCCTGACCTTGCAAAAGACTTTAATTCGTTTATATCGGGTAAACTTCCCGATTTGGAAAACAACGAAGAACTTTTTAAGTACGAAAAAGTTGACGCAACTCGTGGTTACGGTGGTGTCGTATTAAATAAACTTGCCGACTTAATTCCGAACTTAATCGGCGGTAGTGCAGACCTTGCACCAACCAACAAAACGGGATTAAAAGGCAAGGGCGATTTTTCCGCTAATAACAGAGGGGGCAGAAATATTCACTTCGGTATTCGTGAACACGCTATGAGTGCCGTTGCAAACGGTATTTATCTCCACGGCGGGCTTCGTCCTTTCTGCTCCACTTTCGCCGTTTTCTCCGACTATATGAAAGGCGGTATGAGAATGTCGGCAATTATGGGTATCCCTATGCTTTACGTTTTGACGCACGATTCAATCGGTGTCGGCGAAGACGGACCGACGCACGAACCTGTTGAACAAATGGCAGGGCTCCGTGCTATGCCGAACATCAAGGTTTACCGTCCTGCCGACGGTGTCGAAACGACGGCTTCGTACATTTCGGCGTTAAAAGATAACGAACCGTCCTGTATGTTCTTGTCCCGTCAAACTCTCCCCGAAGTAAAGGGAACGAGTAAAGATGCGTTCCGTGGCGGTTATATCGTTTACGACAGCAACCGCAAACCGGAAGTTATCATTATGTCGTCGGGTAGCGAACTTGCCCCGACAATGGAAGCAAAGGATATTTTGGAAAAAGAAGGTGTCGCATGCAGAGTCGTTTCAATGCCTTGTATGGAACTCTTTGATAAGCAACCGCAAAAGTATAAAGACAGCGTTTTACTTAAAAGCGTTAAAACACGTCTTGCAGTCGAAGCAGGCGTTTCAACGTGCTGGCATAAGTATGTTGGCCTTGACGGAAAGATTATCGGAATGGACAGATTCGGCGAATCCGCACCTGCAAAACAACTCTTTTCTAAATTCGGCTTTACGGCGGAAAACATCGCAAATACCGTAAAGAAAATGCTTAATAAATAATTTAATTTATTATCACGATAAAAGGTCGGCTTTGTCGCTCTTCCCGTAGGGAAAGCGACAACTAAATAAATCCGCAAGCGGATTTGTGATATTGCTACGCGGTGATATTTGTCCTTCAGGACAAGTGATATTTGCCTGACGGCAAGTTTAGGATTTATTTAATATAACTTTGCGAGAAAATCTTTCTTTAATAGAAAATAAAAGAACCTGTCAAAGACAGAACCTTGTATTTCTCGCAAAATATAACGCAAAACTCGTTTTGCATATCACTTTTAACCATAGGGTTAAAAATATAACTATTCTTTGTGGACAAGAAAAGCCCACTGTATTTCGCAAAATGCGAAGTATAGTGGGCTATACTTTTGTCTTGAATTTAATTTCCCTATGAGAAGACGGCTTTTGCCGACCTTTTATACTTAAAGAAGGATTACGATATTTATCGCAATCCTTTTTTCTTTTTACCACTCTAAAACGGTTACCCCGCCAGTATCGTAGTGCCAATAATTGCCCGCCGTTTGCGGTTCCGTTTCACTATAATAGTATCTCGTTGCCGAAGTTAATGGGCTATTACCACTATTTATGGAAATAAGTCCCCAGTCCTCACTATCGCCAACATAATATACCTTATTTAGCGAAGTGCAATTATAGAAAGCACTATCCCCTATACTCGTAACCGAATCAGGTATAATTATTTCGGTAAGAGAAGTACAGCCATAAAAAGTAGCTTCTCCTATACTCGTAACGGAATCGGGAATTACTATCTCGGTAAGAGAAGTGCAATCAACGAAAGCTTCATTCCACAAACTTGTAACCGAATCAGGTATATTTATTTCGGTAAGTGAACTGCACCCCCTAAAAGCCTTATTCCCAATACTTGTAACGGAATCGGGAATTACTATCTCGGTAAGTGAACTACAATCCCAGAAAGCATAATCCCCTATACATGTAACGGAATTGCCAATGATAACTGATTTAAGTGAGTGAACAGCATAGAAAGCATCATCCACTATACTCTCCCCACTTGTTATTATAACTTCTTTAAGTGACGCTTTCGGAATATACGAAATCGCGAAAGCAGGTATCGTCGCTTTTTCGATAGGACAATAAGCGAAAGCGTCATCCCCTATACTTGTAACGGAATTACCTATCGTTATATCAGTAAGCGAAGTGCACCATTCGAAAGCATCATCCCCTATACTCTCCCCACTTGTTATTATAACTTCTTTAAGTGACGCTTTCGGAATATACGAAATCGCAAAAGCGGGTATCGTCGCCTTTTCGATAGGACAATAAGCGAAAGCGTCATCCCCTATACTTGTAACGGAATTACCTATCGTTATATCAGTAAGCGAAGTGCACCATTCAAAAGCATCATCCACTATACTCTCCCCACTTGTTATTATAACTTCTTTAAGTGACGCTTTCGGAATATACGAAATTGCAAAAGCGGATATCGTCGCCTTTTCGATAGGACAATTATAGAAAGCCTTATTCCCAATACTCGTAACGGAATCGGGAATTGTTATCTCGGTGAGTGAAGTACAACCATAGAAAGCACTATCCCCTATACTCGTAACGGAATTACCTATCGTAACGGTTTTAAGTGACCAACAATCATAGAAAGCATAACTCCCTATACTCGTAACCGAATCGGGAATTACTATTTCTTTAAGTGAATAGCAACTAGAGAAAGCATAATCACCTATACTCGTAACGGAATTTGGAATATTTATCTCGGTAAGTGAATTGCAATTATAGAAAGCATGATCACCTATACTCTCCCCGCTTGTTATTATAACTTCTTTGAGCGATGTTTTCGGAATATACGAAATCGCAAAAGCGGGTATCGTCGCTTTTTCGATAGGACAATAAGCGAAAGCACGATTCCCAATACTCGTAACAGAATCAGGTATTGTTATTTCGGTAAAAGAGCTACAATTATAGAAAGCATAACTCCCTATACTCGTAACAGAATCGGGAATTACTACCTCGGTAAGTGAAGTGCAACTAGAGAAAGCACTATCCCCTATACTCTCCCCGCTTGTTATTATAACTTGTTTAAGTGACGCTTTCGGAATATACGAAATCGCAAAAGCGGGTATCGTCGCCTTTTCGATAGGACAATTATAGAAAGCCTTATTCCCAATACTCGTAACGGAATCCGGTATAATTATTTCAGTAAGAGAAGTGCAACCAGAAAAAGCACCTTCTCCTATACTCTCCCCACTTGTTATTATAACTTCTTTGAGCGATGTTTTCGGAATATATGAAATCGCAAAAGCGGGTATCGTCGCCTTTTCGATAGGACAATTATAGAAAGCCTTATTCCCAATACTTGTAACTGAATCGGTAATTGTTATTGCAGTAAGTGAAGTGCAACCATCGAAAGCATAATCCCCAATACTCTCCCCGCTTGTTATTATAACTTCTTTAAGTGATATCGTTTTCGTAATATATGAAATCGCAGAAGTAGGGATAATCGCCTTTTCAATACGACAAGCAGAAAAAGCGTCATTTGCAATACTCGTAACGGAATCCGGTATAATTATCTCGGTAAGTGAGCAATTACGGAAAATTAAACTTCCAATACTTGTAACAGAATCGGGAATTACTATTTTAGTAAGTGGACCGCAACTCTCGAAAGCTCTCTCCCCTATACTCGTAACGGAATTACCTATCGTAACAGTTTTAAGTGACCTGCAATCATTGAAAGCACCACTTCCTATACTCGTAACAGAATCGGGAATTACTATCTCGGTAAGCGACCGGCAACCCCCAAAAGTTCCAATCCCAATGCTCGTAATGGAATCGGGAATTGTTATTTCTGTAAGTGAAGTGCATTTAGAGAAAGCAAAATCCCCTATACTCGTAACAGAATCAGGAATTGTTATCGAGGCAAGTGCACTGCAACCAGAAAAAGCACTCTCATAAATAAACCTGCATTTATCGTTTACAGTGCAACTTGTAATGTCAGTTGTTTTCGCCCTTATTAACCATAAATAAGGATTTCCTTCATTACCCAAGTACAACGCATTGCCATATTCATTGTATTGTAAAGAACTGCAACCAGAGAAAACTTCCTTCCCTATACTCGTAACGGAATCGGGAATTGTTATTGCGGTAAGTGAAGTGCAATTATAGAAAGCACTATCCGCTATACTCTCCCCACTTGTTATTATAACTTCCTTTAGGGCGGAATTTTTTATATGAGAACAAGCCATTGCAGGTATTGTCGCTTTTTCAATAGGACGATAAGCGAAAGCTCCATTTCCAATACTCGTAACAGAATCGGGAATTACTATCTCGGTAAGTGAAGTACAGCCCACGAAAACCCATTCCTCTATACTCTCCCCGCTTGTTATTATAACTTCCTTTAATGCCGAATTTTTTATATGAGAACAAGCCATTGCAGGTATAGTCGCTTTTTCAATAGGACAATTATCGAAAGCACTATCCCCGATACTCGTAACAGAATCGGGAATTACTATCTCGGTAAGTGAAGAGCAATTATTGAAAGCATAGTATCCTATACTCGTAACAGAATCGGGAATTACTATCTCGGTAAGTGAAGAGCAATTATGGAAAGCATAACTCTCTATACTTGCAACCGAATCAGGTATATTTATTTCGGTAAGTGAACTGCACCCCCTAAAAGCGCCACTTCCTATACTCGTAACAGAATCGGGAATTACTATCTCGGTAAGTGACGTGCAATTATAGAAAGCGTGACTTCCTATACTCGTAACAGAATCGGGAATTACTATCTCGGTAAGTGAAGTGCAATTATAGAAAGCGTGACTTCCTATACTCGTAACAGAATCAGGTATTGTTATTTCTATAAGCGAAGTACAATCCTCGAAAGCACTTTCCCCTATACTCTTGACTGAATCAGGAATTATTATTTCAGTAAGAGAAGTACAATCCCTGAAAGCTTCAATCGCTATACTTGTAACGAAATCAGGAATTATTATTTCGGTAAGTGAACTGCACCCCCTGAAAGCACTATTACCTATACTCGTAACGGAATCGGGAATTGTTATCTCTGTAAGCGAAGTGCACCATGCGAAAGCGCTATCACTAATAGACCTGCATTTATCGTTTACAGTGCAACTTGTAATGTCAGTTGTTTTCGCCTGTATTAACCATAAATAAGGATTTCCTTCATTACCCAAGTACAACGCATTGCCGTATTCATTATATCGTAAAGAACTACAACCATGGAAAGCAACAATTCCTATACTCTTGACTGAATCGGGAATTGTTATTCCGACAAGTGAACTACAACCAGAAAAAGCACCACTTCCTATACTCGTAACGGAATTACCTATCGTTACATCGGTAAGTAACCTGCAATCATCGAAAGCATAACCCCCTATACTTGTAACAGAATTTGGTATTGTTATTTCGGTAAGTGAACTGCAATTATAGAAAGCACTTTCCCCTATACTCGTAACGGAATTACCTATCGTAACAGTTTTAAGGGACATACAATTATCGAAAGCACGATTCCCTATACTCGTAACAGAATCAGGTATTGTTATTTCTATAAGCGAAGTACAATCCTCGAAAGCACGATTCCCTATACTATCCCCGCTTGTTATTATAACTTCCTTTAATGCCGAATTTTTTATATAAGAACAAGCCATTGCAGGTATTGTCGCTTTTTCGATAG
>JAZRVM010000021.1:0-19633 GCA_045599205.1 Christensenellaceae bacterium | reverse complement strand
CAGAGTTTATCGCAAGGTTTTCCGTCCAGTGCTCGTCGGTATTCTTGGTGTCGGGAAGTCTATCCATCAGCAAGAGTTCGTCGCCGTTATTGTTTGCAACGGGGTCGTAAAGAGAAACCGTGTCCGAGATTGCGTCGAGAGAGTAAACCACTTCCGAAAGTTTAACGTTCATTTTTTCGGCGACTTTATCAAGCGTTACTTCCTTATCTTCTTTTTCGAGTTCACTTCGAATCATAAGTGCCTTGTTCGCCGTATCACGAATCGACCGTGCGACACGCAAAGAATTACCGCCTTTAAGGTATCTTTTTATTTCGCCGATAATCATAGGCACGGCGTAAGTTGAAAACTTTACGTCATAATTTAAATCGAAATTATCAACGGCTTTAATAAGCCCTATTACGCCTGCTTGAAAGACGTCGTCGGAACTGATTTTCTTTGCCCAAAATCTTTTGATTATCGAAAGGACAAGACGCATATTCGCAACGATAAAGTTTTCCCTTGTCTTTTCATCTCCGTCTTTTATGCGGTAAAGCATTTGCTTTGACTCGCTCTCGCTGAGTTTTGGCAAACGTGAAGTATCGATACCGCAAATTACTACTTTGTTACTCATTGAACCTCCTATGTAAGTACAGTATAGAGAGTATGAGCAACTTTAAAAAAATTAAACCATTTTATTAAATTCTTTTTTAAGCCGAGAGATAATCTTTTTTTCAAGCCGAGAAATATAGCTTTGAGAAATATTGAGTTTGTCGGCAACTTCCTTTTGAGTAAGTTCGTCGCCACCCGTAAGACCGAAGCGCATCGAGATAATTTCTCTCTCCCTGTCGTTTAGTTTCAGTAGTGCGCTTTTAAGCAGTTCTCCGTCAACGGTTCCTTCGATTTTTTTATAAACGGTATCACCGTCCGTACCCATAACGTCGGAAAGCAAAAGTTCGTTGCCGTCGCTATCGGTATTAAGCGGTTCGTCGAAAGACACCTCGCTTTTAAGTTTAACCGTCTTTCTCAAATACATTAAAATTTCGTTTTCAATGCACCGTGACGCATAGGTTGCAAGTTTTATGTTCTTTTCGAAATTATATGAACTCACCGCCTTGATAAGCCCTATCGTGCCGACGGAAATAAGGTCGTCAAGGTTTGCGCCCGTGTTTTCAAACTTCCTTGCGATATAGACCACAAGCCGAAGGTTATGCTCGATTAAGTAGTCCTTGACGTTTTCGCCACGTTGCAACCTGTCGAGTGTTATAGCCTCCTCCTCTGCCGAAAGGGGTGAAGGTAAAACGTCGTTACTACCTATATAATGCAAAAAATTTTCGCTTAATCTAAACTTTTTAAGCAACCGTTTTAATAATAATAAAATCTTCATTACTTATCTCCGAAATTTAATTCGGGGTGCAAAATCACGTCGAAGTCAGCCCCCAAGTTTTCCCTTGATATGCACACCCATACCTTTTTATAAGTACGCTCGTTTCCGTTAATTATAACTGTCAAAAAATCACTCTTTATGACGGGAAAAGTATTTTCGCCGTTTACTGAATTTATTAAGACTTTTTCCGTACGTGGCAAAGGTAATTGCGACAAAAAATCCCTTCCCAAACTTTTACTGCAAAAAATAATCGGCTCATTTTTATAATAACTCCCGTTACCTGTATCGATTATTGCGTCAGAATCTTTAACCACTTTGCCGACCTTTATTTTTACCTTGACGATAAAACGCTTTAACCCGTCACTTCGTTTAAGAGAAAAATAAACTCTTTTGATTACGTAAAAACTCACTAAGAAAACGAGAGGCAAAAGCGCAAGAAAAAGGTTGTTCCCGCTATCGATACCGAATACCGACGAAATAAAAAACGATACTCCGCCAAATATCACCGTGATTATAATAAAGGTAAGCGAGAGTTTCAACTGCTTTTTATAACGGAAAAACAAGTTGAAAAAGAAAAGCCCCAAGCATACCTTGATTGTCGGGCAAAGGTACTTGTTAAAATTTAAAAAAGGTAAAAATGGGATAAGCGCAAGAAAAAAAGCGCACAAAAAAAGCCTGCCTTTTTTCGCTCTTATTCCGTTAAGCGTTAAGGTGGCTTTTAGTATTATTAAGTCGATAATTAAATTGTAGCAAAAAACATACTCGATATAAACAGTCATTTTCCCTTACGCAAAAAATATTTTATAATTTTTTGCAGGGAAAATAAAGGTGTGTTTTGTTTGTTTTTGGTTTTTTTTAAGGTTTATTTGTCCTTCATAAACTCTAATATTATATCGTTTTGAACGTACAAATATTCGTCCTTAATCTTTATAACGTCGCCGAAAACGTCGAGATACTTACCTTTCTTTTCAATCGCCGACTTGTATTCCGAAAAAAAGTCCGCACCGAAGGTTTTGTTAAAATCCAAAACTTTTACGCCGTATTTCGTGCGAAGACCAAGCATAATCATCTCGAACTTTGCGTCTTCCGTATCGATTTCGTCGTTTACGATTTCGGGATTTTTATTGTATATGATTGCGTTTACGTATTCGTCTATCGAATAAGAATTGGTAAACCTGTGGTTATTCATAAAGGACGACGCAGAAACCCCGACGCCGATATATTCTCCACGTTTCCAGTAATTTAAGTTATGCTTCGACTCGAAGCCTTCTTTACAAAAATTCGATACTTCGTACCGATAAAACCCCTTTTCTTTTAAGTAAGCCGTCGCCCCGTCGTAAACGTCGGCAACTTCATCGTCTGACAAAAGTTCACCGTTGAGATAATCGGTGTAAATAGGCGTGCCGACTTCCGGCGTCAATGCGTACATTGAAATATGACTTACTCCACCGGCAGTCGCAAGGTCAATCGTCTTTTTGACTTGTTCTAAAGTTTGACCGCTTAACCCAAGCAAAACGTCGGCACTTACGTTTTCACCCTTTAAGAGGTTTGTCGTAAGCAAAAAGTCCTTTGCCGTATGAATACGGTTAAGCCTTTTAAGTTGGTCGTCATACCCCGTTTGAAGCCCTATACTGAATCTATTGATTCCGATACTTTTATACGCCTTTATCTTTTCTTCGGTAACCGTACCGGGGTTAATTTCTATCGTAATTTCTAAATTTTTATTTAGCTTAAAACACTTTTTAATTTGTCTTATCGCACCCAGAATAAATTTGGATTCGACAAAGGACGGCGTACCGCCACCGATATAAATCGTGTCGAACGTCTTATCTATAAACTGTTTTGCTCTACCTTCTATCTCACGATAAAGGCAGGCAAAATAACTTTCGATTTTGCCAACTTCCTTTGGATACGACGCAAAGTCGCAATACGTACATTTTTGCTTGCAAAACGGAACGTGAACGTAAATTCCTGCCATAATTTATCCTATAAAACTCCTATTAACAAAAGCCCTTCGATAAGAGCAATATAAACGCCTTGACTAATAAAATACCACCAAAGCGACGTCCTACCTATAAACGAAATGGGGCGCAAAACAGTTTGAACTTTTTGCGGAACGTTGATTTTCGGTTTAACTTCCTTATAAACGATTTTGCCCAAAACGAGTCCCACAAGATAATACCCGAGGTACGGCAAAAGCGGGAAATAATCAGCGGACCTACTATACCCTATTTCGTCGTGTACCAAAAAGTATAATTCTCTCGATAAAAATTTGAAAACGCCTTTTTCGTATAAAACACCTATGGCGATAACGATAAGCCCTATACACAACGTAACAATTTTATTAAGTTTTATTTTATCAAGTAAAAGTGATATAAATGCGCATACGGTAAACACGTACAAGACGCCAAAGGTTATCGTACAGCCTATCCCCGTGATTTTATCGAAAATAAAGGTTGCCGTAAACAAAAGAAGAGTGAGTACCAAAAGTTTTACGGCACGAGAAAGAGGTTTACGTGAAAATCTTGCCGATACGCCCGATAACAAAAAGAACAGTATCAAAACAATGGGGTGCGCTATACTCCGATAAGTACTTGCCCAGTAACTTCTTGCAAAGTGGCAAAGAGAGATATTGCTACTCGATACGATTTGCCCGTAATACATAATGCCGAAGTCGTATAAAAAATGGTCAACGAGTACCCACAGGATAAGTAATCCACGCAACACGTCCAAAAGAACTATTCTGTTGTTGTTTTTATGATTCATTATCCGTTTTAAGGATAGAAATAAATGCCTCGCTCGGAATTTCAACCGACCCGATTTGACGCATTTTTTTCTTTCCTTCCTTTTGCTTTTCAAGCAGTTTTTTCTTTCTCGTTACGTCCCCGCCGTAACATTTTGCCAAAACGTCTTTCCTATACGCTTTAACCGTTTCCCTTGCGATAATCTTTCCGCCGACTGCCGCCTGAACGGGAATTTCAAACATTTGACGTGGGATAACGTCTTTTAATTTTTCGGCAATTTGTCTGCCACGTTCGTACGCCTTATCTTTATGAACGATTATCGAAAGTGCGTCGCAAATTTCACCGTTAAGCATCATGTCGAGTTTAACAAGGTCGGATTTATTATACCCCGCAATCTCGTAATCAAGCGAGGCGTACCCCTTCGTTCTTGATTTCAAACTGTCGAAAAAGTCGTAAATTATTTCGTTAAGCGGTAAAATATATTTCATTTTTACCCTTGTTTTGTCAAGATAAATAAGGTCTTTATACACTCCACGCTTATTTTGGCAAAGGTCCATAATCGGTCCGACGTACTCCGGCGGAGTGTAAATATCGGCAGAAATTACCGGCTCTTCAATATATGCGATTTCCGTAACTTGCGGAAGGTGAGTCGGGTTCTCAACCGTCATCATCGTTCCGTCCGTTTTATATACCTTATATGATACCGACGGCGCCGTCGTGATAATCGAAAGGTCAAATTCACGCTCGATTCTCTCGGAAATAACGTCCATATGAAGTAGCCCCAAAAATCCGCATCTGAAACCAAATCCGAGTGCCGCAGAGTTGTCAGGCTCTATGGAGAGTGCCGCATCGTTGAGTTTTAATTTTAAGAGTGCGTCTTTTAAGTCGTTAAACTTACTGCCGTCAAGCGGGAACACACCCGAATACACCATAGGAAGTGCCTTTTTATATCCCGCAAGCGGATTTTTTGCTGGATTATCGACTCTCGTTATCGTGTCGCCTACAGCCGTATCTTCAATGCTTTTAATTGATGCGGCGATATATCCGACTTCGCCTGCCGATAAACTTTCCTTCGGCGTCATTTTCGGAGAGAAAACACCCACTTCGGTTACGTCGAATTGTTTATCGGACATAAAGGTTTTTATTCTGTCCCCGACCTTGACTTCTCCGTCAACGATTCTGACAAAACAAATAACCCCCTTAAAATTATCGTAATAACTATCGAAAATAAGTGCTTTAAGCGGGGCGTTTTCATCACCTTTCGGTGCGGGAATCGCCGTAATTATCTTTTCCAAAACGTCGATAACGTTAGTGCCGTTTTTGGCAGAAATACGGGGTGCGTCACTTGCGTCAACCCCCAGAATATCTTCAAGTTCCTTTGCCGCTTCATCGGGGTTGGCAGACGCAAGGTCGATTTTATTTATAACAGGCATAATTTCAAGGTCGTTATCTATCGCAAGATAAGCGTTTGCAAGCGTTTGGGCTTGAACGCCCTGCGTTGCGTCAACGATAAGTATTGCTCCTTCGCACGCTTTAAGCGACCTTGAAACTTCATACGTAAAGTCAACGTGTCCCGGTGTATCGATTAAATTGAAAATATACTCAATACCGTCTTTTGCCTTATAGAACATACGAACGGGCGTAAGCTTAATGGTGATTCCCCTTTCACGCTCTAAATCCATAGAGTCTAAAAGTTGGTCTTCCATATCACGCTCGGACACTTGCCCCGTAAGTTCCATAAGCCTATCGGCAAGCGTTGACTTGCCGTGGTCGATATGTGCTATAATACAAAAATTTCTTATTTTACTCTTATCTATTGACATAAATTTCCCTTGGTTTTATAATTATTTATAATAGTTAAGTATATACTATTTATAATATTTTTGCAAGATTTTTTTACAGGAGTTATTATGAGATTAAGCGAAGATTACTGGTTACTTAACCGCCCTATCGCACACAGAGGGCTTTGGAACGAAAACATTGCCGAAAACTCGACGACCGCTTACGAAAACGCCGTGGCAAACGGTTACCCTATCGAGATTGACGTCTATTCGTCAACCGACGGAAAATTTATGAGTTTTCACGATAAAACGCTTGTCCGTATGACGGGAGCAGAAGGTAAAATTTTCGAAAAGAGTTATAGTGAACTGCGTAAGCTTAACTTAATCGGCACAACGGAAAAAATTCCTACGCTTGACGAAGTGTTCGAGATTGCGTGCGGTAAAGTTCCGCTCCTTATCGAGATAAAAAACCAGCCCGACAAAACGGTTACGGGTAGGCTTATCGAAAAACTTAAAAATTATAAAGGCGAATTTGCCGTTCAAAGTTTTAACCCGTTTTATATAAAACAGGTAAAGGACACCGCACCACAGTTTATTCGTGGAATTTTGGCAACCGGTAACGCCGAGAACGAAACGAAACTCACGCAATATATCGTTAAGAATATGCCGTTTAACTTTTTGATTAAACCCGATTTTATCAGTTACGATTATAAAGATATTCCGCTTCCGAAAAATAAAATCAAGTCAACTCCCGTTATTTGCTGGACGGTAACAAGCGAACAGGCGGAAAAACAAGCACGTATTCAAGCAAAAAACATTATCTTTGAAGGATACGTTCCAAAAAAATAAATTTTAAGTATAAAAAAAGCACGGCGAACCGTGCTTTTTTTGTTTTTAATTTAGTAAGCGATATTATAAATTTCCAAAATTTCTTCAACCGAAGTCTTTCTCGGGTTACCACCGGTACATGGGTCGATAAATGCGTCCTTTGCAAGTTGAAGTAAATCTTCTTTTTTGATTAACACTTCGTCAGTGCCACGCTTTTTAAGTTCTTTTATCGTTTGCGGAATGTTGATATCCTTTGAAAGTTGTCTTACCGCTTCGATTGCTGCGTTTGCGGCTTCGTCATCACTTAACCCACTAACGTCAACACCCATAGCACGTGCGATATCGCCGTACTTTTTAATGCAGAAAGGTTTATTATATTCCATAATATACGGAAGCAAAAGTGCGTTTGCAACACCGTGCGGAACGTCAAACCTTGCGCCGAGCGGGTGTGCCATCGAGTGAACGATTCCAAGACCTACGTTAGAAAATGCCATACCTGCAACGTATGAACCGTAAGCCATACCTTCTCTTGCTTGTGCATTGTTGCCGTCAGCAACCGCATCACGAAGGTTATCTGCTATAAACTTAATCGAGTTCCAGCAAAGAAGGTCGGAAATAGGATTTGCGCCTACCGTGATATATCCTTCGATTGCGTGCGTCAAAGCGTCCATACCCGTCGAAGCGGTTAAACCTTTCGGCATACTCATCATCATTTCTGCGTCGTTAAACGCTATCATAGGAATATCGTTAGGGTCAACGCAAACGAGTTTTCTTCCTGCTTCTTCGTCGGTTATAACGTAGTTAATCGTAACTTCTGCTGCCGTACCCGAAGTGGTTGCGAAACAAATGGTAGGAAAAGCCTTATTCTTGGTATCTGCAACGCCTTCCAAACTCTTAACGTCGGCAAATTCCGGATTGTTTGTGATTATACCGATAGCCTTTGCGGTATCGATACAACTTCCGCCACCGATTGCAACGATAATGTCAGGCTTATATTCGTTAAACTTTTTAAGCCCGTCTTTAACGTTTTTAATCGTAGGGTTTGCTTTAATGTCCGAAAAAACGGTAAAGTCGATTCCGTTATCTGTCAAAACGTCGGTTACCATTTTAACGACGCCAAAATTAACCAAGTCTTTATCGGAAACGACAAAAGCCTTTTTAACCCCTCTTTTTTTGAGTTCTGCACCTGCTTCTTTTCTGCAACCTGCGCCGAAATAACTCGTTTCGTTTAAAACCATTCTTGCCATAAAAAATTCTCCTTTATGTTTTTATTGCCAAATTCTTGTAATTTTATTATACCACTTCAAAAAAAGATGTCAATATAAAAACAATAAAAAAAGGGGCTTTTTTGCCCCTTTTTTTGTTTTTTTATTTTTATCTCCCGAATTTTCTGTACAACTCTTTAAGTAATTCTTCTTTCGTTTGCGGTTCTCTTTTTATAAAAGACTTTTTCTTTTCGGCAAGTTTTCTGCCTTCTTTTCTTTCCCTGTCCGACTTTTGGTTTTGCGTTGCGATACCATTCGGCTTTTCACTCGTTTTAAGCGTAAGCGAAATTTTCTTTTTTATCTCGTCAACACCCAAAACCTTAACGGTTACGCTATCTCCGACTTTAAGCACTTCCGAAGGGTGGCTAACGTATCCGTCCGAAATTTGAGAGATATGAACAAGCCCGTCTTGATGAACGCCGATATCGACGAACACGCCGAAGTCAATAACGTTCCTTACCGTACCTTTAAGTTCCATACCTTCTTTTAAGTCCGATAAACTCATAAGGTCGCTACGAAGAAGGGGTTTCGGAAGGGAATCTCTTATGTCCCTACCCGGTTTTAACAATTCTTCGACGATATCACGAAGGGTCGGCTCGCCTATTTCACACTCTTTTGCAACTTTACTTAATCCGATTGCGTCAAGCTTTTGTTTAATGTCCTTTACGTTCCCGTTTTCAATATCGGATAAACCGTATCCCAAAATACCGAGCATTTTTTCAACGGCCTTATAATCTTCCGGGTGAACGGCGGTGTTGTCTAAAATGTTTCCACCGACGATTCTTAAAAATCCCGCACATTGTTCGTACGCTTTTTCGCCGAGTTTTTTAACCTTCTTTAATTCTTCACGTGAAGAAAACGCCTTGGTCTTTCTGTATTCGATAATATTTTTTGCAATACCGCTATTTAAGCCGGCAACGTAAGAAAGAAGGCTAACCGACGCAGTATTAAGGTCAACGCCGACGGAGTTTACACAGTCTTCAACGACTCCGCCCAAAACTTCTTCCAGTCTGTTTTCCGGCATATCGTGTTGATACTGACCGACGCCTATCGACTTAACGTCGATTTTAATAAGTTCGGCTAAAGGGTCTTGAAGTCTTCTCGCAATCGAAACGGCAGAACGTTGGGTTACGTCGAAATCGGGAAATTCTTCCGCACCGAGTTTACTTGCACTATACACCGACGCACCCGCTTCGTTTACTACGGCGTAACTTACCTGCCTATCGCATTTTTTAATCATGTTCGCAACGAAAATTTCACTTTCCTTACTTGCCGTACCGTTTCCGATTGAAATAACGTCAACGTTATACTTTTTAATAAGCGATAAAATTTTTGCTTCGGATTCTTCGATTTTATTTTGCGGTGGAGTCGGATAGATTACCGTCGTATCCAAAACGTTACCGCTGTCGTCGATAACGGCAATTTTACAACCCGTTCTGTACGCAGGGTCAAGCCCCAAAATTATCTTGCCTTTAAGCGGTGGAGAAAGCAAAAGAGGACGAAGGTTTACTTCAAACATCTTTATCGCCTGCTCATCGGCTTTTTCCGTCAGTTCGTTTCTTACTTCCCTTTCAATGGACGGGAAAATAAGACGGTTATAAGCGTCAACCGTTGCCTTTTTTACGATTTCGGCACTCTTTGATGGGTTAACAACGTAAAGCGAATTGATATAATCTACCATTGAATCGTCGTCAACCGTTATATCGACTTTTAAGCAATCTTCTTTTTCGCCACGGTTAACTGCCAAAATTCTGTGCGAAGGCATCTTACTTGCCTTTTCGGAATACTCGCTATACATATCGTAAGTTTTGGCGTTTTCGTTTTCTAAAAGTTTGCAGGTTATTTCCCCTGTTTCGGCAATCTTTTTACGAAGTGCCTTGCGGAGTTCTGAGTCGTCGGAGACCTTTTCGGCAATAACGTCTTGCGCACCCGATAACGCCTGTTCGGTATTTTCCACACCCTTATCAGGATTGATAAACTTTTCCGCTTCCTTTTCTGGGTCGAGTTTTTCGTCCTGCGATAATATAAGTTCGGCAAGCGGAGCAAGTCCCTTTTCCGTTGCAACCGACGCTCTCGTTTTTCTCTTTTGCTTAAACGGACGGTAAATGTCTTCGACTTCGGTCATCGTTTCGGCATTTACTATCATAAGCATAATTTCGTCGGTCATTTTATTTTGTTCGGTTATCGAATCAACGACTTCCTGCTTTCTTTTATCTAAGTTTCGAAGGTACTTTAATCTGTCGGCAAACTCACGCAATTTTTGGTCGTCGCACGAACCCGTCATTTCCTTTCTGTATCTTGCGATAAACGGAATCGTGTTATCTTCGTCGATAAGCATAATAATGTTTTTTGAATAATCTTCTCTTATTCCGAATTCTTTTGAGAGTTTTGATGCGTAATCCATACTTAATTTTTCTTTCCTTTTCTCTTTCTGATTTCTTTTACCGTCTTTTCGTATCCGTTATCTTTCGGAACGTAATACACCCTGTCTTTAAGCGAATCGGGAAGGTACTGCTGTTCGCAATAACCGCCGTAATCGTGCGGGTACTTATATTCCCGTGCCTTCTTTTTATCGTTAACGTCGCCGTACACGGCGTTTTTTACCCACGGCGGAACGTTATCGTCTTTAACCGTCAAAGCGTCTTCCTTTGCCGTATCCATGGCGATAACGACGGAATTCGACTTCTCCGCTTCACACACGTAAATTATTGCTTCCGAGAGTGGTAAAAGTCCTTCGGGAAGCCCCATTTTTTCAAAAGCGACGAGTGCGCTGGTTGCAACGACCAAAGCGTTCGGGTCTGCCATACCGACGTCTTCTGCCGAGTGGGCAATAACCCGCCTTGCAATAAGCGTCGGATCACAACCGCCGTTGACAAGCCTTTGCATATAATAAAGCGCAGCGTTAGAATCGCTCCCACGTAAACTTTTGCAAAATGCCGACAACATATCGTAATACATTTGCTCGTCAAACGACATAACCTTTTGCTGAATCGATTCTTCTGCGTCTTTTAAGGTAACGTGAATTTTACCTTGCTTATCGGGGTCGGTAGTTAAAACGGCGAGTTCTAATGCGTTATAGGCAACACGTAAGTCGCCTGCGGAAATTCTCGCAATGTGTTCAATCGCCTGCTTATCTACGACCAAATCGAAAGTGCCGAAGCCCTTTTCTTTATTCTCTATTGCACGGTTAAGCGCAGTTACGATATTTTCTTCGGTAAGGCGTTTAAGTTCGAAAACTCTGCACCTTGAAACGATAGCCATGGTCATATTCGCAAAAGGGTTTTCCGTCGTCGAACCGATAAAGATAATATCTCCGCTTTCGATTGCCGGAAGCAAACTGTCGCTCTGCGCCTTATTAAACCTATGACATTCGTCTAAAAGAAGATAGGTTTTTTTGCCGTAAAGTTTTAAGTTTAATTTTGCGTCTTCGATAACCTTTTTAACCTCGCCAACTCCTGACGATACGGCGTTTAATTTAACGAAATTGCCGTCCGTCCCGTTTGCGATAATGTTTGCAAGAGTGGTTTTCCCTGACCCCGGCGGTCCCCAAAAAATACAACTGCCGAGCCTATCGAGTTTTATTGCACGCTTAAGTAAACTGTTTTCACTGACCAAATGTTCTTGCCCCAAAAACTCGGTTAAAGTTTTCGGACGCATACGTTCGGCAAGCGGTGCGTTTCTTTTTTCGCCAAAGGCGACATCAAATAAATCCATACGAGTATTTTACCATAATATATCTTTTTTTTCAAGCGCAAACGTTTTCTTTTATCGGTTAAAAACAAAAAACAGTCGCCGTGGCAACTATTTTTTTCGGTTAAAACATTTAATTATTTTTTCTTTTATTTCCTTCGGTAAAAAAAGCGAAACGTCCTCGCCGTTTTTCAATTTTTCCTTTACGGCGTTTGAACTGACTTCGATATATTTTTTATCGCAAAAATAATATTCGGTTTTAAGTTCGGGGAAAAATTTTTTACTTAATTTCTCGTTTTCCTTTTCGTACTTTAAGTCCTCGTCGTTTCTTATACCACGAACGTACACGTCAATCCCCTTTCTTTTTACGTAATCGGCGGTAAGCCCTTGATTAAAATCAACGATAATTTTCTCATCCCCGAAAAATAACTCTTTAATAAAGTTCAATCTTTCGTCCAAAGAAAAAAAAGGCGTTTTTTTATCGTTTACGCCAACGACGACGTACACTTTATCGAAGTTTTGTTTGCACTTGTTTATTATTTCAACGTGCCCGACGGTTATCGGGTCAAACGTCCCTGCAAAAAGACACGTCTTCATTATTTCTCCTTTTTATAAAAGGTAAGGTGCGCCCTGCCGTACTTTCTCGTATCGAAAACGCACAACCCTTCTATACTTTCCGTCAAGGGTTTTTCGGATTCTATAATTATTATTCCGTCGTCGATTAAGTTAAATAAGTGCGGGGAAAGTTCGGTTATTAAATTACTTTTATAGGGCGGGTCGATAAACACTACGTCGAATTTTTCCGCCCTTTTAACGTAATCGACAGAGTCGGTTAAAAGGACTTGAATTTTCTTGTCCCCGTCTATTTTGCACTTCGATAAATTTTTCATAATTACCGATACCGAATCTTTACTTAAATCGCAAAAGACGACTTTGTCTGCCCCACGTGAATACGCTTCGATACCCATAGCCCCCGTCCCCGCAAAAAGGTCCAAAAACTTACTGCCCGAAATTTCACCTTGCAAAATATTAAAAAGGCTTTCTCTTACCATATCCGAAGTCGGACGAATATTTTGTTCGTTAAAAGGAACAAGCGTTCTCCCCTTTAACGTTCCACCGACGATTCTCACTTATTATCTCCGAGTATTTTTTCTTTGATTTCTTCGAGTTTTTCTTTCTCACGTAATTGCTTTCTTGCACCCATAACGTAAGGGATTCCGGTAACAATCGGCAAAAATACAACGGCATAAAGAAGGTAAAAAAACGTTTCGTATTTAACCGTTTCGGCAATCGCCGAGATGGGAACGAAAAGTACGTAATAAATAAAACCGGCAACTTGTCCTACGATTATCGACTCGCTTCCCGTTGCGTGAAGGATAGCGTGAATTATAAGCAAAACAACGAGCGGGATACAAGCAAAAAGTCCGAACAAAAACCCCTTAAAAGGTGCGTATTCTTTTGCACGTTCTATCTTTCTGTCTTCACCCGTTTCGATTATCAAAAGTCTTTCCGAATTGTTTTGTTCAATGGTTTTAACGGCAGAAACTCCGTCGTTATAAAAAGACAAATAAATTGCTACGGAAAAAAGAATAATATTCAAAAATCCGAGTGCGATTTTTATCCAGCCCGTTTCGATTAAAACTATTGCCGAAGACGTCAAAATCATAAAGAGCATAAGCCCCAAAACGTATAACGTCTGCTTAAAGTAATATAACATTTTATCTCCTATACAGTTTTTCCGTTCTGTTTAACCCTATTTTGGTTAATATCTCGTAATTTATCGTGCCGTAATCTCTTGCAAGCCAATCAACGTCGAATTTAACCCGTTTTTTCGTTTTTGAATTTATTTTAACGGCGGAAACGTCCATACACCTATTTGCCACAAGATTGCCACGTTTTTTTCTCATAAGCCCGTCGGCATACCCGTAACGTGTTATGGCATAACGGAGATTTTTACGTGATTTTTTATTTCCGTAAAAAACGTGATTACCCTTACCGACGGTTCTTACCTTAATGACAGGCGAATAAAATCTCAAAACCTTTTTAAGTTTTATTTTTTCCGTCTTAAAAGGTAAAAACCCGTACAGCAAAAGCCCCACTCTTACCATATCGAGAGTAACCCCCGATAAAAGCCCCCCGCTTGCCGAGATATGACATATAACATTATTATTATACCCTTTAACGACGATTTTAGCAAGTAAAAATTTATTGAGTGCGTCTTTTCTCATTTTGTCGTCGTCGGGACAAGCAAAGTGAGAATAAAATCCTTCCAAAATTATTCTCTTTGACGTTGATATATAATCGAGCATTTTTTTAAGAGTTTCTATATCGTCCACGCCAAACCTGTTCATACCCGTGTTATACTTTATATGCACACGTATTGCTTTATTTATTCCTTCTGCATAGGCGTTTAATTTTTTAATAATTTTCATACAGTCGACGGTTACCGTCAAACCGTACTCGAACGCATAGAAAAAATCTTGCTCCGAAAGGGGTGATAAAACCAAAATATCCTTGTTGATTCCCGAATACCGCAGTTTTACTCCTTCTTCTACGCTTGCAACGGCAAAACTGTCGACGTGGCGATATAATGCGTTGGCGCACTCGCACGCACCGAGTCCGTAACCGTCGGCTTTTACCACCGCGCAAATTTTCGTATTCACGGAATTTAATTCTTTTAAAAATATTTTGATTTTTTTAGCGTTGTATTCAAGATTTTTTAAGTTTATTATGGCAGTATTTCTCATAACAATATTGTATGAAAAATACCTTTTAAAAAATACAAAAAGCGCCCTTGTCGCTCTTCCCGTAGGGAAAAGCGACAACTAAATAAATCCGCAAGCGGATTTGTGATATTCGCTTAAAGCGAGTTATATTGCCTACGGCAGTTATATTTGCCTTACGGCAAGTTAAGGATTTATTTAATATAACTTTGACTGAAAGTCAAAATATCACTTTTAATCTTTGATTAAAAATATCACTGTTTGCACAGCAAACAATATAACTTTTCTGATTTGATTTTTTGCGGACAAGAAAAGCCCACTATATTTCGCAAAATACGAAGTATAGTGGGCTATACTTTATTATAAACAAAAATCCTATGAGAAGACCCTTTTAAGGTGCTTTTGTATTTGAAACAAAATGTTATTTAATCGTAACGTTTTTGGTTTTTTTACCGAAAAGAGAAATAATAAATCCCAAAAGCGCAACGGCTCCCCAAGAGATAACCATACCCGTCCAACTGAAATTTTCGTAAACGAGAGTAAAAATCATTTGAACGCCTGCCGCACCGAAGTAACCGACGCAATCCAAAGTACCGTTGGCACTCGAAACGTGCCCCGTTGACCCAAGACTCGGAATATAAACGCTCCAAACGAGTGCCGAAGAAATGGAAATGCACATAAGTGCCAAAAGTAAACATATAACGTTAATTACCGAAACTTTAACGAAGAATACTCCCGCAAAAAGAAGAAAGGAGCATAAAAACATTATACGCATAACCCTTATGTCGTTATATTTTGAAAGTCTGAAAAGTATCAAACTCAAGAAGGAACAAAACGCCCTAAAAAGGGATATGCCCGAATAAATAAACGTCGATACTTCGTTAGAAAAGTTTAGACCCTCCGTCAAGTAAAGCGTGAGCCAGTGAGTAATTGCCGTGGCGGAAATTTCAACGACTACGTTAATAAAAATAAAAAATGTAAAACGATCGAGCTTAAACACGGCGAAAAAGTCAGAAAATTTTCTTTCGTATTTCGGCTTGTTTACCGTTTTAACGTACCCTTTTTTTTCTAAAAGAGTGATACCGAAAAAGCAAAAGACCGCCATTATTAGCGCAAACATTCCGCAAATTATATACCCCGTTTTATAATTAAAGACAGTCGATAGTATGCTTGCGACGAAAGTGCCGAAAACGGATACGAAGGAAAAAAACATACATGCGATTCTGGCATATGCGGGGAGCGAATTTTCGGAAATAACCCGAACGAGCGGGCCACGGAGCATAGAAAGCCCAAAGCCCATTAACCCGTAAAGAATTATTTTAAAAACGAAACTGTTAATAAAAGCAAAGCCCAAAAGTGAAAACCCGCCTATCGATAGTCCGATAAGTCCCATAAATTTCGGCTTGACGTAATCTCCGATACTGCCGTTAAGTAATTGCCCTATCGCATATACAATCATATAGACGGAAGAAAGAGTTGCCGTTTGCGTTGCCGTTAAAATTCCGCCTTCCCCCGTAAGTTCGGGGTTATAAACGGACAAAAGATGGCGCACAACGTATGTGCATAAGTATGACGTTATACAAATCAGCCCTATATCAAAAGCCTTGATTTTTTCAAATTTTTTATCTTTTTGTTGAGATAAATTATCAGTCATAATTTTATATTACCCCCTTATATTCTTTCGGTATCCAAACGTTCGTGAAGTATAATATAGCAGAGAAAACAACTTCTAAAATCCAAGAAATTGCCCAGGCAATATAAAAACCGGTCATGCCGTAAATACCTGCCAAAATATACGTAAACACAAGTCTTACGATTGCACCGAAGGTAGAAGATGCAATGAGCAAAATTTTATCTTTAAGCCCACGGTACATATTATGAAAGACGTTATTTAACATATTGAATAAAACGAAAGGCAAAAAGTACCTTATAAACAAAACTGCCGAGTCAAAGGTTTCGACGGCGTACTCGCCCGATAAAAAAAGCGACGCTATTATATCGGGAATTATCGAAAAGGTAACGATAAACGGCAAAATGAAAATAAATGCTTGTAAAATCGCAACCAAAAGACTTTTTCTTATGTTTTCAAATTTTTTTGCTCCTATACATTGTGCAACGTAATTGCCGAGCGTTTTTGAACTGTTTTGATAAATACTTGCGATAAAGTCATACACTTTTGAAACTATGGTATAAGCCGAAGTCATTTCGTACCCGAAACCGTTGACGATAGGTGAAATGAGCATTGACGCCGTGTACATCGTAAGTTGCTGAAATGTTGGTGGAATAATGTACCCCGAGCCCAAGCGCAAGGCGTGGAAATCAAGCCCGAAAAGATTTTTAACGCCGAGTGCTTTTCCGAATCTCCAAATCCTTATAAAATAACAAACCATAACGATTGATGCCGAAATAACACTCGAAAGCGCAATCCCGAATACACCCATCTTAAAAACGACAATGGTTAAAATATTCCCCCCGATGTTACATAAAGAAGAAATAATCGACATATAAAGCGGAAAGGTTCCCGACGAAAGAGCGTTCAGAACGTAAACGCCGATAGAGTTCATAATAATTGCAAAAAACCCTATCATATAAACCTTGAAATAAATGCCGGCATCGTTTCGTATAACTTCGTCAACCTTAAATATATCCAAAATAAGGTCTGTTCCAACAAGAGAAAAAAGCGTAACGACTAAACATATACCGAGTAATATCACGATAAACGAATTAAAAGCGTGAATCAATTTATCAAATTCTTTCTTTCCGTATAAAAGTGCGACGTAAATACCGAACCCGCAACCGCACCCGTAAATAAACGACGACAAAAAAGTGATAAAAGGCGATAAAGCCCCGATTGCGCCGAGTGCCTTATCCCCAAGGTAAGCTCCCGCAATAATCGTGTCAACCGTGTTATAAAGTTGCGAAAGTACCCCCGTTATAACCATAGGAAAGGCAAATAATATGAAATTTTTGTAAATATTACCTTGATATAAGTATTTTACCTTCATTTCTTGACATCTCTTTGTCGTTAAACTATAATAATTCTATTCAAGTATTAAAATTTGTCAATAAATGGACGTTACTTTGACAAATTCTCATTTTTTCTCATAATAAACAAAAAAGGTAAATAAAAATGTATCAAAAAGAAAGACTTGACAGAATAATCGAAATCGTCAGCGCAAGGGGTTTTGCAACGATAAAAGAACTTATGGTTGAACTTCATTACAGCAACGCAACAATTCACAGGGATATCGTGGCACTTGCCAAAATGAAAAAAGTAAAACGAATAAACGGTGGGATTGAGCCTATTAAGGAAATAAGCGTTCCCCTGCCGTTTAGATATGATAAGATGAAAGGCGCAAAACTGTCGGCTTCGAAAAAAGCGTCGTCGTTTATCGAAGACGGCGAAACTATTTTTATCGACGGGTCAACCACGACGCAATATATGTCTAATTACCTTCTTGAAAAAAAGAATATTCACGTCATCACGAACAACATTTCTCTTGCGTCTTTTCTTGCCGACAATAACGTTGACGTTACAGTTCTCGGCGGAAAAATAATCGACGCACCTTATATGACCGACGGGCTTGGAGAGTTTGACACTCTGCTTCACACCAAGGCGGACAAAATGTTCTTTGCGTCAGGTGGGTTTGACATTAAAGGTAACGTTTATTCAAACGTCTTTGAATTACTTTACAGGTGCATGAAAAATAATTCAAGCAAAGTCTTTTATCTTACCGATTCAAGTAAACTAAATGCCCCGAACAGTAAAAATATCGTTATGACCTTTCCCGAAATCGATTACGTTATAAGCGATTTTGAATTTCCGAAAGAAACGAAAAAAAAGTTTAATAAAACGACCTTTATTAAAATTTAAAAAAATAAAAAAGCGACTTTGATTAAAGTCGCTTTTTTTATATTTTATCAAATTATTCCCACTCGATTGTGCCTGACGGCTTTGGTGTCAAGTCGAAAAGAACACGGTTAACGCCCTTAACCTCTTTTGTGATACGGTCGGTGATATGGCTTAAAAGTTCGAAAGGAAGGTTATAAACGCTTGCCGTAATTGCGTCAACGGTATTTACGGCACGAATAATAACAGGGTACGCAAAAGTACGTTTGCCGTCGGTAATACCCGTTGATTTTACGTCGGGAACGACGGTAAAATACTGCCAAACCTTTTCGTCAAGACCGTTTTTGGCAAATTCTTCACGAAGGATTGCGTCGGATTCACGCACACATTCAAGTCTTTCACGTGTAATAGCGCCAAGACAACGAACGCCAAGACCGGGACCCGGGAACGGTTGACGGAAAACCATACTCTTTGGAAGCCCCAACTCCAGCCCTACAACCCTTACTTCGTCTTTATACAAGTATTTAAGTGGTTCGACAAGCCCGAATTTTAAGTCTTCGGGAAGTCCACCGACGTTGTGGTGAGCCTTAATGCCGTTACTTTCCAAAATGTCGGGATAAATCGTGCCTTGAGCCAAAAATTCGATACCTTCGAGTTTTCTTGCTTCTTCTTCAAATACCCTTATAAACTCTGCGCCTATTGTTTTGCGCTTTGTTTCGGGGTCAACCACACCCGCAAGTTTATCCAAAAATCTATCGGTTGCGTCAACGTAAACAAGGTTTGCCTTCAATTGATTACGGAAAACTTCGATAACCTGTTCGGGTTCACCTTTACGTAAAAGCCCGTGGTTAACGTGAACACACGTTAAATTTTTGCCGATTGCCTTAATTAAAAGAGCGGCAACAACCGACGAGTCAACCCCACCCGAGAGTGCAAGCAACACTTTTTTATCGCCGACTTGCGCCTTAATCTCCTTTATTTGTTCGTCAATAAATGCTTTTGCAAGCACAGGAGTATTTATTCTTTTCATTTCGTCAGGACGTTTATCCATAAACATATCTCCAAATTTTATTTTTTTAAGTATAGCACAACGAAGGTTTTTTTCGCAAGCTTATTCAAAAAAAAATCCATAAAACTTTCTTATAAAAGTCTTTTATTTTGTATAGAAAAACTTATCGTTTTGCGCTACCGACCGTTTCCCTTTGGTCCATTTTTATCTTCTCGTTTTGTTTCTTATGGTGTCCTTATTTTTATCTAACAAAGATTGTGCAAACATTTTTTCTTTAAGTGCCGACGACGAAACGCCTTCCGTTCGTGGTAAAAACACTATTTCGCAACCCGTTTTAATAAAATCTTCATAACCGTCCATTTTATCAAAAACGTCTTTAT
>JAZRVM010000020.1:0-20247 GCA_045599205.1 Christensenellaceae bacterium | reverse complement strand
ATATTATTTAATAGATTGTAGGAGATTAAAATATGAGAGTTTACAACTTCGCAGCAGGTCCGTCAACACTTCCCCTTCCGGTTTTGGAGCAAGCACAAAAAGAACTTTTGGACTTTAACGGTACCGGTATGAGTATTATGGAAATGAGCCACCGTGGAAAACCTTTCATGGCTGTCAATGCAGAGGCTCAATCCCTTTTGAGAGATCTTATGAATATTCCTGACGATTACTCGGTTTTGTTCGTTCAGGGCGGGGCTTCCCAACAATTTGCTGCCGTTCCTCTTAACCTTATGGTAAACAAAAAAGCCGACTATATTTTAACCGGTAATTTTGCAACAAAGGCTTATGAAGAAGGATTAAAATACGGCGATTGCGCAGTTGTCGCTTCGTCAAAAGAAGCAAACTTTACTTATATTCCCGATATGAAGGACGTTAAATTCAGAGATAATATCGACTACGTTCACACTACATATAACAACACGATTTTCGGTACTCGCTACACGGAACTTCCTAAAACCGACGCAACACTCGTTACCGATATGAGTTCTTGCATTTTATCGGAAGAGGTTGACGTAAAAAAATTCGGTTTAATCTACGCCGGCGCACAAAAGAATATTGCCCCTGCTGGCGTAACCATCGTTATCGTTAAAAAAGACTTACTCGGAAAGCAAATGGACATTTGCCCTACTATGCTTCGCTACGATATTCAAGACAAGAACGACAGTTTATATAACACTCCGCCTTGCTTCCCTATCTATATGGCAATGCTCGTATTCAGACACTTAAAGTCATTAGGCGGTGTTAAGACTATGCAAAAAATCAACGAAGAAAAAGCAAAACTTCTCTATGATTTTATCGACAACTCGTCGTTTTATACTAATAACGTAAACAAAAAAGACCGTTCGCTTATGAACGTTCCTTTCGTTTCGCCGTCTGTTGAACTCGACGCAAAGTTCGTTGAAGAAGCAAATAAAAACGGACTCGTTTCGCTTAAAGGTCATAGACTTGTCGGCGGTATGAGAGCGTCTATTTATAACGCTATGCCGATTGAAGGCGTAAAAGCACTTATCGAATTTATGAAAAAATTCGAAATGGAGAATAAATAATGAAAAACATTTTAACACTTAACTCAATAAGCCCCGTTATCGACAAGGTTTTCGATAACACGTATTGCGTTTCGGACACGGCAACGTCCCCTATCGGCATTATGCTCCGCTCTTTTAAGATGCACGACTATGTTTTAGACGAAAACACAATCGCCGTTGCGAGAGCAGGTGCGGGCGTAAACAATATTCCGATTAACGATTATGCAAGCCGTGGTGTCGTAGTATTTAACACGCCGGGTGCAAACGCAAACGCCGTAAAAGAACTCGTTATTTGCGCTCTTTTATTAGGCTCGAGAAAAATCGTACCCGCTATCGAGTGGGTAAATACTCTTAAAGGTAACGGCGAAGAAGTAGGTAAACTCGTAGAAAAAGGCAAATCAAACTTTGTCGGCGGTGAAATTCTCGGTAAAAAACTCGGGGTTATCGGTCTTGGTGCAATCGGTGCAAGCGTAGCAAACACCGCATTAGGGCTAGGTATGGATGTTATAGGGTTTGACCCTTACCTTTCCGTTGCAGGCGCACTTCGTCTTTCAAGACATATAACAGTCGTTAAAGATATCGAAGAAATTTATAAGACTTGCGACTATATTACAATCCATATTCCTTATATAGCAGACCAAAACAAAGACTTTATCAATAAGTCCACGATTGCAAAAATGAAAAAAGGCGTCGTAATTATCAACTGTGCAAGAGGCGAACTCGTAAACAATGCTGACATTATCGACGCAACGGCATCGAATAACGTTTCAAGATATATCGTTGACTTCCCGTCGGACGAACTTATCGGCAAAGAAAATATCGTTTGTATTCCGCACCTCGGTGCATCGACACCCGAAGCCGAAGACAACTGTGCGGAAATGGCGGCAAAACAACTCGTTGACTATATTGAAAACGGCAATATCGTAAATTCGGTAAACTTCCCGTCTTGCTCCGCTCCGAGAACAACCGACGCAAGAATCGTCGTTCTTCATAAAAACGTTGCAAATATTCTTGCACAAATCACAGGTGTTATCGGTAACGAAAAAATCAACATCGCAAACCTTCTGAATAACAGTAAGGGCGAATATGCCGTAACCATGCTCGATATCGAAAACGAAGCGTCTAATAACGCAATAAAATCACTCGAAAATATCGACGGCGTTATTAAGGTAAGAGTTATTAAATAAGTTTATTTAAAACAAAAAGAGATACGAAAATTCGTATCTCTTTTTTTAATTAAAATTCTTTTACGTCGTTATTTCGGTAAGTCGTAAACTTAATATCGTATCCGTTCGTGTTTAACTTTTCGCTTTCAAACACGCACTTAAAATTCGGCAAAGCGTCAAGGTTTTCGTAAAACACTTCCGCTTCCCCGTCGGCATCAACCTTGGTTACGAACACTTCATCGCAAAACGGAAGCATGGTCTTATAAAACATTGCCCCGCCGATAATAAACACGTCGTCCGTATTATAGCCTTTTAAAATTTCTTTAAGTTCGTCAAGGCTATCGGCGACGATACAATCGTCCCGTTTTTCGCCACCCGGAAACAAAACGATATTCGTTCTGTTTTTAAGCGGTTTTCCGTTCGGAAAAGACTTTAACGTATTAGAACCCATAACGACGACCTTGCCAAGCGTTTTTTCCTTAAAAAATTTCATATCATCAGGGAGAGTAAAAAGCAGTCCGTTTTTCTTGCCGATTCCCCACTTTTTGTCAACCGCAACAATCGCTTTCATTAAATTGCAACCTCAAACTTTTCATCAATCTTGTTATATTCGTACCCTTCCAAAGCAAAGTCGTCAACGGTAAACTTATAAAAATCTTTTACGTCGGGATTCATAATAAACTTCGGTGCAGGGAACTGCGGATTTTCCATCATCTTTTTAACGATAGGAATATGCCTGTCGTAAAGGTGGGCGTCCGCAATAACGTGTACGAGTTCGCCTGCAACAAGCCCCGAAACCTGTGCAAACATTTTAAGAAGTACGGCGTATTGAACGACGTTCCAGTTATTCGCAACGGCAACGTCGTTTGAACGTTGATTGAGTATTCCGTTAAGAACGTTACCCGAAACGTTAAACGTCATCGAATATGCGCAAGGATATAAGTGCATATCGTGAAGGTCGGCAAAGGTATAAATATTCGTCATAATTCTTCTTGAAGCGGGATTATGCTTTAAGTCGTAAAGTACCCTATCAACCTGGTCGAATTCGCCTTCTTTATAAATATGCTTTTGTGCAAGTTGATATCCGTAAGCCTTACCGATTGAACCCGTTTCGTCTGCCCAACTATCCCAGATATGACTGTTAAGTTCGTGAACGTTATTAGACTTTTTTTGCCAAATCCATAAAATTTCGTCAATGGCACTCTTAAACGCCGTACGGCGGAGAGTTAAAATCGGAAATTCTTTACGAAGGTCGTATCTATTGACGATACAGAATTTCTTTTGCGTATGTGCAGGCGTGCCGTCAAGCCATCTCGGGCGTACTTCCAAATTTTCATCAGACACACCGTTATTGATAATGTCTTTGCAGTTTTCGATAAAAACTTTATCAGCGTAACTCATAAATTTTCTCCTTATATAAACGCATCTTTACTGTGGGTTTTCCACCTGTGCGCAATAAACCTTAAAACGATACCCTTTGGAATAATATGCATAATACGGTATAAAACCCTATTCCAAAAACCGGGGATTAATTTTATCTTGTTTTTGTTAACTGCCTTAATCGATTTTGACGCAATATATTCAGGAGTTTTTGCGGTAATTTTACCCCAAAGTCCCTGCGTCTTTATTTCCATACAGATATCCGGCCTTGTATAAACACCGGCAGGCAGTACCGTCGTAACCTTTATTCCTTCTTTTTTAAGCTCGTAATGAAGCGAAGTAAAAAAGTTCGTAAGCATTGATTTCGATGCGGAATAAAGTGCAAAATACGGCATGGGCGAAACCCCCGACATACTGCTTATCGTTATTATTTTAAGCCCCTTGTCGACGTGACGCAATATCTCTTTGGTTATATCAATCGTGCCTTCGACGTTGACACGGATTTGAAACAACATTTTACTTCTCGTGTAATCGTTAAAGCCCATTTGCGTATCAACGCCCGCAACGTTACAAAGATAGGAAAAAAGAAGGTCGTTTTCACGAATATAGTCAAACATTTTTTGCCTATCCGTGTCGCTTGTCAAATCACAAGCAAAACAAATAATATCTATATTCTCGTTTGCTTTTTTTAAGTCCGATTTAAGCGTTTCGAGTTTTTCTTCACTTCTTCCCGTTAAAAATAAATTGTTGTTTTGTTTGGCGAGCGCATAGCAAAAAGCTTTACCTATTCCACCCGTTGCGCCCGAGATAAACGAATACGTCTTACTCATTTGGTTATAAGCACCTTACTTGAAACGCCCTTAAGCATACCGAGTTTACCCGACAAACTGTTAATAACTTCCTGCGGGGCGTCAATAACGATACTTATGACGGAGAAGTTCCTTTCTCTATAAGGAAGCCCCAGCCTTCCGACGATATACAGACGAAAATCGTGTAAAATTTCGTTTACCCTTTGCGATAAATTTTCATCGCTTACTATAATTGCAACGACTGCAACCTTTTTTTCGCTCATACTTTCCATAGTATATATTTTAACATATTTTTATCGGTTTAGCAATAGAAATTATTTTTTATTAGTGCCACTTTGAGTTTTTCTATCGCTTTTTTCTCTATTCGTGAAATATATGACCTTGATATTCTTAAAAAGTACGCCACTTCACGCTGGGCATAAGCCTTTCCGCCCTTTAATCCGTACCTTAAACAAATAACCTTAAACTCCCTGTCGGTAAGAGTTTCCTTTATGATTTTAAGTAATTTATCGTTTTCAATCCCCCTATCGACTTTGGTAAAGACGTCGGCGTTATTATCGCATAAAACGTCCATAAGCGTCAATTCGTTACCGTCCTTATCCGTTCCGACGCTCTCTGATAAGTATGCGTCGTTTTTATGCTTTTTGTTGGCACGAAGAAGCATCAATATTTCATTTTCGATACACCTTGCCGTGTACGTTGCAAGTTGAGTGCCTTTGTTAGGTTCAAAGGTATTGATAGCCTTAATAAGCCCTATACTGCCGACGGATATTAAGTCGTCCGTTTCCGCAGAACCCGTATATTTTTTAACAACGTGAGCGACCAAACGCATATTATGATTAATAAGCAATTCCTTTGCTTTTTCGTCGCCTGCCTTCATTTTAACTATCGCATCTTCTTCCTGTTCTTTTGAAAGCGGACGCAAAAAAGAATTGTTAAAAGCAATACTGCCTGTAAAAAAAATTACTTTACCGAGTAAAAATAAAAGTGATTCCAAAAACATAATTAACTCCTTTACCTTAATGTATGACTTTCTCCCGTCAAAAATAATTTTCGGCTTGTACCCTTTTTTGTCATATACGGCTATGAAAAAATTTTTTTCATCTTATTATGAATCGGCGTTTGGAAAATTTTTAATTAAGGGGGGTTAATTATCTCAATTACTTTTTATCTCAACTTTAATTACTATTATTATTTTAGGTATAACAAGGCTCACGATGATTGTGAATAATTAGCCACTTAAAAGAAGGTTAATTATGAATATGGAGCAAATAGTAAGTTTTTATCAAAGTTACAGTTTACCGTCGGTTATTATCGCTTTAACGATAAGTATAATTTTACTTGTTTTAGACAAAATCTTAAAAAGCAAGTTTCCTATCGAAATCAGGGGCATCGTTCCCTTTGTTTTGGGCGTACTTTTTAACGCAATTTACGATTTTATCTTTATAAGCCACGCATTGTCTTTCCCCGAACAGACGGTATCGGCAGGGCTTATTTGCGGGTCGCTTTCTACCGTTTTTTATTCTTTAATAAAAAAGATTTTAAAAAGCAAAAGTATCGGCGACTGTGTAAACATAAGCGTTGACCCCGTTTATTTGTCCGTTGAAAGTATAATTAACGGCGTTGTTCCCGAACAAGTTTTAGATAAAGCGACGAAGGCGATTGTCGAAATTTTGTCGGAAAATATAACCGACGACGAAAAAATTATAAAAATCACACGGGTTTTATCCACGTTTGTTACCGAACAAACGGATGAGAAACTTAAAGAAATCGCAAAGATTATCGTGATTGCAAAAAACAATATTCATTTATTTTAGCCAAAAAACGCTACACAAAGTTAGCATTTTTTAAGCCCGTGAAAACGGGCTTTTTTTAATGGGGAAAATAGTATAAAATACCGAAAAAAATTTAATAATATACGTATGCGGTTTTATAAAAGTTTTAATAAAAATATCGAATATCTCAAAAATAATATGCAGTCCGACGACTTGGTCTTTTTACCGGTTAAGCATAAAAGCAAAACGGCAATGCTTATTTTTTACAAGGAATTGACGGACAAAAAGGCAGTCGGCGAATTGATTATTAAACCCTTACTTGACGCAAAAACAAAAAACTCTTCCGTTTTCGATGTCTTTTTAAGCCCCGAAAAAAAGAAAATATCGGCTCTATCGGATATACCCGACGAAGTTACCGACGGCAACACCGTAATTCTTTTCCCCGATAACACGTGCTTATCTTTTGGGCTTAAAAACATCGAAAAGCGTGCAATAACAGAGCCCCCTACGTCGGCAGTAATAAAAGGTCCACGTGAAGGTTTCGTCGAAAACATCTCGACAAACGTGTCGCTCCTTCGCCGAAGGATTAAAAACGCCGACTTAAAGTTTATAAATTTAGAGGTCGGCGAATACTCGAAAACTGCGATTAGCGTTTGCTATATCGACGGTATTGCCGACAAAAAACTCGTTGACGTTATCGTGAAAAAAATTCAAGCAATAAGTATCGATGCGGTTATCGATTCGTCTTATATCGCAAAATTTTTAGGTGAACATAAAACGTCGCTGTTTAAGCAACTCGGCAACACCGAAAAACCCGACATTTTATCGGCAAAACTTTTAGAAGGCAGAATCGGTATTATCGTTGACGGCTCGCCTATCGTTCTTACCCTTCCATATATTCTTATAGAAGATTTCCAAAGCCCGTCGGATTATTATTCGTCGCCGTACTCGGCAACGCTTGCAAGAATAATAAGAACGATAAGCGTTTTCGTGTCGATATACCTGCCCGCTTTTTTCGTTGCGTCCGAACTCTTTCATTTGCAACTTATTCCGCTTTCGTTTTTATTGACGATAGTAAACAGTATAAAGGGAATCCCCTTATCGCCGAGTATCGAAATGTTTTTTACTCTGTTGATTTTCGAAATACTAAACGAAGCCAGCGTCAGAATGCCCAAATACGTGGGCATGGTCGTATCCATTGTCGGCGGTTTGGTTCTCGGCGAAACGGCGGTCGAAGCAGGTATAATTTCCGCACCGACACTTATGATTGTCGCCTTTTCGGGGATATGCCTTTACACCGTACCGGAACTCGAACAGATTTTTTCAATAATACGTTTCGTGCTTTTGGTCGTTGCGGGTTCTCTCGGCGGATTCGGACTTATTTGTATAAGTCTTGTGCTGATTATTTACACCGTGTCTTTTACCAACTACGGCTCGCCACTCGTTGCGCCGTTCGCTCCGATAATATACAGCGACTTAAAAGACGGACTTATAAAGTCGTTTGTGGGCGAAAATCCGTTTAGACCGAAATCCATATTAAACACCAACCGTAAAAGGCTTTCGACTAATTTAATCGATAAAATAAGAAGGAGAAAAAATGACCGTATCAAATAATAAAGAAGTATATTCACGGCAAATATGTCTTTTTTTCGTGGCGTTTTTGCCACCTCTTAAACTGTTTTTTATGCCAAGCGCACTCTCGACCGTTTTCGATAACGACGTATGGCTGTGTGCGGTTTTTTCGTTTATTATAGATTTTTCGTGCTTACAAATTACGCTCTTTTTATCAAAAAAATACGACTGCGATTTTTACACGTTAATTTCCCAAACCTTCGGAAACGTTTTTGCCAAACTCGTTTATTCTCTCTACGCCGTAATGCTTTTTATGCGTGCGGTTATCCCCGTTTTCGAACTGTGTTATTTTGTTAAGTTGACCTTATACGAAGCCGTTGCGACGGATTTTTACTTCTTTCCTTTCTTCGTTCTTCCCGTTTACCTATCCACACTTTCGTTGCGCTCACTCGGAAGACTTGGAGAGTTACTGTGTTATTTTACGATACTCGGACTTATAATTTTACTTGCAATGTCGGTGTCGAACGTAAAACTCTTTAATCTTTTGCCTATCGGGATATCTTTTCCGAAAAACATCTTAACAAACTTTCAAAAACCTTTCGTTTGGTTTGGCGATAGCGTTTATATGTTATTTTTTATGGGCGAAGCAAAATTAAAGAAAAACGACAGAACGAAAATCTCTTTGTCGTTTTTAATCGCATACCTTTCCGTCGTAATCTTTTTAATATTTTTCTATTCGATTTTTATGACGACTTCTATAAGACAAACTTTTTCGCTTTCCGAAATTTCGAAGTACTCAACGTCGATAAACAGCACGGCACGATTTGATTACTTGGGCGTCTTTTGTATCCTGTTCGTCAACGTTATTTCGGCGTCGCTTCCGATATTTTTCGGTGCAAAAGCCTTAAAAAAAGCATACGACGTTAAGCCCGTTTACTCGTCGCTTTTTTTCATTATTCTTTTAATGATTTTCTTGATGTTTTTTAAGCAATACCTTCTTTCGGTCATAAATTTTATTCTCGATTATTTTAGTTACTTTATGTTTTTTATGACGATTTTCCCTGTCTTTATTTTTCTTCCGTTGCGCATAAAAGATAAAAAAATCGGCTTACCTATTAAGGAGAAATATAATGAAGTTTATTAAAACCAAAATAGTGTTTTTATGTTTTTGCCTTCTTTTCGTCTTGTTTTTAACAAACAATTTCGGGCTTGTCGATATTGAAAAAACTTCGATAATTACCGCCATTTCGATAGATAAAGGGACTGAAAAGGAATACAGCGTAACCGCACAAATTGCCGTTCCCGAAGCGTCGGAGAAAAACGACGAAAACCAAAAAGCCGTTATTTCGGGCGAGGGCGACACGATAGGCGGAGCAATAAAAGATATAGGCAACAATTCGGGTTGGTATCCAAAGCTTGCTTTTTGCAATCTTATTATTATAGGAAGCGACTTTATCGACGAAGATATAAACGACTTTTTAGATTATTTTTCCAAAACCCTTCGTATTCAAGATTCAACGAACGTCGTTTTTTATATGGGGAAAGCAAGCGAAGTAATAAAGTCTGCTTCTCCACTTGACAGCATATCTTCCTTTGCAATACAAAAAATATTATTAAAAGACCCCGGGCTTGATACCGACACGGCGACAACCGATATCCGTTCTTTTTCACTCGGATACTACTCTAAATCACAAACGTCAATTATGCCCGTTTGCACCATGCAAGACGAACCGCAGTCCCCGTCCGAAGGTCAAGACGAGCAACAAAGTGGTGGCAAAGAAGATAAAAAAGCCGTTTTTAATCTCACGGAAACGGCACTTTTTCATAAGGGGAAATACGTGGGCACTCTTACGACAAATCAAACGAAGGCTTATAACCTTATAAAAACGAGCGTAAAAGAAAGTTTGATAAAAGTAAACGACGTCGAAGGCAAAAACTATCTTTTGACCGTCTTAAATAACGTTGTCGATAGAAATATTCGTCCAACCGACAACGGCGTTTATTTTAACTTAAACGTCGATGTTTTTTGTAGAGAAAGCGATAATAATAAAACAAAAACTTTTCCGGAAAACAATGAAATAAATGTAATTGACCCAAAAGTTAAGGCAAAGGTCGAAAAAGACCTGTACGATACCATACTTTCTTTAATAGAAAAAGAAAAAACTCTTAAATGTGATTTTTTGGGTATTTTAGATTATCTTTACGGAAAGCATACCGAGTTTTTTTTACAAAACAAGGATAACGTCTTCGATATGATTATCCCGACAGTCAGCGTCAACGTTTACGCACAAAAATAAAAAACCCACCGAAAGGTGAGTTTATTAAAGCAAAAGGATATGCCCCGCATATCCTTTTTATAGTTAATTTATATTAAAGACGTTATTTTATATTAAAGTCGTGATTTATCGTTTCAACTTCTTCGTCGGTAATTTTAACGATATTTCCTATCGGCATCGAGTTGATAATCGTACTTGCCGTAAACTCGGCAACTTCCATTCTGTCAAATGCGTTGGTTACCGAATGTCCCGTGCTTATAACACAGTCGTTTTCGATAATAACCACAGGCGTACTCGAACAAATCGTCTTTGAAACCTTTTCGGGATTCTTAAACGGCATTCCGAACGGCAAATTTTTAACCGTTCTCATTTGAATATACGATTCGGGAATAGTTCTGCTGTCAATCGGCGTATGGGTTACTGCGTATGCCATAATGTTTTCAGGTTCGGCAATAAATACTGCATTGATTTCCGGATGATTTAATAAAATTGCCCTACACGTTTCGGCAAAGTACGACGGAATTTTCCCTTCTTCCCTTTTGCCGTTATCGATTCTTACAATATCTTCAGGTTCGATATAAAGCCTATCGATGCCGTGCGGTGTGATTAAGAAACTGTCTTCACCGATTCTTGAAGCGATAGTGCCACGAACCGCCGAAAAAATACCTTGAGAAAGCGAACGTTTCGTAAAAGCACAAATTTCTTTACGGAGTTGCATTTCTTGTGCCGTTCGTGTTTCAACCTTAAATTCCAAAAGTTCATGCTTTACTCCCGCATAAAACTTCAATTCCTTTTCGGTAAGCGATACGGGTGTACCGAGTTTTTTAGAAGAAATGGCAATTTTTCCCGCCGTGTTAAACATTTCAAAACGCTTAAATGCCGTAAAAAGGTCGTCGGCAACGACGGTAACGCCGTGATTATCCATCATTGCGATATTGTAGCCCTTTTTAAGCACTTCGATAATCTGATTACCTAAAGCGATACTTCCCGGGACTTCATAACCCGCATTTTCCGCTTTACCGCAAATCATATACGGCGACGGAATAACGTTTACGTCGGGAAGTTCACGACAAAGGGAAAAACTGACGAGTGCAACGGGGTGAGCGTGAAGAACTGCCCTTATGTCGGGACGTTCTTTATAAGCCATTGTATGGAAAGGAAGTTCGCAAGACGGAGCATACTTTCCCGTAACTTTGCCGTCCGGCGAAACCTTGCAAATATCGGCAGGCGTAAGCGAGCCTTTATCAATCCCGGAAGGCGTAATCCAAATATTACCTTCGTCGTCTTTAACGGAAAAATTACCACCCGAAGTGGTCGTGAGTTTATTTTGATAAACTCTGTTCATAAGCATAACGATTTGTTCTGCAGGATGCATGAATTTTGTGTTCATTTTTTTCTCCTTTACTTATATTAATATTATAATCCAACAAATGTTTTCAGTCAAGAAAAATGCCATTATAATAAAAAAAGACGGTAAAAACAGCCAAAAAACTTTAAAAATAAAAAAGCCCTTAACCCCACGGTTAAGAACCCCAAGCTTAACAAAGCACTACTCCATAAAATACGCCGACGCAATACATAAGACCATCAAATCTGCGTCCATATTTACAACCGCTTTGTCAAAACTTTTAATGAATTTTGACATAACTGCCCTCCTTTTATTTAATTTTACATTATTATATTCGTAACCGTACTTAATGTCAATAATTTAATGACGGTTTTTTATCAATCTTTTTTATGCTAAATGCCGTTTATAATAATTACCGCTTATATAATAAAAAACCACTTCGTTGTCGCTCTTACCGTAGGGAAAGGCGACAACTAAATAAATCCGCAAGCGGATTTGTTTTATTCGCTTATAGGGAGTGATATTGCTTCGCAGTTATATTTGCCTACGGCAAGTTAAGGATTTATTTAATATAACTTTGCAAAAAACAAAATAGAAGAACATGTAAAAACAGAACCTTGTATTTTTCTTCGCAAAATAAAACGCAAAACTTGTTTTGCATATCACTTTTAACCACAAGAATAAAAATATAACTATTATATTTTTTTGTGGACAAGAAAAGCCCACTATATTTCGCAAAATGCGAAGTATAGTGGGCTATACTTTTGTTATAAATGAGAATCCCTATAAGAGGACGGCTTTTGAAGTGGTTTTATTTAACTTTGGAAATTATTTCGTGCCGAAAATTCTATCGCCTGCGTCACCAAGCCCCGGAAGTATATAACCGTTTTCGTTTAAGCAACGGTCAAGCGTCGAAACGTAAATTTCAACGTCAGGGTAAGTTTCGGCAACCTTTTCAACTCCGCAAGGTGCTGCGATAATAAACATAAGTTTAATCTTTCTGCACCCACGCTTTTTCAAAAGTTTAATAGCGTCGCAAGCACTTCCACCCGTTGCAAGCATCGGGTCAACTACCATAACGACTTTGTCTTCGATACCTGTCGGAAGTTTGCAGTAATATTCTTGCGGTTCTAAAGTTTCTTCGTTTCTATAAAGTCCGATATGCCCTACTTTTGCGGCAGGGAAAAGAGTTAAAACGCCGTCAACCATACCGAGCCCCGCACGGAGAATAGGAACGATTGCGATTGAATTTTCCTTAACAACGGTTTGTTTGGTTACTTCAAGCGGAGTTTCAACTTCGATTTCTTGAGTCGGAACGTCCTTAAAACTTTCGTAAGCCATAAGCGTTGCAATTTCGCTTACCACTTCCCTAAACTGTTTTGTCGTCGTGTTCTTATCTCTGATTATTGCAAGTTTATGACGAATAAGCGGATGGTCTAATATATGTACGTTTTTATATTCTTTCATTTTTTCTCCTTGGGTGCCAAAAATCTTGCCCACGTTTTGGGCAAGATTTCGGCTAAATGTTTTTATTGTTTTAATTACTTTTCAGCTTTTTCTTGAACACCGAACATTGTTTCTTCGGTTTCTTTAGAATACGTAACTTCTTTCTTTATTTCAGGCTTACCCGGTTTTAAGAGTAAGTTTACGATAATGCCGAGAATAAGTGCGCAAGCGATAGATGAAATCTCGATAAGCGGTGCGCCGTACGTTCCGCCGAACTGTAAAGATAATCCGCCGATACCAGGAATCAAGATTGCAGCGACAACGAACAAGTTTTTGCTGTTATCAAGGTCAACGTTCTTGAACATTCTTAAACCGGATACTGCGATGAAACCGTAGAGTGCGATACTGATACCGCCAACTACGCAAGAAGGAATGCTTTCGATAAGTACCATGATAGGATAAATAAATGCAAGAACGATGCACATAATTGCCGTTGTGAAAATGGTGTAAACCGAAGCGTTACCGGTAATTGCAACGCAACCGATTGATTCGCCGTACGTTGTGTTCGGACAACCGCCGAAGAAAGCACCTGCGATTGAACCTACGCCGTCGCCTAAAAGCGTTCTGTTAAGTCCCGGATTTTCGAGTAAATCTTCGCCGATGATTGACGAAATGTTCTTATGGTCGGCAACGTGTTCGGCAAATACAACGAGAGCAACCGGAGCGAAAGCCAAGAGAATCGAAACGAAGCCTGCGCCCGTAACCAAAGCGTTACCGTCTGCCAATTCCTTAATTGCCCCTACGAAAGTAAGGTTCGGAAGCCAGTTAGACATATCTGCGATTTTACTAAATGCCGAGAAGTCAACGAGATTGAAGTATTCAACACCGCCGAGTACGTAACCGAAGAGAGTAAGTAATACTGCAAGAACGTAACCTGCACCTACGCCGATTACGAACGGAATAAGTTTTAAGCCTTTGCTACCTTTAACCGATACTAAAACGGTTACAAGGAAAGTTACCAAACCAACCAAGATTGCAAGAAGGTTATAATTTGCAGGGCTAACTGCAATGTTCATCAAGTTGTTCATTGCAGAACCCGAAAGAGATAACCCGATTAAAGCAACCGTTGGCCCGATAATTACAGGTGGCATAAGTTTGTTAATCCAGTTTGCACCTACTTTCGTTATAATGAGTGCGATTATTACGTATACAAGACCTGCTAAAATTGCGCCCAAAATAACACCGCAGTAACCAAATGCGATACCTGTACATAGCGGTGAAATGAAAGCAAAAGAACTGCCTAAAAATACAGGGCTTTTGAATTTCGTGAAAAGAAGGTATACGAGTGTACCTACACCTGCACCGATAAGTGCCGCACTTTGACTAAGTGTTGCACCGTTGCCCGGAACAACGTTAGGGTCTGTGTTTACCAAAACAGGTACCAAAACCGTTGCTGCCAAAATAGCAAGTACTTGTTGGAAGGCGTAAACCAAGTTTTTACCAAACGGTGGTTTTTGTGTAACGCCATACGTTAAATTTTTGTTCATAAGTTCTCCTCCAAAGTTTTTGTTTTATCCTAAAAAAAAAGTCCTAAAAAATAGGACTTTTAATTTACAAATGAAAATGAAATAATGATGCCGAGAAAAAAGGGGGCAAAACGCCTTTAACTATGTTGACAGGAATATTAACTTTCGTCAAACAAGTCGTCATAAGTGCGTCTCCTTTTTCTACTTTGGGTATTATATCATAAGCAAAGTTAAAATGCAAGAAATTTTAATAAAATTTTTAAATAATTTTTCGATATTAAAATTCAAATCGACCGAAAAGCACAAAATCACTTGTATTTTTCAGTCGATTTTTATTATCAATATTTTTTTAATACGGAAAAATAATCTTATTTAACCCAGTCGTATTTTATCTTCGGAAGTTCTTTTAAATACTTTTTAAGCATCTCCGGCCTATATCCTTTATTCTCGATAATTTCTCGGTATAGGTAAGCAGAAGGCTTAATTTCACGCTTAAAGTCGTGTTCACGGTCAACGGAAACAAGTCCGAATTTAGGCTTAAACGAACGCCACTCGTAATTGTCTAACAGCGACCAGTATAAAAATCCCTTTACGTCAACGCCCATATCCATTGCTTCACGAATTGCGGAAAGATATTCGACAATCCAAATCTTTCTGAAATCGTCGTCGTCGCAAGAACAGCCGTTTTCCGTAATAAATACAGGTTTATCCGTAAGCCTTGTAAGGTTATGAATAATACATTCGGGGTCAATCATATCGAGATAGAATTTCATATTCGTCATTTGAAGTTTACTAAAAGAATACCTATCGCAACTACAATGCGGTTTTCTCGAATCAATCATGGTTCTGACGTAAGTGTTTACTGCCCAGTAATCGCAAGTATCTTTTATATCTTTATCGAAAATTGCCTTATACCCCGGAATAACGAGTTCACCCGTTCTTACTGCGTGGAGCCAGTACTCGTTTTGAAGCATATCGTAATAATTTTGCATGGCCAAATCGAACTTATCGTTTTGACGCCTAGCAAACTGTTGCATAAGCGCAAAAGTCGTACTTATCGGTGCTTTGCTGTATTTTTTAATTATATGGTAAGCAAGTGCATGATAACGAACGGAATCGAATTTATAAGGGAAAATCGAAGGATCAACACCACAATTCGTTTCGTTAAGTACCGTCCACATATCGGTATAAGGCGACAAAATCGGAACGATAAATTCAAGGTAATCTTCCCAGTATTTTTTGCACGTTTCGTAATTTTCAAAACCCTTTTTTTTGCCGAACCAACGTGGTGTCGTCATATGAACGAGCGAAATGCAAATCTTAATCCCACGCTCTTTAAGCATATTCAAAATGGTTAAATAATGGTCAACTTCTTTTTGGTCGAATTCGCCTTCACTCGGTTGGATTCTGCACCACTCAACGCTCATACGGAACATTTGATGCTTTAACGTCGTTAAAAGGTCGATATCTTCCTTATACATATTATAACTGTTGCAAGCCATGCCCGAAAGTTCGAATTCGGGATTTTTTGCGTGTTCTTCTTGTTCATAATAGTAATATCCGCTTTTGTCGTTATTACCTTCGATTTGATGACCTGCGGTCGCACTGCCGAAAATAAAATCTTTCGGGAAGGAAAATTCTCCTATTGAATATGGGTCAAACATAATTTACTCCTTAATGCTTTTTGATAATAATACCACAGTTAAATAAATATTACAATAAAATATTTGCAATTTATTGAATATTTTTGCTTTTTAGATTTTTATTTCTATGCCCAAATACTCGCAAATCGCAATCGAAAATTCAAGTGCCGATTTCGGGCCGTTACCCGTTATTAAATTTCCATCGACGACAACGTTTTTGTTTACGTAAACGTTGTTTTTATTTACGCTTTCGATAAATTTCTGCGACGGAAAACACGTAAGTTTTCTGCCCGAAATTTTAACGCTGTCAGCCAGTACGACTGACGGCGAAGCGCAAATCGAAGCAACGAGTTTTTTTTGTTCTAACGCCTTTTTCGTTGCCATAACGAGAGTTTCGTTATTTGCCATATTGTTAGCCCCGGGAAGTCCACCGGGAATAATTAAAGCGTCGTATTCCAAAAGGCACACGTCTTCGATTTTTTTATCACATAAAACGCCTATCCCGTGTGAGCCAACGGGGTTATCCCCCGAAACGGATATTAAATCGGTTTCGCAACCGCCACGGCGCAAAACGTCAACAGGGGTTAAGCTTTCGATTTCTTCACTACCGTTTGCAAAAAAAACTGCTACTTTCATATTTTTTTCTCCAAAAATTTTTCTCTATATAATTCTTCTTCAAAAAAATCGTACATTTCGTAAAGGTTGTCGTCACTATATTCGATTTCAGCCGAATATTCACGGCAAACGTCAATAAAAAGTTCACTGCTTTCGCCTTCGGTTTTACTTCTTACAATATACATATATATAATGTATATAAACGTATCGACAACGTACTTCACCCTAACCTGCATATTTACTTTATCTGATTTAACGGAACAGTGCCTATATATCAAGTATAAAAGTAAGTTTTTCGTTTGACTTTTTAACTTTTCGGAAATATCGGTTAATAATTTACTACTTAAAGGCGTCGCCGAAATTGACGATTTTACGTTATTCAAAGTTATAATAAAACTTTCGTTCATAATTTCAAGCGTTAAAATTTTTTCGATTATTTTTTTAACGTTCGTTTCTTTTTCACTTTCGGAAAAGTTTTTAAGATATGCGACCGAATACGGTAAACTCGAATCCCGAACGACACTTAAAATTTTTTCTCTGAATTTAAGTGAAAAATTCTTGCCTTTATATTCTGCTTTGTTGCCCTTTTTATCAACTAAAAAAATATGGTCCGAGTTAAGAATAATCCGCCCCGCTTCTTCGCATGCAAGGGAAAGCCCCGTTTCAACCCTATTAAAAAAATAATTTCTCACTCTCGGGTGGTCGGCACATACTTGACACAAAAATTTCTCCCCCGAATCTTTTATGATTTTACAGAGATTTTCCGAATCTAAAAAAGCACATCTGCCGTTATTCATTTTATAGCAAGAATGAGAAAAATCAACACCCGAAATCAGTTCTTTTTTAAGATTCCCCTTCGCCTTTTTATACTTTCTGAGCGACTTTTTATCAATATCAATTTGCCATTTTTCACAACAACTGTGTTTGCACTTTGATGCAATACAATGAAAACTTTTATAATAATTAAAAAACAATTTCGCCATAATATCCTTACAAATATTTTACCATTTATTAAAAAATAAATCAATAAAGAATCGTATATTTTCTTTTTGTAGCGTCAACTTTCGCCCATAAAAAAACCAACGCTGTTGCGTTGGCTTTTGGCAGGGGTAATAGGATTCGAACCTATGAAATAACGGAGTCAGAGTCCGTTGCCTTACCGCTTGGCGATACCCCTATTTCTTAATAATTATAATATATACCTCGCTTTTTTTCAAGTAAAATATTGCCTTTAATAAATTCTTTTTGTTCTAAACACAAAAAAACACTCCGTTCGGAGTGCTTTTTTGTATTTAAGGTTTAATTACTTTGCCTTAGCGTTTCTCTTTGCTTCACGACGTTTGCGAAGTTGTTCTTGATGCTTTGCTTCTTTTGCTTCAACAGCAAGTTTATAAGCAAGATCAATACTTTGTTTAACGGCAGAAAGCGATTCCTTATCAACGACACGAATTGTTGTTAAACGTTCTTTAACCGACTTTTCGCTCTTGATAAGTTCTTTTGCCTCGTAGTTATAGAACGAGAAGGAACATACGATTATACCCGATTTAATTTGAATCTTAACGATACAATCTCTACCGAGAGTAACGATGTCGGCGTTGGTACTTGTTGAACGTTTAACGCCTTCTTTTGCCATTGCATATTTTACGATAGAATTATAATTTCTCTTTTCTTCTGCCGATAAATCAGCAATCTTTTCTTCCAAGGTTTTCTTTGGAATTATAAGAGCGGAATCGTCAGTAGCCGTCGTTTCTTGAACATGTTCTTCAACAACCTCTTCTTTTGCAGGTTGAGGTGCAGGTTGAGGTGCAGGTGCAGGTTGAGGTGCAGGCTGAACAGGTGGATACGACATATAAGGATTATACATAGGCGGATATACCGGTGGCATTTGCGGATATACCGGATATGGTTGATATCCCATAGGAGGATACGGCATTCCCATATTTTGCATTCCGTAAGGAACGTAGTAAACGTAAGTCATAGCTTGTGCCGGTTGAGAAACTGCCTGCGGTTGTGCGTTTTGAACAGGTTTCGGTTCTTCCTTAACAGGTTCTTCTTTAACGACTTCCTTAACAGGTTCTTCCTTAACAGGCGTTTCAACTATAATCGGTGCAACCGGAATAACAGGTTCAATAACTTCTTCTACAACCGGTTCTTCAACTTCTTCTACAACCGGTTCTTCAATTTCTTCTGCAATCGGTTCAACAACTTCTTCTACAACCGGTTCTGCAACTTCTTCTGCAACAGGTTCTGCAACCGGTTCGGCAACAGGAACTGCAGCCGTCGTAGGAACTTTACCTTTTACCTTGCTGTTTGCAACGAGGCAATCAACGGAATCTTTAAGTTGTTCTTCCAATACCAAGTCTTTATTAAAATCAATACCTTCCTTTTCGCCGTCAAAATAATCAACGCCGTATAAAAGTCCGTATTTATCTTTTTTAACTTTCTTATTGTAAATACCGCAAAGAATACATACAACGATAAACAATACGAGAGTTGCAACGATTCCGATAAGACTCATCATATCAGGCATTTCAAATGCTTCGCCTACTAAGAGAGGTAACAAGAGCGGAACAACTACGCTGAAAAGCATTGTCAAGAAAGTTGCAAGTGCAAGACGGAGTGCCGAACGCTTAGGCGACGAATACTTAAAGTAATTTGAACCCCTTACGTAATTTGCGTCAAGTCCCGAACGGAAACAAGCAACGATGAAACCTGCAACCGAACGGATAAGTTCGAAAAGCATCCAAAGATTCATTGCGAAGAATACAACCGTACATACTATACCGATAATTGCAGGAACACCGGCAGCAAGCAAATCTTCTAACGATACAATAATCGATAAAACGAGTGCTAACCCCGAACTGAACGGACAAGACCTATAAGTGCTTACAAGTAAACTACCAAGCGCACCTTTGATGTCCCCCGACATAACTTCTGCCAAAATACCGGCAAAGATGAAAAGGAAAACAAGTGCCATAACGATTGCAAAGACGTTTGCAAGTGCCGAAAGAACGTTGAGCGAAGATATCTTCTTGCCTTCTTTTTCCCAGTTCGATGCATTTGCTCTGATTAAAATAATCTTATAAACAAAAATCAAAAGAAGTGGAAGTATCAACGACAAAATCGATGCCAAATGCGCAATCATATTTTCTTCAACGTAGAATCCGATAAAATCTACTCCGCCGTTACAAGCAAATTCATGCATAACCATATATACAACGGCAATTAAACCAAACGGAACTAAAATTCTCGAATCTCCGGAAAGCGTCGTCTTTTTCTTAAACATCTTAACGATTTGGAAAATAATATAAACAAGCGAAATAATAATAAGCCCACCGAGAATACCGAAGTAAATAAGACTGAAAATAGTGTAATTACCGATATCGCTTAAAATGGCCATTATCGTATGCAAAGCGCAAACTTCAATTCCCAAGAAACCGTCAACAAAGTACGGTAATACCATACCGAGAGCCAAGCCTGCAACAAGAAACAAAATCGAAAGAGCGCCGAAAACGATACCGACCGTTCTGACTTTTTTACTCTTTTCGTGTTTTTGCTTACCGGCTTCAACCAATGAAATCTTTTCCAAAGTCGGATCGTAGCCAT
>JAZRVM010000019.1:0-5441 GCA_045599205.1 Christensenellaceae bacterium | reverse complement strand
TTGCAGTTTCGTTGGCGGTTTGCATTTCTTTAATTTTGGCTTGCAATACCGTATTATCGTCTGCGTCTTTGACAAGTTTTTTGAGTTGTTCGTCTCGTTCTGAAAGTTGCGTTTTAAGTTTGTCTCTATCAGCGTCAAATACGGCTTTCGGAATCATTTTTTCTTTTCCGAAATCGATTTTATAATCGCCGATTTTTTCGTTCACTTGTTTAAGCAACTCTTCGCCTAACTTCTCGTTGAGTTCTTTGATTGTATCTTCGCTCAACATGCCTTGTAAAAAGTTCATAAATCCTCCTGCCTTTTTATGGTGGCTTGCTCCCACCTTAGATAAATTAATGAATTTGCCGTCTGTCGTGCGGCTAACGTGTATAAAAAAAGACCTTAAGCGCAGCGTTGCTTAAAGCCTTTAATTAACTATGAAAAAGCACCACCCAAAGGTAGTGCTTTGATTATGTTGTAAAATCGTTATACAGATTGGTCAACCTTTATTTTATGTCGTTTTATAAAAGTTTGCGCTTCTGCTTTATACTTATCAATATCCTCTTGTGGAACATCCTTTAATGATTCTTCTAACTCTTCTTTTGTGGGAATATGGTCATCAATGCGAGTAATTTTTTCGTTATTATCTATCATTTTTTTGAATACCTCCAGCTATATTTCTCTGATAAAGCTCTTAAAACTAAATCTGTGTCTTTTTCGAATTCTATCATATAAGTATTATACTCTACTTCAATGCGTCTGTCAACTCTTTCCCCACCATCTATGCTTAATGAATAAACAGAACCATCATGTCCGGTTGCCACAATCGTTTTTATTTGCTTGTATTGCGATAATGTTAAAATATCGTCAACGCTAAACGACTTGCTATGTGGATGGTTGTGTGTAAGAACAAGCGAATCGCTTTTATATTTTGAAAAATCAAACTTTGCATAGTCTGCAGAAGAGTTTTTGCCCGAAAAGTTCGGATCTTTTGACGAAACGAATTCGGTTATCTTGCCCGTTTTATCAAATTTAACACAAGTCCCGTCCATTGTCGGCACGTACCTATCAACGAGTGCAACGTTGTTACGTTCGCTTAAAATAAGGCGGGACAGTAACCCGTCGGAAAACACGATATCCGATTCCAAAAGCAAAGTGTCGTCTTTAATTAAAACGTCCTTTGCCAAATAAAAGGAATAAACGTTATTCGTCTTATCGTATTCGCAATTATTTATAAATTCGATTTCGGTTTTAATTTTTAATCCCGAAACGAAACGGCTTAACACGTCTTCTTTATAGCCCGTAACGATAACGATTTTATTTAATCCGAGTTTATCGAGAGAATAAAGCGTTCTTTCGATAATCGAAATGCCGTTTACTTTTACCATACACTTTGGACTGTTTTGGGTTAAACTTCCGAGTCTTTTACCCATACCTGCCGCCAAAATTACTGCTTGCATTTACTCACCTTTACAAAGTTTTTTAATTCTGTGGCCAAACCCTGTTCGCCTTAAACCACTCGCTATCTTTAAGTTTCGTGTTGTTATTCAAGCAACTTATATACGACGAAAGTGCCTTACACATATACACGATATTTCCGTTAAACGACTCGAAAAGATTATTAGCGTAATCAATACAAAGTGTTGTTACGTATACTTCGTCGGTGTATTTTGCAACGGTGTTTATAAACTGTTGCGTCGGGAATTGATTGTCCTTCGTTTTAGTGTATTCGGGACTACCCGCACAGCAACAAACACAAACCTTCTTTGGACGTATAACGCTTAACAGTTGGTCTGACGACGAAGTTTTCGAGCCGTGATGCCCTGCCTTATAAAGGTCAACTTGGGGAAGCGAATTGAGTTTAACGAGTTCTTCTTCGCCTTCCTTTTCAAGGTCGCCCGTAAAGAGCATATTTTTCGTCGTTTGCCCGCTTGTGTAAGAAAAGAGCGTGCATACCGAATAGTTGTTTTCCGTCGTCGAAGCGTTATCGTAATAAAAACTGTCAAGTATGGTCATATCAACACCTGTACCGACGTTATAAGTTTTACTTGCGCCGTCCGTTTCGTTGACGCATTGATAAGCCGTGTAATGCTTTGCACCGTTATTTATTTCGGCGTTTAATTCTCGCAAATAATTGCCGTACATTTTTGAAGTGGATTTTTGGTTGGTTTTGGAAAAAGTTATAATATTTTCACATTCGTATAGGTCAAAAATACTGCTTACGTTTTCAGGCGTTGCAAAGCCTGCGTAATGGTCTTGGTGGGCGTGGGTTATGATAACGTATTCGAGTTTTCCGTCGGTTACGTAATTATCGAGATATTCGGAAACCGTTTTAACGCTATCCGATTTTGAACCGCAGTCAATCAAAATATCCGACGTATCGGTTTTTATATACGTGCAATCCCCCGTATATTTATTGCCGAGTTCCAAAAAGTGAATAGAGATATTCGCATCGGAAACGGCAATCGGATTTTCATCTTCTTCGTGGTTATGGGAGTAATAAACTTCTTCGCTAATGGTAACCGTATCGGTAAGCGGAAGTTTACTATATGTCGTAAAGCAAAACCCGCCGATTATACCGATAATAAGGGCTAAAAGTGATGGCAAAACCGTTTTGAATTTCATACTACTCACCACCTTCGCTTACTTCGACAAAAGTTACAAGACGGATTTTTTCAATCTTGAAAATTTTGCCGTACTTTAATGAATCTACCGAGTACTTAACGTAAAACGTACCTATCTCGGTCGAATACCCGTTTTCGTCCAAATTAAGATTACTTTCGATTATAACGTCGTTTGAAATATCTTTATTAAACTCAATAATCGTAGCGCCTTGTTCAACGTACTTTTCGTCTAACGTGTAAGTAAGTTCGTCGCCACCGATTATGTTAAAACAATCGTTTTTCGATACGAGTGAATAAACGACGGTTGCCCCGATAATTAAGCCCAAAATAAGGCAAACAAAAAATGCCAAAACCGACTTCGGCGATTTCTTCGCTTGTTTTACTCCCGCCGTCATAAGCCCTGTGCCGACAGCCGTAATAATACCTGCCGAAGCGTACTTTCGGGCGTCTGTTTTCTTGGTTGACGTCATCGCCCTGCTTTGGGTTTTGGATTTTTCGGATAAGACGTTAAGTTTTGCCCTTGATGTTTTCTTTGTTGCTGTTTTTCTTGTTTCCATATTTTTACCTTAACTTTATTTTATCAAAAATACGGCGTAAAATCAATCTATTAAACTATAACCCCCAAAAAATTTGGGGGTTATCTCATATTCTTTCCGCTTTTACTTTTTTATAAATTTCGTCGTACTTATCTTTATAAAAAAGATTGGTTCCGCTCGTAGTTATCGACGCCGTGCCTGCCGAAACGCTCATTCTTAAAATCTCGTCAAGCGGTAAGTCTTTTTCAAGCCCGACACTTGCGGCCGCAACCATGGAGTCGCCCGCACCGACGGTCGAGTTAACGGCAACGTTCGCACTCTTACAAAAATAACTTTCCTTCCCGTCCGTTAAAATCGCACCTTCTGCGCCGAGTGAAACAAGCACAAGTTTGACGCCACGTTCGATATATTTTTTCGACGCTTTAATAATATCTTCCTTCTCGGTAACCGGTTTTCCGACAAACGTTTGAAGTTCATATAGGTTTGGTTTAACCATAAACACGTCTGCCTTTAACGCTTCGTTCATATTGTCCGTTTCGGTATCGACGATTTTTTTAACCTTCTTTGGAAGTGCCGATAAAACTTCGTAATAAAATTCTGGGCTTACGCCTTTTGGAAGCGACCCGCTCATAACGGCAATATCGCACTTTTCGCCAAGCGATCCTACAAGTGAAATGAGTTTTAATTGATTTTCTCTCGAAACTTCTTCTCCCCTATCGTTTATCTCCGTCAGCATTGACTTTTTGTCGATTATTTTATAGTTTACTCTCGCACCGCCGGGGTTATTTATAAATTCAAAATCAACGTTGTTATCTTTAAGCGACTGGCAAAAAAGAGAACTATGCATATCGAACATAAACCCCGTGGCAAAACTTTTTTCATAAAGTCTTGCAACACCGACGGCAACGTTAAGCGCCTTTCCGGAATACGTTTCGATTTTACTGTTGATTCGATTGAGCATACCCACATTGAGATTATCAAGTTCTATAGTACAGTCCACACTTGGGTTTGGACATATTGAAAGTATCATTTTTTGTTTCTCCGCTGTTTTATCAAACGTTTATATTATATAATATTTAACCTTTCTTTTCAATAGATTGTCAAAACTTTTTAATTAAAATCATCGTCCGAATTATACCCCTTTCCGTTACCGTTGTTTTGGGAACACGGGTCGCAAAACGGCGGACACGGTGAACAACCACCCCTCCCTTTCCCCTTCATACTTGCGGATTCGGCACAGTAATCCCCGCATTTAAGGTCAACCAAAATAACGTCGTTACCTATACGCACGATTTTATTTTCGGGAATAAAAAAAGCCCCACGAAAAAACAGCTTCGTAATACAATTCACCTTTTTCCCCGGCACGGTTATTCCGGTTAAGGTCCCCATAGGAAACGATAACGTGATATCGGTAACGTACCCCAAACTCTTGCCGTCGGAAACGTTAATTACGTCACGCTTTGATAAATCTTTAAAAGAAAGTTCCATACATATTATTGTATGGAACTTAAAGGTTGTTTATGAATTTATAAGATCTTATCCTTTTTTTAATTTATTTTTAATCGGATAAATAATTTTTAATAAAACACATTTAGGAATTAATGATTTAATAAGAAAGCTTACGGACTGTTTTTTTGTTATATACTTTTTTTGAATAAAACTTCTTATTGTTTTAAAACTATTAAATGAAGTATGCACAAGAGTATGTCTTAATAAATATAAAGCACTTTTATTTATATACGTTAATAAAAATTGTTTTTTTTCTAAATTTTTACTTTCCTTATATAAGCCATAAACCACTTCAAGCCTATACGATTCATCAACAAATAGTTTGTCGAATTTCCTTGTATCGTTAACGTTTCTAACAATAGAATTTTCTGAATTTCTGTAATTATATAATTGTCCCAGATACTTAACAGGAAGATCGTTTCCAAAATATATATATGCCCAAAAAATTCCGTCTTCACCGTAAATAATTCTTTCATCAAATTTCCCATTATTCTTGGAAGAAAAAATCGTCTCTCTTTTCGCTATAGACAAACAACAAGATGTAATAAACTTTCCTTTCTCGTCTAAAAGAGGAGCATTAACCAAATCGCTTTTCCAATTATAATCCTTTTCTACAAACTTGAAAGACATATTATAGATTACATTTTCATTTTTTTTCAACACCTCTATCAAATCGCAAAAGCAACCGTTTGCTATAGCGTCGTCGCTATCGATAAACCAAATGTATTCGCCCTTTGAAAGGTCAATGCCGATATTTCTCGCCACCGACGCCCCGTGAACGTCTTTCTCGTTA
>JAZRVM010000018.1:0-50399 GCA_045599205.1 Christensenellaceae bacterium | reverse complement strand
GTTCTTCTATTTTCTATTAGAGAAAGGTTTTCTCGCAAAGTTATATTAAATAAATCCTAAACTTGCCGATAGGCAAATAACACTTGTCCGTAAAGACAAATATCACTGCGAAGCAATATCACAAATCCGCTTGCGGATTTATTTAACTGTCGCCTTTCCCTACGGGAAGAGCGACTTACGTGCTCATTTACTTTCGTTTTATGTTTATTAAATTTTACTCTTTTATTAAACTGCCGATATCTTTAATAAACGTTTGACGACGTTTAACAACGGCTGTTTCGGCAAATTGCCATTGCGCCTGAATATTATAATTATGCTCTAACATCGGGTTAGATTCAACACGAAGTATCCCGTCTTCTTTTACGTTATTCAAAATCTTACTTATCATAATCGAAGTGATACCCGAATTTTTATACTTGTCCCTGACGCCGATAAGCGCAAGTTCGAGTTCCTTTGGCTTGCTGATATTTTTTAACACGTCGATAAACCCTGTCGGGAACAACTTGCCCTTATGTTTAATAAGCGAATTGCAAATCGAAGGAAGTGCAACACCGAAAGCGGCAACGTCTTCATTTTCGTCAACAAGTACGCTTATATATCTCGGATTACAAATGGTTGCAAATTGATCCAAAACGTTTTGCATTTCTTTGCCTTCGATAGGAACGTATCCGTCAAGACTGCTATACGACTGATTATAGGTATCAAAAAGTTTTACGCCGTAATTTTTAAGAAGCTTTTTTATGGACATTTCGTTTGAAACGTCCCTTACCTTTAATCTCTTTTTAAGCTTTTCGGCAACTCTGACGACTTTCGTGTCTTGCGTTTTATCCAAGTCAAAACGGAGTTCAAGCCATTTTGATTCGTCGTCAAATCCTAGTTTTTTCATATTCTCCGAAAAGTAAGGATAACAATAATTCGTAGCGTACGTACTGCGTTCGTTAAATCCGTACGTTAACATGCCTTCTCTATCGGTATCGTTAAAGCCCCACGGTCCGTGAATAATCTCCATTCCGTTTTCTTTGCCGTATTTTTCAACTGCACCCAAAAGAGCCTTAAAAACTTCGATATCGTCGATACATTCAAATCTCGAAAACCTGACGAATTTTTTATTTTCGATGCGGTTGTCTTCCCAGTTAATAATCCCTGCGATTCTCCCTACGAGTTCGCCGTCTTTATAACACAAAAAACCTTTTGCATCGCAATGACCGAGAGCAAAATTCTTTTCCTTATCAAAGGAATTTTTTTCGTCTGATCGGAGCGAAGGAACGTAATAAGGGCAACCCTTATAAAGTTTAAGCGGATACGACGCAAAAACGGATATGTCCTTCTTTGTCGTTATTTCTTTAATTTCTATCATAACAATCCCTTAAATTTTTTATTAAGTTATGCCCTTATTATAATCTCAAATCCGAAAAAAGACAACCCTTTTTGTAAAAATTAACGCCACTAATCCCTTTTTTTTGTCAATTATTACCCAAAACTCTTTTTATTGTTTATTATTTGTCCTTTTGGAGTTTAACAACTGCCTTTGGCGGTCTTTCGTCTTTTAACGCCATAATATATTGGCTGTAATCGGCTTCGGATAACTTTTTGATTTTAATTCGTTTTTTCTTTGACATATATTGCCTCCGAAATAATTATGGCTTGTTTTTGTATATTTATTCACAATAAAAAAAGACCGATGTCGGTCTTTTTTTGTCGGTTATTTTTTTTCTTCGGCTTTAAGTTCTTGTTTTTCTTTTATCTTTTTATATGTCTTATCGTGCGTAAAATCTCTCTTTGATTCGTACTCGCCACCCAAAGATTCTATGCAAAACCGCAATTCGGTAAAGTCTGCGTAAGAAAGTTTTTCGTTTTCGATTGACGCATACAAAAACGTCAACGCCCTATCGTCGCCGTATCTCGATATGTAACTTGCGTAAAGGGGTATCTTGTCTTGATTTAATGCAAACTGTTCTATAAGTATATCGAAAACCTTATCGCACCTTTCGGTAACGTGAGAGAGAATTTCGGTAAAACATGCTTTTGAAATCTCGCCTGCGGTATCAAAACTTGCGATAATTTTATCACGGACTTTATCGGCAAACTCGGATAAAACTTCGGTTGCAAACTCACGTATGCCGTCGCTATAATCGTACATTACAAAATCCAAGTACCTGTCTAAACAAATATCGGAATTTTTACTCTCTAATATATTCATAAGATAAAGAGTGTATTCTTCGGACAAGTCGTCTTTATTAAGTTCTTTTAAAATTTCCCTTTCCGCACTCTCGCTTTGCTCTAACGCCTCGCACAAAAAATCCGAAATAGGCACGCCCCTATTCAAATGCTCTTTTAACGCTACGAGTTTATCTGCGTCCGAAAAACCCTTATAATAAGTGCTCGGCGTCATTTGGTCAAGTTCTTTTAATTTCGTATCTCCGAATTTTTCGTAAAGTTTCGGTATTTCGTCTTCGATTTCTTCGGGCTTGATTTTACCGATATTACCGTAAACGTAATCCGAAATATAATTGTCGAAAAGTTTATCTATATCAATAATTTTTATCATACTTTCTCCTGTCTTTTGGCTTTTTCGATACCCTTATAAAGGTCGAGAAATTGTTTCGTTTTATCAAAATCGGCATTAAACAAACTGCAAACGGCTTTGCACGAAAGTTTGTCGCCGAAAAAAATGCAGGCAATAACTGCCGAAATTTCCGCAATATTTTCTATGGCGTCGAACTTCACGGTTTCAATAACCTTTTTACTTATTCTGCCTATTTCGTCCTGCGCCGAATAATCTTCCAAAGTGAGTTTCGACATACAGTACGCATAAGGTAAAATCAGTTCGGGATGGTCTTTTTCAAACGAAAATTTTTGTGGCTTGATTTTAACAAAAACCCCTTCGATTGAAACGGAAAATTTCTTTTTATAACCTATGGCGATAAGCGAATATACGACTGACTTTTTGGTTTCAATATACTCTCTTTCGTCAAGCAAACAGTCAAACAATGCCCTTTCCGCCTTTTTGTGCTCGGACCCCGATAGAATAGCCACGCTGTTTTTAACAAGTGCGCCGTTACCCGATTTAACACCTCTTAATACCGCATCGAAAACACGGCTATCGTCAAGTTTCCGCCTTACTTCGATAACGGGAATCGTAAAAAGCGAATTGATTAACTTTTTGTCGGCATCGAAAAACTTTCTCGGAATTTTTTCTTCGTACCAAAGTGGCATTATTTCTCTTTTCCCCGCAATCAAATCGAGAGTATAGTCAAAATAAAACTTAAAGCACAAATTGTCCGGTTCTAACTTACATAAAAACACAAACTCGGTTTTTGCCTTTTCGTACTTTTTTTGGTTGAGAAACGAGATTGCCGTAAAAAACCGTGCAAGTGCGTGATAAGGCTGATCTTTTAAGAATATCGAAAAATACTTTTCGACAAGGTCGTCGTGCTTTAATTCAATGGCACAAATTCCTGCCTTAAACACTTGTTCCGAATCGGTTTCGTCGATAATCGTTAACCCCTTTTTATAGTAATATTCGGCTTTGTCGTAATCTTTTTTCACCGCATAGGCACAAACCTTTATAAAGTGAACGAGTGCAGATTCTCCCGTTTTTGTTAAATACTCGTCGCAGTACTTTAACGCTTTTTCGCAATCTTCGTCTAAAACGGCGATTTCGGCAAGAGATAAAACGCTTTTCAGGTATTCTTTTGAACCATTTTTGATTTTGGAAAGAACGATTTTAGCACCGAAAATATTGCCCGACGCAATCATATTTTTCGCCGTTTCGATTTCGTACTTATTGTCTGCTTCGCTCGGGGGATAAACTATCTTAAACCCTTTATTTTTATCATCTTCGTTAGTAAAAAAATTCAAAATTTCAGGCGACAATTCTTCTCTGTCGATAAAACCGTCTTCTTCAACTTTCTTTTGAAAATAAAATTTGGTAAGTTCGAGATTGCCAAAGTAAAAAGCGTTTACACCGAGAGAAAAGTACGCCTTCCCCCTTTCCTCTTTACGGGCGTTATCGAGATAAAAAAACCAGTACATATTCGAAAGGTCGTAAGTCTTGATTCGTGCGTAAAGTGTTGCAAGCTTTTCCGCAATTTCGATTGACCTGTTTTTAATAAAAACCGGATACAGCAAACTTATCGCTTCTTCTATCTTGCCGTCATTTGCTTTTTTTTCGGCAAGGTCAAGATATATTTTATTGTTCGGATTAAAACTCAAAACTTTTTCGTTCATTATCGTGTCTTAAAAATTTTCTCCACGTCGGCACCGTCAAAGGTGTACGTCTTATTGCAAAACTGACAAGAAACTTCGACTTTTCCGAAATCTTTTACGATTGAATTTACTTCTTCCTTGCCGAGAGTAACGAGTACTCCACTTATATATTCTCTGCTACAAAGACATTTATATTCGGGGTGATATAAATCTGCGTCATGAACGTTAAAATACTTTTTAAGTATTCCCTTTGCTCCCATTTCGCCTATAAGCGTAGAAACGTTTTTAAGTTCCTTAATAATGTTTTCCGCTTGCATTAAATCGTTATCGTTTGCTCCCGGAAGCGCTTGAATTACTACCCCGCCCGCACCGATACACTTTTTGTCCGTACCGATTTTTACGCCGAGTGCCATTGCCGTCGGTTGCTGTTCGCTATATGCGTAATATCCCGCAAAATCTTCGGCAATTTCACCGCTTATAAGTTCGGCACTGCCGGTATATTGTTCTTTTAATCCCATACTGCGTGTAACCGTAATTCTGCCTTTATGCCCGACGCACCCACCAACGTCGAGTTTCCCATCGGCACGGAGCGGAAGGTCGGCTTTCGGGTTATCGATTGACCCACGAATTTTAAGGTCGCCGTTTCCGCAAACGGTTATCCTTCCGCCAACTCCGTCCCCTACGATATTTATGGACAATTTATCTTTTTCGCTTTTAAGCATAGAAGACATAAAAGTACACGCCGTAAGCGACCTACCGAGAGTGGCGGACGTAAGCGGTGTAAGCCCGTGAATCTTTATGGCGTCGTTTACCATATCGGTCGTATCCATAACGGCAAGCAAAATCGTACCGTTACATATCAAAGTTTTATATAATTCGTTCAAAATATTCCCCCGCTTTTTATGTACAAAAGACGCCGTTATGGCGTCTTTAACTGTTATTTTTTCTTTTTCTTTTTAGGACTTTTGAAGTGATTTTTTTGTCGGTTAAGTTCTTCTCTTGCCTTATTGATTCGCTTTTGCTTTTCCTCGTCGTCATCATTGACGCTTTGTTTTAGCGATTCAAACTGATTTCGGTAATCGACGTATCTTTGGTCGTCCTTATGCTCTTCGACGTACTTTTCGCTATCGTCGATAATCGCCTGACGGCTTTCGCTTAATTTCCGTAAGTCGTTACGGTTAAACGAAACAGGCAATTCTTCAAGTTGAAGTTCCTCGTCGGTAATCGGCTTAATCGGTCTTGAAGCAAGAGTGGACGGTCCCATTAAAACAATTTGCTTTTTGTATTGTTCCAAAGTCTTTGAGTTTTGTGCGCTGACCTTCGGATAAATACCCTTATTCTTTTCGGCACCCTCAACTCTGTCGTTTATAAACTTATCGTACGCCCATTGACAGTAATCCGTCCAAACGAGCATAAAGTAAGAAAAGCCGAACAACATCATAAGCCCGTAACCGAGTGAAGATAAAAATCCCCCGAGATAAATAACGATTATCGGTAAAGCACTGACGATAAGAAAGAAAACGTTATGAATCGGCAAAGCAATCGTTAAAAGTATCGCATTTTTTACTACGTGCTTAAAAGGTAAATTATAGTTTACCGTCATTGAAATTGCGTGAAGGGCAACGATAGTCATAACCGCCATAAAAAATATTACGAAAACCTGAAGGAATATCGATAACCCGTTTGCCATTTCGCCCATAACACGGAGTTCGTTAAATAAAGTTACGCATAAAATTGCAAGATACAATAAGAGCGAATACAAAAAACTAATCAAAACGACGTGCTTAAAGTTGGTTTTTATCCCGTGCCAAAAATCGTTAGCGATAAAAACCCCTTCCGTCCATACCATATTTCTCATTACGTAAGAACCACCGGCAACGCCGATACCTGCAATAATCGAAGCGACAGGCACGAAAATAAGCGTTGAGATATTCATGCTTAACGTTATCGATTCGGGATACCCCGCAAGCGAATAAAGAGATTGATAACCTATGGTAAACACTTGTGAAAACGGAACAGATTGCCCCATCGACGAAAGTGCCGCCGAACGCAAAAACAACACGACAAAAAGCGGGATAAAAAATAATAATATAAGTAAATTTACGGCAATTATTTTTATAAACCTGCCCTTAAAAATATCAAAAAACAAACTCCACCTGTTGGTTGGAAGAGTTGACCTTGCATAATCGTCGGATTTGGGTTTTCCAAGCATTATTCTGTCTGCAAGTCCCATTTTTTGATTTGCCATTTTTTCTCCTTAATTAAAAACTTTTTTCGTACTATTTAATAGTATAACAATTTTCGATTTTTTTCAAATAAAATAATGGGATTTGTCAAAAAAACTTTACAAATAACCCGTATTTGTTATATTATATAATAAAATTGAAAATTTTTCAATAATAAGTTGGAAATTTGATTTATAAACTATCGTGGAGAGATTATTATGAAAAAGTATAACGTCGCCGTTGTCGGAGCAACGGGTATGGTAGGAAACAAGTTCTTGGAAGTTTTACAAGAAAGAAAATTACCCGTTGAAAATTATTATTTATTCGCCTCAAGCAAGTCTGCCGGTAAAGTCATAGACTTTATGGGGAAACCGCACACGGTTATCGAATTAAAAGAAGAAAACATTACCGATAAAAAAATCGATATTGCACTCTTTTCCGCCGGTGGGGACGTAAGCAAGGCTTTTGCTCCCGTTTTTCAAAAGCAAGGCGCACTCGTAATCGATAATTCAAGCGCATGGAGAAGGGACGAAAACGTTCCGCTTGTCGTTCCGGAGTGTAACGCAAACGATATCCTTTGGCATAAAAATATTATAGCAAACCCAAACTGTTCGACTATTCAAGCAGTGGTTGCCTTAAAACCGCTTCACGAAGCGTTTAAAATCAAGCGTATCGTTTACACTACCTTCCAAGCAGTTTCGGGCGCAGGGGTAAAAGGTTTTAACGACTTAAAGGGCGGAATTTGCGGAGAAGCACCGCAAAAATTCCCTTACCCTATCTTCGGCAACTGTTTACCGCATATCGACGTGTTTATGGATAACGGTTACACAAAAGAAGAAGACAAAATGATTTTCGAAACGAAAAAAATTCTCAACGACCAAGACTTAAAAATCACGGCAACGTGCGTTCGTGTTCCCGTTTACTTTGGTCACAGTGAATCAATTAACGTAGAGTTTTATAATCCTGCTCCGCTTTCGGAAGTTAAAAAGGTATTAAATAAGGCAGAGGGCGTCGTTATTGAAGACGACGTTAAAAACAACGTTTACCCTATGCCGATTACCGCCGAAAATAAAGACGAGGTGTTTATCGGGCGTCTTCGTGAGGACGACACCGTACCGTACGGTATCAATATGTGGGTCGTTGCCGACAACATAAGAAAGGGTGCGGCAACCAACGCCGTTCAAATTGCCGAAAAGGCAATCGAACTCGACGCCGTAAAAGATAACTTTAATAAATAATTTTTTCACAAAAGATAAACTAAATTGTCTTTTGGAGAATATTAAATGAATAAATCGCTTTTTCGTGGAATTTGCACTGCAGTCGTCACGCCGTTTAAGTGCGGTAAAATTGACTTTTCGGCGCTTGACAAACTCATTGACTTCCAGTTATTAAGCAACGTAAACGCCTTATGCTTTTTGGGTAGTACCGGTGAATGCACCACGATTACCGACGATGAGTTTAAGGCGATTTTAGATTTTGCGGTTAAAAAAATCAACGGAAAGGTAAAAGTCCTTTGCGGAGTGGGTTCTCCGAATCTTTCGATTGCCACCGAAAAGTGTAAAACCGCTTATTCTTTGGGTGTTGACGGACTTTTAGCCGTTACGCCTTATTACAGTCTTGCAACGTCAAAAGGAATAATCAAGTATTACGAAACTTTGTCCTGCGCTTCTCCCCTTCCCATTATTTGTTACAACGTTCCAAAGCGAACGGGAGTAAATATTACGCCTGACGTAATGGAAAACTTGTGCGATATTGAAAACGTACGTGCAATAAAACAAGCGTCGCAAGATATTTATCAAACGGCGGAAATAATTTTCAGGTGCAAAGATAAAATCGACGTTTTCTGCGGAGACGATTTGAATATTTTATCAATGCTTTCAATCGGAGCAAATGGGGTGATCTCCGTTGCTTCGAACGTTATTCCAAACACGATAAACGAGATATACTCACACTTAAAATCAAACGATTTAATAAAGGCAAAAGAAGTTTTTTATAAAATATACAGTTTACTTCGTGCCTTGTCCCTTGATATTAACCCGATACCGATTAAGTACGCAACCAAAGTTTTAGGGCTTACGAACGGAAGTCTTCGTCCACCGCTATCAGAACTTTCGGGGCGAAAAAAACGGATTATTCGGTCGGAACTTTTATCCTTGGGGGCAATCCTATGATAAAAGTTGTTTTGGTCGGTGCACTCGGCAGAATGGGTAAAGAGTTTTTCGTTCAGTCCGAAAATTTCGACGACGTAAAAATCGTTGCGGGTATTGACCTTAAACCTTGCGACAGTTGTTACCCCTTCCCCATATATAACTCCCTTTCGGACTGTAATAAATGGGCGGACGTCGTCGTTGATTTTTCTTCGTCCGCTTCGCTATCAAGCGTTACCGAATACTGTAAAGACACGCAGACCAAACTTGCCGTCTTTTCTACGGGACACGGCGACGAGGATACTGAAAAAATAAAAAATCTGTCTTCGGTGGTTGCCGTTTTTTCGGCACCCAACACTTCCCTCGGATCTTTTCTTCAAAAAAAAGCCGTCGAAGAACTGACGAAAAAACTTCCCCACTCGGAAATAGAAATAATCGAAAGCCACAACACACTTAAAAAAGATATTCCGAGCGGTACGGCACTCGACATTGCGGAAAGCATTTGCCGTGTAGATAATTCCCGCCACATCGTCGTATCAAGGCAGTATCCAAAACAAGACAAAAAAGAAGTCGGCATTAACTCCGTTCGGTACGGAAACAACGTTTGCGAACACGAAGTCATTTTTTCGTTCGGCGGAGAAACGTTAAAAATTTGCCACTCCGTTACGGGTAGAAACGTATTTGCAACCAACGCACTTAACGCCGTAAGATTTTTAGCCGATAAAAAATCGGGGTTTTACACAATTTCGCATTTACTTGGAGATAAATATGATAAATGAACTTAAAGAAGTTTTGAATTCAATAAAAAGCGGAAACAATTTCGGAGAAAAAATTACGCTTGTCGGAGCCACAAAAACCGTTCCGATAAGCGAAATTTTAAGCGCCGTTAAATTCGGTATGCCCGTCGTTGCCGAAAATAAGGTGCAGGAGTTTTTAAGTAAGACCGAGAAAATTTCGGGGGCGGAGCAACATTTTATCGGGCATCTTCAAACCAACAAGGTAAAATACGTCGTCGGAAAAGTTTCTCTTATTCAATCGGTGGACAGTTTACGTTTGGGACAAGCCATATCAAATCGGGCAAAACAACTTAACGTTACGCAAAACGTTTTGGCGGAAATAAATATAGGCGGAGAATTATCAAAAAGCGGATTCGATAAAGAAAATGCTTACGATAGCGTTAAAGCTCTATCATGGTATCCGAACATAAACGTATGCGGACTTATGGCAATGTTACCGAAAAATATAGAAAATGACAAAAAAATCGAATTATGCTTGCAAATGCGACAAATTTATGATAATCTAAAAAAAGACGGATACAATATGAAATTTCTTTCAATCGGTATGTCAGACGATTACCGCTTGGCAATTCAAAACGGTAGCAATATGATAAGAATCGGAAGACTTATTTTCGGTGAAAGAAAGTAAAGGAGAAAAAATGAGCGTCTTTGATTTATTCGGCAGAGAACCGAAAACCAAAACAGAAAATTCATTTGGAAAGAATAATATAACCGAAAACACGGCAACGAAAAACCCTATCAAGGTTTTCGTTCCGAAATCGTTTGCAGAAGTGGAAGAAATTATCAACGCATTAAAAATCGGTAAACCCGTCGTCGTTCATCTCGACGAAGTTAAAACCGAATCCGCCGTTAGAATTTTGGACATGCTTTCGGGTGCAATTTACGCACTCGGCGGTGGCGTATATGAAATGGGAAAAAATATTTTTATGTTTTCACCAAACGGCGTTGAGGTCAATAACTAACCTAATAAGCAAAAAAAAAGAGATACGTGCGTACCTCTTTTTTTATTGTCTTTTTACTCGAATATAAACGTTTCTTGCGAAAGATATTCGATAGGTTTTTTAATACACGTAAACCCATTATCTTTAACGGTAAACGGTACGGATTTAATAATACCGTCCTTCCCAACGAAGGAAACCTTGCTGAATTTAACGTCTGCCGTAAAAAGGTTTATCTCGGCGTAATTATCAACCGTTGTGTTGGTTACCATAACGACGGTGCGTCCGCTTTCTTTATAGCAGTACGGCGAAAGCCCTTCCGTATCGGTACGGATAACGCTGTTATTTCCGTCAATGAACTTAGTGATAAAATAGTGGCGCAAAACTACCGTTAATCCGGTATTTTTTCTCGCAACGTTGTACGGAATAACGAACACTTTTTTGTCCTTACTTACCGTCATGCCCGCACCACGCTCTAATCCTACTTCGTTAAAAGTTTTAGTCAAAACGTCAACGGGTTTATCGTAAGTGATTAAAGTATATTCGTCGGCAGACCATCTGCATGTTGCACGGAACCGTTTTAACCCGAAAATAACGTCGTCGGTTACGCTCGCTTCGTAAAGTTGAAAGCCGGTATCTACGGGGTGAGATTCGAGTTTTACCGCACCGATTAAGTATAAAAGATTTCTCTTTTCGAGTTCCCTTGCGCACTCTGCGTCAACGATAACCTTATTGTTTTTAAATAAATCGATTATCTGCTCGTCGGTAAAGTTATATGTGTTCTGACCGCAAAGAGCAATTACTTTATTTTTGAAAACCTTTTCTGTCGAATACTTAAAAGCAATACCCATTATCGAAAAATAAGGTGCGATACGGTAATCCAAAATAGGCGACGTTTCGGTAATGCTATTGTTTTCTATAGGCTTACGATAACAAATATCTTGGTCGATAGGACAAATAACTCCGTCGAGAGTAGAAAAATCCAAATTGAGATTTTCAACACCTTGAAGATATGGCGTGGCACTTTTAACCGCTTCGCCGTATCCGTATTCGTCCGAAACACCGTTGCCCTCAAACCCGTAAATACTGTACGTCATACCTTTAAGAACAAGCGCACTTGCACTTTCAAGCTTAAACTTCGTATATCTCGGCGTTGCACCGAATATGTCCGGCGCACCGTTTTCGTATTCCGGCATTATGATAGTGTCTTTCGGCGAAAGGGTACGAACGCCCATAGCGTTTGTGTTAAATTCGTAAAGCCACTCCTTACCACTCGGCTCACCGTAAGGAAGGTGAATTCTGTTTATCTTTTCATTGCCCCTGCTTATCGCCGTCAAAAGCTTGTCCCAGTCCCTTGATTCTTGGCAGTGTGCCGAAGGCCCCGACGACATAAGCCCGACGGTGGTTTTATCACAGCCCTTTTTAACAGCCGTTGCAATCCGGTCGGCAAAAGAAATTATGCTTTCTCTTTCAACGTCCAAAAAAACTTTTCTTTCCTTGCTTATACCCTTTTCGTTTATTTTTTTAACGAGTTCTTCACGGGTATAATTTGCGTTAAGACGCCTGTTATACTCCTTCATGTGAAGGTCGCAAAAACAGCACGGGAACTTAATCGGCGGGTGATTCATAAACCTGAAATCGTCTTCAATCCAGTACATTTCGGGCTGTAATTCACTACAAAGATAGGTAACGTATTCACAAAAATCTTTTCGGAAATTTTCATCTAAAATGCAGGCTATAAAATTACTTTTTCTGCCTTCGAAGTCAACGATTGTGTGGTAATGTTCTTGTCCGCTTCGAAGTGTCCAACCCCTATCGTTATGCCCCATTTCAAGCCAGGTGTTGATTGAAAAGGTTATGCCGTGCTCACGGAGTTTATCACGTTCTTTTTTAAAAAGCGCAACCCACGGTTTTGCTTCTTCAATCGTCATGTGTCCGACGCAAAGTTCTTCGGCGTTAATCATACCGATAACGTCGGTAAACCCGTATTTAACGCAATGGGAAACGAGTTTGTCGATTTTTACGTCTTGGTCGCCGTCGGGTGCAATTTGAATCCGAAGGCAATTTTGCCATTTTTTGAAGTCCATTTTTACCTCACTCAATAATTATATTCCCCACACAAGCCAGCAAAAAGCGTAACCCACACCGACTGCCGCAAGTGTAAAAGGTAAACCTATTTTGAAAAAGTCCGAATTTTTAACTTTATAACCTTCTTTATTTAAGATGCCGATACCGACCACGTTGGCAGACGCACCGAAAGGCGTTAAATTTCCGCCGAGCGTTGCCCCGATAAGAAGGCCGAAATATAAAACGGTAGGGTTAAAACCCGATATCGTTTGGCTTATCGACGAAATAACGGGAAGCATGGTCGCGACGTAAGGAATATTATCGATAAAGGCTGAAAGAACAACCGAAATAAGTACGATAAGCGTGTATAAAAGGAAAACGTTATCTCCGCCGATTTTAATAAATATCGAACAAATATCGTCGATTAAACCGACGATGCGTGCACAGCCGATTATGATAAATAAGGAAATTAAAAACAAAATCGTTTGAAAGTCAACGACTTCTTTCGACGCCTTAAAGACGTTCGCTTTATTTTTGATTGAATAATAAGCGAGTGCTATAATACCGAATACGGAGCAAATTAAACCGTTCGTCAAATCAAAACCGAAAAGCACGATTTCAAAACTGAATAACGACGAAAAAATAAGCGCAAAGAGTGTTAAAAGCAAGAGAATGGACGGAACGACGCTTTTAACCTGAATTTTTTCGGGAGTGTAGCATAACTTTTTATTGTTTTTTCTGAAAATAAACAAAATAATGGGAGTCGTGGCGATTGCACCGAGTTCGACAGCCCAAAAAATCGACCATTTGCCGTCAAGGAAAAAGAAGTCGAAAAAGTTCATGTTCGCAAAATCGGCAAGCATAATGGAAGTCGTATCCCCGACCAGCGTTGCCGCACCTTGAAGATTACTCGAAACTGCAATGGCGATAATTACGGGAACGGGCGAAACGCCGATTTTTTTTGCGACGGCAAGTCCTATCGGGGCAAGCATCAAAACGGTCGCAACGTTATCGACAAATGCTGAAATAAACCCGCCCAAAACAGCCAAAAGAGTTATGGCAAAAAGCGAGTTCGGAATTTTGGAAACGAGTTTTTCGGATAGAAAATTCGGCATATTCGACTCCGAAAAAAAGCCGACGGTAAGCATAATTCCGAAAAGCATTAAAACAACGTCGAACTTTATCGAAGAAATGATATCGACAACGCCGACAACCTTAAAGCATATAAGCAAAACGCTTGAAATGATTGCGACTGCGCCCGACGTTATCGCCTTTTTATTCGGAAAGGCGATAATTAAAACGTACGTCAATATAAATAAAACCAAAATTGCAATCTTCATAATTGATTTTATTATACATTATAGCAACTTTTATTTCAAGCGTTTAACCTTTATTTATCGACATATATTTTCGCAATTTGATAAACGTCCCCCGCACCCATAAAAATAACTCTTATACCGTCGGTTTTATTTTCCAAAAATTTTAATAATTCGTCGGGACTTTCTATGTAAACGACGTTTTCGTTATACTGCTTGATTCGAAGATACAAGTTAAACGCCGAGCCGACGCTATCGAATTTTTCTCTTGCGGGATACGTCTTATATATAACGAGATTTTTTACGTCTTTAAGCGAAGAGATAAAGTCTTCGAGTAAAAGTTTTGTTCTCGAATAAGTGTGTGGCTGAAAAACGAGAACGTCCCCGTTTCCTATCCCCATTGCCGATACCGTTGCGCTTATTTCCTTCGGGTGGTGTGCGTAATCGGCAAATATTTTTTTATCGGCTTTAATTCCCAAAAACTCTTCACGGCGTTTTACTCCGATAAAATTTTCAAGCGAACGTTTTATCGTAAAGAATTTCACGCCGAATAAATCGCAAACGGCAATACAGCAAAGAGCGTTATAGACGTTATGTATTCCCCCGATTTTTAAGGAAATTTTGCCCAAAACTTTGGACGCTTTTTTTACGGTAAACGAATACCCGAAACAGTCCTTGCTTAACTTACACGCCGAAAAGTAAGCGGAATTATCGATTCCGACGGAGATAGAATTGCCTTCACTTAAACCCTTGCTGTTTTCGTCGTCGGCGTTATATATGCAAACGGTATTTTTCGTAAACTGGCGAAAGGCTTTTTTAAGATTTTCGATATCTCCGTAAGCGTCCATATGGTCGTTATCAATGTTCGTTACTACCGAAACGGTCGGGAATAAATCGAGAAAATTTTTTTTGTATTCGCACGCTTCGGTAACGGCAATATCTCCGCACCCGAAAAGATAATTTCCGAACTTTTTATCGCTTCCGCCGATAAAACAAGTCGGGTGAAGTTCGGCGTCGTAAAGAACGTGCGAAATCATCGCCGTCGTCGTGGTTTTCCCGTGGCTTCCCGATACGGCGACGGAATTTCGGTAAAGCGAAATAATCGACGCAAGCAATTCGCTTCTTTTAATTATTTTTGCACCCGATTCTTTTGCTCTTTTATAAATTTCGCTTTTATCAAGTGCGGAAGTGTAAATAACGTAGTCGTTTTTATTAAAAATCACTTTTTTTTCGTCGTTTATTACCCTTACGCCGAGTTTTTTGATTTCCGAAACGAACTCGTTGTTTTCTTTGTCGTAACCGATTATTTTGTATCCCGAAAAAAAGCAGTATTTTGCAAGCGAATTTACGCCCACACCCCCGATTCCGAGAAAAATAAGACGGTTGTTTTTACTTATTATTCGTGGTTTTTTCATATACTTATATTATGAAAATTTGCCGTTTTTCGCCACTTTTTTGTTAAAAATCACAAAATTTTGAAAAATTTTTTCAAAAACCTATTGAAATTACGTGTTTTATATGCTAAAATGTGAGTAATACTGAAAAGGAAGGTAACGAAAATGAAAATTTCTGACGTAAGAGTCCGTATCGTCAAGAAAGATGACAGCAAGCTTAAAGCAGTTGCGTCCGTTACTTTTGATGACTGTTTTGTTATTCACGACATAAAGGTTATTGAAGGGAACGAAGGTTATTTTATCGCTATGCCAAGCCGTAAAACCAACGACGGCGAGTATAAAGATATTGCTCATCCCATCAAGACCGAAACGAGAGAAGAACTTATCAAAGTTATTCTCGACGCTTTTGAAGTTGAAAAAGCAAAACCTCAAGAAGACTAATTATCTTTACGAAAAAATATGCCACTACAAAGTAGTGGCTTTTTTTTATTTTTATTTAATTTTCGTTTTTCTCTACCATTCTAATACGGTTTTTCCATCGATATCATAATGCCAATAGTTTCCAAAAGTTTGTGGCTGGGTTTCACTATAATAATATCTTGTTGCCGAAGTTAATGAATCATTACCATTACTTGTTATGGAAATAAACTCCCAGTCTTCACTATCGCCGAAATAATATACCTTATTTAACGACGAGCAACGAAGGAAAGCACAATCCGCTATACTTGTAACAGAATTACCAATCACAACCGATTCAAGCGAAGTGCAATCGGCAAAAGCAAAACTCCCGACATTTATAACCGTGTCGCCTATAAAAACATTGCTAATCGAAGTGCAACCATAAAAAGCAAAGTCGTTTATTTTTGTCGCTGTCGTTATATCTATACTCGTAGGTAAATGACCGTTTATATATAAGCCGTTTGTCGTAAGATGATTCATTAAATTTTTCACACCCTCGATTTCGCACCACGAATTCACGTTACCCTTATAATCGACTTTCGTAAAAGAACAATTCTTAAAAGCATCGGCTTCGATATATTTAATAGAACTCGGCAAGACAAGTTCTTTTAACCTATAAGCGTCGTTATTCCCCAAAAAATTCTTTAAAATCGTATTGACAGGCCTGCCGTTATAAGTTGACGGAATCGATATTTTGTCAAGGTAAACATCGTCGGCAAGTTTAACACCGTAAGAATTTTCAGTCGCAAAATAAAAATTAAATATCGAAGATTCTTTTGTTTCTTTTCCCGTCGAATCACCTAAATTACATCCACAAAAACCGATTAAACATATAATCGACATTACAGACATTAACAATATCAATATCCTTTTCATAGTCTTCTCCTTTGATAAAACTGTATTTATTACGATTTTATCAAGTCTTATAAGACTTGTCAAGTATTTTAAGACTTATTTAGGGTATAATAAAGATATGACTTATAAAGAACGTATTAAAGAGTTGCGTTTAAGTTTCGGATTAAGCCAAATGCAACTTGCAAATAAACTCAATATCAGTCAGTCGGCAATAGCAAAATGGGAACTCGGGAAAACGGAGCCAACGGCGTCTGCGCTTATTTTATTATCACGTTTTTTTAACGAAACAACCGATTATATTTTAGGATTAACCGATTAAAAAGGCATCAACTTCTGTTGATGCCTTTTTTTATTTTATTTTTTTACTTAAAGACTTTTTGTTGAACGTTTTTGATAAAGTCAAGAGAATCGAACAGTTCAAAAGTATCCTTATAATCGTTTGTGTATGCTTCGATAAGCATTGCCCCGTCAAAGCCGACGTCACGAAGCCTACTGAAAAGGTCGTAAAAATCGGTTACTCCCTTCCCCGGCAAGCACATTTTCCCGTTGCCGTCAACGTCGGACAAATGAACGGTTACGATGTCGCTTCCCATTTCCTTGATAAATTCGGAATAAGACACGTTCGCTTGCCTTGCCTGTTTTATGTCAAGCGTTCCCTTTAAGCCCGAAGTCCTTTTTTTGATTTCCGTAAAAAATCCCACGTAATTATAATAACACCAGTGAACGTTTTCGTAGCAAAGAGTGATATTCCTTTTTTTGCACACGTCGATAATTCTTTGGGTGATATTACCTATTCTATCGTAATCGATATTTATCCCCGTAACCTTATATCTCGCCGTACCGTGAAAGGTATAGTACTTTGCACCGAACTCCTTTGCCGAATCCATTGCGCCGTTAAGAAAGATAAAAGAATCTTCTTGCGCACGTTCGTTTACGCTATACAGTTGCGGTTCGTACTGGGTGGTCAAAACGTGGACGGAGTGAATATCAACGTCCCCTTTATTTTTGGCTATAAGCTTTCCGAACTTTTTGTTGTACTCACAAAAAGATTCCAAAAAGATTTCTGCGCACTCTATTTTATTGTTGCTTAAAAATTTAATGGCGTCTTCGGTTTTATACCGTGTAAAAAGTGATGCCGTCGATATTCCCGTCTTCATTAAAACTTTGGCTCAATAAGGCCCAAATCTCCGTCGTTTCTCAAATACAACACTTGAACGGTGTTGGTTTTTGCTTCCAAAAATACGTAAAAACTATGCCCTAATAATTCCATTTCCTTTATTGCTTCGTCAACGGTTTTCGGGGTAAGCTTAAATTGTTTTTCCTTTACGACGTTTGCCTGCGGTTTGTTCTCCCAGAATTCTTCGCCTGCAAATTCGCCCTTTTGTTCAAATGCGCCGTTACGCTTCGACTTGTCGAAAATCGTACGGTACTTTCTTATCTGACCTTCGATTTTCGGAAGAACGAGGTCTATGTTGTCATAAAAATTGTCGCTTGATGCGGTTGCCCTTACGAATCTTCCGCCATAGGTAAGCATAACTTCGGTTACGCAGTTCTTTGCTTCCTTTTTAAAGCACACTTTAACGGAGGTATCATCGTCGTTAAAGTACTTGTCGAGTTTTGAAAGTTTTTGGTCTGTAATATCTTTCAAGTGCTCGCTTACGTTGTAATTTTTGCTTGTTAATTCAACTTTCATTTTTTTTCCTCCTATATGGTTTTACGAAAAATTTTTCGTATAACCCTTGAAAATTGTAAAATATTTTTACTCGCTAAAAATAAAATCTCCGTCAACTGCATCAACGATAACCGTCTTTTTGCCGTTGGTTTTGCCCGACAAAATTTCTTCGCTCAATTTGTCTTCGATATATCTTTGAATAACCCTTTTAAGCGGTCTTGCGCCGTAACTTTCGTCATAGCCTTTCGATATAATCAAGTCCATTGCGCTGTCTGTGATAACAAGTTCGATATCCATAACGGCAAGTCGCTTTTTAAGACTTGCAAGCATAATCGTCGCTATCTTTGCCGTTTCTTCTTTTGAAAGTTTATTAAAGATAATTATGTCGTCGATTCTGTTCAAAAATTCCGGACGGAACTTTTCCTTTAATGCGTCCATATACCTATCGCACGCCTTGTCGTATTCCGCCTCACGGCTACTTGCAAACCCGAGTGCGTTAGTGTGCGATATTTCGGTTGCCCCGACGTTACTCGTCATTATTATTATGCTGTTCTTAAAGCTAACGAGCCTTCCCTTACTGTCCGTCAGTCTGCCGTCGTCTAATATTTGAAGCATTATATTAAAGACGTCGGGGTGGGCTTTTTCGATTTCGTCGAATAAAATTACCGAGTAAGGTTTTCTTCTTACCTTTTCGGTGAGTTGACCTTCTTCGTCAAAGCCGACGTATCCGGGAGGCGCACCGACCATTTTGGCAACCGAGTGTTTCTCCATATATTCACTCATGTCGATTCTTATTAAACTGTTCTCGTTCCCGAACATTGCTTCAGCTAATGCCTTTGAAAGTTCCGTCTTACCGACGCCCGTAGGTCCGACGAATATAAACGAACCGATAGGTCTGTTCGGGTCTTTTAACCCTGCCCTTGCCCTACGTATTGCGTCGGACACGGCTTTAACCGCAGAATCTTGCCCGATTACCCTTTGATGTAAAATTTCTTCGAGTTTAAGAAGTTTTTGACTTTCCGTTTCGGTAAGTTTTACAACGGGTACGCCTGTCCAGTAACTTACTACTTTTGCAATATCGTCAGGTGTAAGTTTAAGCCTTTCACGGTTATCCGTAACCTTGCTTCTGTTTGCGCTCCTTATTGCGTCGAGTTCTTTATTTACCCTTTCGATTTCCTTACTTATTTTAACGGCACGTTCTAATTCGTCACGACGGATAGCGTCGCTTTTTTCGGCGGTAAGTCTTGCGATTTCCGCTTCCTTTTGCTTGGCTTCCGCAGGTGAATTATAGCTGTCAAGACGTACTCTCGACGCCGCTTCGTCGATAAGGTCTATCGCCTTATCGGGGAAAAATCTGTCCGTTATATATCTGTCGGCAAGCGTAACGGCAGACACGATTGCGTCGTCCGGTATGGTTACGCCGTGGTGTGATTCATACTTATCACGAAGCCCCTTTAATATCTCCACCGTATCTTCGACCGACGGTGCGTCAACCATAATCGGTTGAAATCTTCTTTCGAGTGCTGCGTCCTTTTCGATATACTTTCTATACTCGTCAATCGTGGTTGCACCTATCGTTTGAAGTTCCCCACGTGAAAGCATCGGCTTTAATATGTTTGCTGCGTCCATGTTGCCTTCGCCCGTGCTACCCGCACCGACGATATTATGAATTTCGTCGATAAACAAAATAATCCGCCCGTTTTCCTTGACGGTATCAATGGTCTTTTTAAGCCTTTCTTCAAAATCACCCCTATACCTTGCGCCTGCAAGCATACCGGCAATATCGAGTGAAAAAATAATTTTATCTGCCAAAATTTCAGGCACGTTGCCCTTTACTATCGCTTCGGCAAGCCCTTCAACTACGGCACTTTTACCAACGCCCGGTTCGCCGATTAAAACAGGGTTGTTTTTCGTTCTTCTCGACAGTATTTGAATAACCCTGTCAATTTCTTTTCTTCTACCGATAACGGGGTCGAGTTTGCCGTCCTTTGCACGCTTATTTAAGTTTACGCCGAACTTATTAAGTTCACCGAGATCGTCCCCGTTTTGCGATTGCTTTTTCGTTTGTTCTTTTTGCGTAGGATTTGCACCGACGAAAGCCTTACCGAATATCATCGGTTGCTCAACTTCTTCATCTGCTTCGCCGTCTTCTTCGTCGTTGCCGTAAGGGTCGCCGAGTAAAACTTCGGCAACACGTTCGGCAAGTGCGTCAACGTCAACGCCCATTGTCGACAAAATGGTATTTGCGGTACAATCACTACTGATAAGTATTGCAAGAAGAACGTGTTCCGTTCCGACGTACCCCGTATGTGAACGCAAAGAAATTTCAATCGCCTTTTCAAGCAAGCCTTTGGTTTTACCCGTAAGCATACCTGCGATTATCAAGTTCGGATTTACGGTCTTTTTAAAATAGTATAAAAAACGTTCGTTGGTAACGTTTTGTTCTTTCAAAAAAGAAGAAGCCCTCCCGTCCGCAACGTTGATTAAGCCGTATAAAATATGTTCGCTTCCGATATATCTGCAACCGAATCTTTGTGCTAATGCGTAAGCGACGTCCAAAACCTGTTTTACGCTATCGGAAAAAGATTCGTTATACATTGCTCCCATAATCTACCTCGTATTTATAGTTTTTGTGCCAACTTTATAATAAAATCTTTTATTTCGTCAGACACTTCACTTTTAAGTGCTATATTAACGTTTGCCTTAATATAGCCTGCTTTATCGCCGACGTCGTATCTATCGTCGTCAAACGAAAGCGCAAGAAGTTTATTCTCTTTTGCCAAATCGTCAAGCACGTCGGTTAAGTATATCTCGTTATTCTTCGGTTTAAGTTTTTTAAGCCTTTCGATTATCTTACCGTCTAAAACGTATCTTCCGATTATTGCGTAGTTTGAAAGTGCTTCGTTTAAGCTCGGCTTTTCGACGACAGCATTAACAGTCATTTCGTCCCCGTCTTCGTCGGAAATACCTATATTACCGTATTTACTTACGTCATCGCCGAAAACGGTCATCGTTGCAATTACGCTCTTATCCGTACGGTTATATACGTCAACCAACCTTTCAAGACAAGATTTTTCGCCTTCTTTTTTGACCAAAAGTTCGTCGCCGAGTAAAAGTGCAAACGGCTCGCCGTTTATGTACTCTCCCGCCGAAAGAATTGCGCCTGCAAGCCCGTTGGCTTCTTTTTGAACTACGAAGCGAATATTCGGCCTTTCTGTTTTAAGTTCAATGTCGAGTAATTCTTGTTTATTGTCGCTTTTTAATCTTTCTTTAAGTGCTTTATTCTCGCCGAAATGTTCTTTTATTACGTCGCTGTTTGGGCTTACGACGATAATGATTTCTTCTATCCCTGCGCTTTCCGCTTCTTCGACGATATACTCAATCGTCGGTTTGTCAAAGACGGGCAACATGGGTTTCGGAAGTGCTTTCGTTATCGGTAAAAATCTCGTGCCGAGTCCCGCTGCCGGAATTACTGCCTTTTTAACTTTTAACATAAATCTTTCCTTCTTTATTTACTTAAAATTTTCGTCTTCTAATTCTTTTATTTTGTTCACACGACGAATATGTCTTTCTTCGTTTGAAAACGGCGTGGATATAAACGCTTCGACAATTTCAAGCATAAGCCCTGCGCCGATAACTCTTTCCCCGAACGCCAAAACGTTTGCATCGTTATGAAGTTTGGTCATCTTTGCCGAAAAAACGTCGTGGCAATGCGCACAACGAATTCCCTTAACCTTATTTGCAACGATACTCATACCTATACCCGTTCCGCAAATAAGTATTCCGAGATCACACTCTCCTTTTGCTACCGACTTCGCAACTTTAATTGCATAATCGTTATAGTCCACGGATTTATCGCTGTCAGTCCCGAAATCGATATATTCTATTCCCTTTTTTTCTAAATACTCTTTAAGCGTCGGCTTTAAGTTAAACCCGCCGTGGTCACACCCGATTGCTATTTTCATAATCTTCTCCTTTATATTGCTGTATTTTTAACCGCAAGATTTTCTCATACGGTTCATAATTCCAAAATAAACTCCGTCCTCTCTTTTGGTTGCGATGCCGATAATTATATCCGCCTTTTTTTCGCCTTCCAAAAGTTTATCGTAAAGATTAAAGGCAACTTCTTCTCCCGTTATTCCGAGATCCAAAACGTTCCTGCCTTCTAAACTCTCTACTAAATTATGTTCGCACATAATATAAGGCGTTCTGCCTTTTTTCAATTCTTCGTCGTACTTTGCCTTTGCGCCCTTTAAGTCGTCTGCTTCAAACAAGACGCTCTCGCACTTCGGACGGTAATGACGATACTTTACCCCGGGCGAACGGACTTTGTCCCCTTCTTTATGTTGGGCGACTTCACAAGCGCCACATACTTTTTCGATCATTTCCCTGGTGATTAAACCGGCACGAAGTATTCTCGGCACAGGTCCCGTTACGTCTAAAACCGTGCTTTCGATACCGCCCGAACACTTACCCCCGTCAAGGATAAGCGGAATCTTCCCGTTCAAGTCGTTATAAACGTGCTCTGCCGTAACCGGACTCGTATGCTTTGAAAGGTTTGCGCTCGGCGCAACGAGTGGCATATTTACCGCTCTTAAAAGTTTTTGACAACCTTCGTGCGACGGCATTCTTACGGCAAGCGTATCCCCACCGCAAGTCGCTTCCTTACAAACGACGCCCTTACTGTAAAACACAAGCGTCAACGGTCCCGGCATATAAGCCTTAATCAGTTCCCTTGCATAAGGTTCGGTAACGTAAACAAGGCTATTGATATCGTAATCTTTATGTACGTGGGCTATAAGCGGGTTGTCCTGCGGGCGACCTTTAACTTGGTAAATACTTTTAACGGCTTCCCCGTCGGTGCCTACTGCGGCAAGCCCGTAAACCGTTTCCGTCGGCATACCGATAATACCGCCGTCTTTTAAAATCTTAACTGCTTCGTCAATGCTCTTATCATCGATTCGGCAAATTTTCGTTTCCATAAAACTCCCTCTATGTACTAAAAAATCTCGTCGTCGGGATTTGGAATTTTTACGCTATCCATATCAAAAGGTGCATCGTTGTCGGCAGGTGGCATTTCTCGGCTTAAAGGTTCCGCCGGTACGTCGTTACCCGTTACCATACCGTCGATTTGCCCCGTAACGGGATCGATATTTTTAAACTTCGTACAATCGCCCTGGAAGTAAAGTTTGAATTCACCCGTAGCACCGTTTCTGTGTTTTTCAATCAAGATTTCGGCAACGTTTCTCTCAACCTTTCCTTCGTCGATTTCCTTTTCGCTCGCACTCTTATCAGGACGGTGAATAAACATAACTATATCTGCGTCCTGCTCGATTGCACCCGATTCACGAAGGTCTGACAGTTGCGGACGACCTTTTCTCTTTTCAACGTCACGTGATAACTGTGAAAGTGCCAAAACCGGAACGTCGATTTCTTTTGCCAGAATTTTAAGGTATCTTGAAATTTCGGAAATTTGCTGTTGACGGTTATCGTCTTTTTTGTTTGACATCGGAGTCATAAGTTGAATATAGTCGATAACGACGAAGTCAAGCCCGTACCTGCTTTTAATTCTTCTGCACTTTGACATAACTTCCTGCGGTGTTACAAGCGAAGAATCATTGATAAAAATCTTTTTATCAGAAAGCATTTCTTTTGCCTTCGTAACTTTAAGCCACTCGGTCTTATTCATCTTGCCTTTCATAACGCTTTCCATACTAACTTCGCCGACGGAACAAAGCATTCTTTGAACGAGTTGTTCTTTCTTCATTTCGAGAGAGAATACGGCGCACGAATATCCTGCAAGAGCAACGTTTTCAACAAGGTTCATGGCAAAAGACGTTTTACCGACCGACGGACGTGCCGCCAAAATCATAAGGTCGCTTTTATGAAGTCCGTTGATAAGGTTATCAAGCCCACGGTAACCCGTTTTAATTCCTCTGCAACCGTTTTTATCTTTACTGAGTTCGTCAAGCCTTATCATAACGTCGGGAATAACTTCGCTGATTTTGGAATAGTCCCCCGTATCTTGCGTTTCGGAAATATTGTAAACGACTTGCTCGGCAAGAGATAACGCCTCTCGCTTGTCGGTACTTTGCTGACAAGCGGAAATAACTTCCGACGAACCCAATATGAGTTTACGGAGAACGCTGTCCCTTGTTACGATTTCGAAATATTTTTTATAATTAGCCGAAGACGGAATAACGTTTGAAAGGTTCGTAAGATAAGCAATGCCACCCGTTTCGTTAAGCACCCCTTTCTTTTCAAGTTCGTCCGTCAACGTAATTAAATCGATAGGTTGATTTTTTTTGATAAGTTCTTCCATTACCGAAAAAATATTTTGATTTGATTCCAAGTAAAAATCGTCTTTTTTAAGTGCCGAAGCGATTTCGATTTGCACTCTTTGGTCAAGCATAATGCAACCGAGTAATGCTTGCTCCGCTTCGATATTGTGAGGCATACCCTCAATCAATGATTTCTTGGACTTAACTGTATTTTTTTCCTGTGCCATTTTCTTTCTCCTTGGCTATAAACTTTTAAATTCGTTCAACGCATCGGCAAACACCTTAAACGCCTTTACGAACGGTTCTTTTTCGGTTAAATCAACCCCTGCGATTTTAAGAAGGTTAATAGGTCCGTCGCTGTTTCCCGACGATAAAAACTTAAAATAATCTTTTACGGCAATTTCGCCTTCGGTTAAAATCCTCTCTGCTATCGCAAGTGCGCTGATTATTCCCGTTGCGTATTTATATACGTAAAACGCCCTATAAAAATGCGGAATTCTTGCCCACTCGTATTTTATGTCTTCATCGTAGTTTATTGCGTCGCCGTAATACTTTTTATTGATTTCAAAATACTTTTCGCTCAAAACGTCTTTAGTTAACGGGTTACCGTTTTCTATCGTTGCGTGTGAAAATTCTTCAAACTCGGCAAACTGCGTCTGACGATATAACGTCGTTCTTATCATTTCCAAAAGATAAGACAACAAGTATTTTTTTAATTTCCTATCCTTTGCGTTTTTCAAAAGATACTTGCTAAGCAAAACTTCGTTTACCGTACTTGCGACTTCCGCAACGAATATTTTATAATCCGCCTTAAAATACGGTTGGTTTTTGTTTGAATAATAAGAGTGAATACTGTGTCCCATTTCGTGTGCTATGGTAAACACGTCGTTCGTGGTTTTATGATAGTTAAGTAAAACGTACGGGTGGGTATCGTAAACCGCCGTCGAATACGCACCGCTTCTTTTGCCGTCGGTTTCGTAAACCGAAATCCAACGCTCGTCGTGTGCCTTTTTTAAAAGTTCCCGATATTCCTTGCCCAAAACGGACAGTCCCTCTACGACAAGATTATATGCGTCGTCGTATTCGAGTTTTATGTCTTTATTTTCCGCCATGGGTGCGTATATATCGTACATACGCATTTCTTTAAGCCCCAAAACTTTTTTCTTTTCACGAATAAAGTCGTGTAAAAGCGGAAGCGAATCGTTTACGCTTTCCAAAAGGTTTTTATAAACTACCGTCGGTACGTCCTCGCCTATAAGCGCACTTTCTAAGGCGCTACCGTAGTTTCTCGCTTTTGCGTAAAAGACGTCTTTTTTAACGCTCCCCGTATACGTTGCGCTTATCGTATTGATTAAACCCTTATACGCACTATAATATCTTTCGAAATATTCTTTGCGAAGGGCTCTGTTCGGAGAGTGCATAATCTCACCGTAAGCCCCGTGACTCATACTTATTTCTTCACCGTCGAACGTAAAAGGTTTAAGCGGCAAGTCGGCGTTATCGATTTTGGTAAAAATATCCGAAAAAGACGACAAAGATTCTCCCGCCAACGCCAAAAGCGATTCTTCGTTTTCACTTAAAACATGCTCCTTTTCTTTTAATAAAGTCGCCAAAAAATAATCGTAATCTTTTAACGTCGGGTCGTCTTTATATTCAATGAGTTTTTCGGTATCGAGTGCCGTAAGTTCGGGAAGAAAAAAAGCCGTTTCCGTGTTAAACTTAACCGCCAAAGAAATGGTTTTCGAACATAGCCCGTCGTAATGGCTGTCTTTGGTATTTTCGTCGTGCTTCATATGTGCATATACGCATAGTTTATCAATGAGCCTTGACACTTCTTCTTGCGCTTTCATACAAAGGGCGAATCCGTCACGAGTATCAAGTTTTCCCTTATAAGCCGAAAAGTCGATTTTTTCGTCTGCCAAACGGAAACACTTATTAAACTCTTCTTCGTTTTCGAAAATATCTTCGGTTTTCCAATTATACTTTACGTCCAAAATAATTCTCCGTTTTAATTTTTATTACTGTGAATCGGTGCGGGAATTCTTCCGCCACGGTTAATAAATTCGGCACAACCGTACTTACTTACTTCCATAATCGGTGCGCTACCCAAAAGCCCGCCGAATTCAACGTTGTCGCCAACACCCTTATTCGGAACGGGAATAACACGAACAGCAGTCGTCTTATTGTTTATCATACCGATTGCCGCCTCGTCGGCAATAATTCCGCTTATCGTTTCACAAGGGGTATCCCCCGGAATTGCAACCATATCGATACCAACGCTACAAACTGCCGTCATCGCTTCGAGTTTACTAAGCGTAATTGCTCCGCACTTTGCCGATTCTATCATACCTATATCTTCGGATACGGGAATAAACGCACCCGAAAGTCCGCCGACGTTACCGCTTGCCATAACACCGCCTTTTTTAACTGCGTCGTTAAGCATTGCAAGACAAGCCGTCGTCCCGTGTGCGCCGACCTTTTCAAGCCCCATTTCTTCCAAGATATGCGCAACGCTGTCGCCCATAATAGGCGTCGGTGCAAGAGAAAGGTCAACGATTCCGAATTGTGAATCAAGCCTTTTTGACGCTTCTTTTGCAATAAGTTGTCCGGCACGGGTTATCTTAAACGCCGTCTTTTTTATCGTTTCGCAAACGTCCCCGATAGGTGCGCCCTTAACGCTCTTTAATGCGTGATGGACAACCCCCGGTCCCGATACCCCGACGTTGATAACCGTTTCGCCTTCACCGATTCCGTGAAATGCTCCAGCCATAAAGGGATTATCTTCAACGGCGTTGCAAAAGGCAACGAGTTTTGCACTTCCCAGCCCGTCTTTATCTTTCGTTAAAAGTGCGCTCTCTTTTATTATTCTACCCATAAGCGCAACTGCGTCCATATTGATACCCGACTTTGAATTGCCGACGTTAACAGACGAACATAGTCTGTCCGTTACCGATAACGCTTCAGGGATACTGTTAATAAAACTTTCTTCACTTTTGGACATGCCCTTTTGAACGAGTGCCGAGTATCCGCCCAAAAAATCTATCCCCAAAGTCTTTGCCGCCCTGTCGAGTTCCTTTGCGAGAATAACTTCTTTACCCGAAAAAGACGCCGTCAAAAGACTTGCAGGAGTGATTGATACACGCTTATTGATTATCGGAATACCGTACTCTTTACCGAGTTCGTCGGCAACCTTTACGATATTCTCCGCTTTTTTACAAATTTTGTCATAAACAAGGCGTGAAGTGGTGTCGGCATCTTCTCTTATGCACGACAAAAGCGAAATGCCCATAGTTATTGTTCTTATGTCGAAATGCTCTTTTTCTACCATTTCGATTGTTTCGATTATCTCTTTTCTGTTTATCATTTTATTTGCCCGTCTTCGTCGTTTTATATTTTATGCATAACGTTAAAAATATCTTCGTGCTGGGTATGAATCGATACGCCGATTTCATTACCCAAAGTACTTAAAAGCGAAGAAAGTTGTGCAACCGTAAGTCGGCTTTGTTCTATATCGCAAACCATTATCATGGTAAAATTTCCCTGAACAATCGTTTGACTTATATCTTCTATATTGACGTTGTTGTCCGCCAAAAGTGTTGAAACTTTAGAGATTATACCTGCCTTGTCTTTTCCTATTACCGTTACTATTGCTCTCATTTTATTTCTCCTTTTTTTCTTCGTAACATATAAGCACGTTGCTTTGCGTAGTAAAATCCACCGTTGCGTTTAAGGTTATTTCGGGAATTTCTTTATCTGCAAAAATCAAAACCTTTCTTTCGAAATCTTCGTTCTTATACTTATTGAAAACCGAAAACCGAAGGCTTATCATATCCACTTTGTTTTTATCTTGCACGGTATTATTGACGCCCAAAAATTTGCCCGTAAAATTTTCACGAATATTGTTTTTCATATCTCTCGTCAAAAGGTAATACGCTCTTGCACGACCGAACGGAATCATCAAATAAACAAAAGAAAATATTACGAAAACTACGGTTATTATTATCGCAATCATTTTAACTTTAACAATGTCGGGCGACTGATACGGCAAAGTCCCGTACCACAAAAACAGCCCCAAAATAACTATAAGATAAACCGAAAGAACGCCGTAATAAACGGCAAGATAAAAGTTCTTCTTTTTTTTCGATTCGGTTACTTCTTCTTCGTTAAAATAATAAGTCATATTATCCCTTCCTGTCCGTTCTTACGTGTTTTAACCCGTTTGGGGTTTTAAGGAACAATTCATATCTGTCGTTATATTCCGCAAAGATATAATTGCTGTTTTGCCTTACCGTGTAATACTTCGGCGAATCTTTCGGCTTTACTTCATTGTTGCTTTGAACGAAAGACCTTTGATTTATTTGCGACGGATTAACTTGCATGTCGTTTTCCGCCACGCCGATTGCCGATTGATTATTTTGTTGAGGCAAATAAGAAGATTCTTCAACAGAACCCTTTCTTCCGATTTCGTTTACGATTTGAACGTTTTTCCCATCCTTTTTCTTATGCGGAATTATTTTGTAAAAGGTTCTTATAAAAGCGTACGCAACCGATAAAAACAAAAGCACAAAAAAAACGTACTTTATTATCGGATAATCGTTAAACACTCCCGTCAAAAGAAGAATAAGTCCCAAAATTCCCGTAAATAAAAACGGTTGCAAATTAAATAGGGATAATACTTTATATATCGCCTTAAACACGACGCCTATTGCTTTCGATACGATACCGATTATTAAGTTGTTCTTAATATATATCATATCAATCCCCTGTTATATTCCCGCAATTCGGACCGAAAAGGTTAGAAAAAAAAGTTTTAATCCCCTTGGTCTTAATTGCAAAACCGCTGACCGTACCCAAAATGTTTTCCGTCCTTACAGTGCCGTTCGTTCTGCTGTCGATACTGACCGAACGGTTATCGCCCAAATAAAATATTTCGTCTTCCCCGACGGTCCAGGTCTTTTCTTCAAAAGAGTGGGTATAAATATCGGAATAGTTTATCCCCTTTACATATTCTTCCGTCAAAGGTTCCGTGTCGCCGTTTATATATACGTTGCCGTCTTTTATCTTTACCGTGTCGCCACCGACGGCGATAACCCTTTTTATAATCCAGTAAGGTCCTTTATCGATAACGACGACGTCGCCTCTATCAACCTTTCCGTACTTATTAAAATAAATAACGTCCCCCGATTCCAAAGTGTTTTCCATTGAGTTTCCGCTAACCGTTACGTTGGTAAAAACGAAAATATTGAGAAGTATGATAACAAGCATAAAAATACATAATACCGATAAAATCACCGTAATTACCACGTCACTTTTTCGCTTGTTGTTTGTGTTTTTTAATTCTTTTTCGTTTTCCATATTCATTTTATATCCATAAAAGATTGTTTATAAGCGCATCACCGCTTGAATAAAATTCTATTGCGTTAAGCATTTTATAATCACGAAGCGGTCTGCCTTCTTCCGTCTTGAAATTTTGAATTTCAAACTTGACGTTATGCCAAACGCTTCCGCCTAAAAGATTTTCCTTTGCCGAAAATCTGATTTCCTTTCCCCTTATGTCGAATACCAAAGTAACCGTGATTACCGACGGCTCGTTTGCAAAGACGTCGAACATCAAAATCGCATCGTCTTTCGGCATATCTTGCGGAGTGTTTACGCTATAAGTTTTAAGCCCGTTTTTAACCGAAATGCCCTTTATCCCCATAGGACCGGATTTTTCTTCGACAAAATAATCGCTCGTTATATTTTTTTGAACCGATAAAAATCTTGTGGCAAAACCTTCCTTTCTACCGGAATAAATAACCGACGACTTTATTACGTTCTCGTTTTTACCCCCTTCGATTCTCTCGTTTAAGACACTCGTTGCGATTACCATGCCGTTTTTTAACTTCACTTTTCCGAAAAAGTAAACGGTTTTATCAAAGGAGTCAAGGTCGATTGTAAAAGTATATTTACCTTCAAAATATTCGTAATTTTCATTTTTTTCCCACGTACGCAAAGCGGGGTCGGTTTGATTTTTCGAAACAAGCAAATAAATACCTGTAACGTCTTTCACCTGTTCGATATCCGTCGAAAGTGTTACGACGATTTTATCCCCGACGATTTTGCTGTCGCTTTCAAAATGCGGAACAAGATACTTCGCCGTTTTGCCGAGATAACCCGAAAAAAACAAAATTACGTTTTTGACCGATTGCCTTTCTATTCCGTCTGCCCCCAAGAAATAATCGTAAACGTAAGGAACTTTGCCGTTCAATCTCGAATTTGTGTCATACGCCCTATCAATATCGTAATCTTTATCGTTCGTTGCGGTAATAAAAAGTATCGGGCATTTTGCATGACTTGCATAAGACTGTGCGTCAATTCCTGCGGAAAAATACAAAGCGTCGTCATCAAGTTGCCCGTCTCCTTCCGGCTCAAACTTCGTACCGACTTTATAACTGTTCCAGCCGGCATTATACAATATTCCGCCTGCGTCGATTTCTTTAAGTGACGCAAGATGCCAAACGGAAAGACCACCGCCTTTATACCCCAAAACGCCTATCTTGCCGTCTTTAACCGATTTAATATATCTGACGGCGGATACGACGCAGTGCGTCCACTCGTAAAAATGGCTCGTCTTGGCATTGTCGCCAACGTAAAAAAGATTATCTTTTACCTTTTCGATATTATACTTTTCCATTGACGGAGGAAAGATTGTGTAATCGGACTTTTTCGGTGAATATCCCGAATAATCCACGGTAAAAACGTCAAATCCGTTTTTAGAAAGGAAAATCGCCTCGTCGTCACTAAAAGATTTTTCGTAATCACCGAGTAGTAGTAGCGACGGACACTTCTTTGTTTCGTGCCTAAACGCCGTCATAAAAATTTTTACAACGCCGTCGTCGGTTTTCTTGCCGTCTATAAAGAATTTTTCAACGAAAACATCACCCGTTACGTAAGTTTCCGTACGAGTGTGATTAAAATCGGTATTGATTTCAAGGTCTTGCCAAAGCGATTGCGGTGTAAAAATTTCTGCCATATAATCTCCGAGTATATTATTGTACCCTAAAAATACAATTTAGATAAAATTTCGGCAAATTTTTATTTTTAGTTGATTTTTAACTTTGCCTATTGTATAATACTAACTACCCAAAATTGAAAGTGCCGACCACTTCACCTTATAGTAGTTATATTATTATATATCATATAGGACGTTATTGCAAGCATAAAAGGAAATTTGCATTAAACATTTTTAAGGATTTTTATATGACGTGTTCTTTTTCAAAGGAATTTGCAACTTCGAGTTTTACCGACGTTGAAAATTCTTTTATAAGTGAATATTTGCCCATCTCAGACGGAGACGCCGTAAAAGTTTATCTTTACGGGCTTTTTTTATGCAAAAATCCCGCACTTGACCAAAGTTTAAGCGATATCTCGGATTCACTTAAAATGAGCCAAGAAAAAGTTCTCGACTGCTTTAAGTACTGGGAAGAATTTGGGCTTGTTTCCGTACTGTCGGAAGCACCGCTTTCGGTATCGTATGTTCCGGTAAAATATGCGTCGGCAAATAAGCCGACTAAATACAAGGCGGAAAAATACTCGGAATTTTCCAAAGGACTTCAAGCACTTTTGTCGGCACGTATGATTTCGACGAACGAGTTTACCGAATATTATTCCATTATGGAAACCTATCAAATTAAGCCCGAAGCAATGCTTATGATCGTAAAATACTGTATCGACAGAAAAGGAAACGATATAGGTTACAGATACATAAGTAAAGTTGCAAAAGATTTCGGGACACGTGGAATAATTACGGTTGAAAAGGTTGAAAACGAACTTTCCTCATACGTTTACCGTACTGCCGAAATCGAGAGAATCTTAAAGGCGTTATCGCTTACACGTCAACCGGAAATTGAAGACCTTAACATGTTAAAGGTTTGGACAAACGAACTTGGTTTCGAAACGGAAAACATTATCTTTGCGGGCAAAAAAATCAAGAAAGGCAGTATGAAAAAACTCGACGAATTCATTAAAGAACTGTATTCGAGAAAATATTTTTCAAAAGAAGAAATCGAAGTTTTTTTCTCACAAAAAACACACAATTTTGAACTTGCAATAAAAATAAACAAAGAACTTTCCGTGTATATGGAAGTTATCGATACGGTTGTGGATACCTACACCAATAAATGGCTTTCCTTTGGATTTACCGACGAGGCACTTTTGTTTATCGCTTCGTATCTTTTTAAGACGGGCAAAAACACCCTACCCGATATGGACGACCTCGTTACGAAACTTTACTCTAACGGTATCGTCGGATTAAGCGCAGTTTACGATTACTTTGAAAACATCAAAAAAGAAAACGAATTTATTTCGAAAATTTTAACCGTTGCCGGTATAAACCGTCGCCCTAACGACTGGGATAGAAACAACCTGTTAAAGTGGAAAAAAGAGTGGGGCTTTAACGACGAAATGATTGAAAGAGCGGCAACGCTCGCAAGCGGGAAGTCGTCGCCTATTCAATATATGACGGGGATTTTATCAAACTGGAAAACAAACGAAACTTACTCTCTCGACGCCGTTGAAAAAGTTAAATCAAGCGTCGGCGTTACGCAAGAAGAATACAACAGAGAGTATCAAAGAAGAAGAAATATCGCTATCGCAAGAGCGCAAAACAATCTCGACAAGGCACTTAATAGCGACGAGTTTTCGAAAATTTATACACGGCTTAATTCCATTGAACGTGATTTGGCTTACGCAGAGATAGGAAACAATACGGAATTACTTAAAACCTTGGAAAAGGAAAAAGAGAATTTAATCTCGTCGGAAACCGCAATTCTCAAAACTTTGGGGCTTACCGTTTCCGACCTTTCCCCTAAATACGCCTGTGAATTGTGCAAAGATACGGGGTACGTAGGGACAAAACAATGCCATTGTTTTGATTTGGAAGTAAAATAATAACTTTTTTTCGCAAGAAAAACGCAGTTAACTAACTGCGTTTTTGTTTTTTTGAAATATATTATTCTTCAACTTTTAACATGCTCTCGGTTTTAACCGAAGGGTCTTGAATTAAAAGTTTTTCGATTGCACGGTTTAATGCACTTTCTTTACACTCGTAAGTAATTACAATAACGTTTGCTCTTCCGTTTTCTGCGGAAACTTCTTTTGCGAGTTTAACGTTTGCACCGTGCTTTGAAAGACAATTCGAAATTTTTGCAACATTGCCGTTTTCAACGTCCATTGAAAACTTTACGTAATAACCCGAAGTAAAGTCTTCGACGAATTTCGGCTCGTTTTTCTTCTCTACGTCGAAGTTGCCATAGCCCATATATTCGTTTCTTCTACCCGCAAAAATTATATCCGAAACGATTGCACTACCCGTCGGAAGTGCGCCTGCACCACGACCGGTAAGCATTATTTCGCCGACAGCATCCCCCACTATTTGAACGGCGTTAAACGAATCGTTTACGTTTGCAAGTGCGTTATTGTTTGAAACAAGCGTCGGCGAAACCCTTACTTCTATTCCGTCGTCGGTATTCTTTCCGACAGCCAAAAGTTTAATCGAATATCCGAGTTCTTTTGCAATTTTGATATCTTCTTTACTGATATTCGTTATCCCTTCACGGTAAACCTTATTAAGAGGAACTTTGGTCTTAAAAGCAAGACTCGACAAAATCGAAAGTTTGTAATACGCATCGAAACCTTCAACGTCGGCGGTCGGGTTTGCTTCGGCATAGCCCAGTTTTTGTGCTTCTTTAAGTGCCTCGGTATAATCTACCCCGACGGTTGACATTTTTGTCAAAATATAATTCGTCGTTCCGTTGATTATGCCTTTAATGGACTTGATTTTATCGCCTTGAAAACTCTCGGTAAGCGTTCTTATTATAGGAACACCGCCCACACAACTTGCTTCAAAATATAGCCCGACGTCCATTTCTTTTGATGCCTTTTCAAGTTCTTCCCACGATTTGGCAAACATTTCCTTGTTGGAAGTAACTACCGATTTTCCGCTTAAAATCGCTTTAAGAAGAAAACTCTTTGCAGGTTCAACACCGCCCATAACCTCAACGACAACGTCAACGTTCGGGTTGGAAATTACTTCTTCGATATTCGATGCGACGATACTTTCGTCGATATTAAGTGCCTTTATCCTTTCGGGATTTTTTTCCAAAACGCTCTCAACGGTTACGTCAAGATCTTTGGTTTTTTTAAAATACTCTTTCTTTTCGGTAAGAATTTTATAAGTTCCGCCACCGACAACGCCGAGCCCCAAAATGGCAACGCCAAGTTTTCTCATAATTTCTCCTTAATTGTTAAGTTCGTAAATAATTTTAAGTCCGTCAATAGTAAGCATTCTATCGACTTTCGTTATTGATTTGACTTCGTTTGCGATAACTTCGCCAAGTCCGCCCGTTGCAATAACCGTTAAGTCGTTAAGTTTAAGTTCTGCTTTTATTTTGCTTATAATGTTATCTACAAGTCCTGCAAACCCGAAAATAATTCCCGCCTGCATATTGGTTTGAGTGTTCTTTGCAATAACGCTTTTCGGAGATACGAGTTCAATCATAGGAAGTTGCGCCGTATTGTTTACCAAACCTTCAAGCGAAGTTTTAATCCCCGGAGCAATTACCCCGCCGATAAGCGTCCCCGTCTTATCGATAACGTTAAAAGTCGTTGCCGTTCCGAAATCGACGACGACGACGGGTCCGCCGTATTTCACGTATGCCGAAACACTGTTTACTATTCTGTCCGCACCGACTTCTTTCGGGTTTTCGACCTTGATATTAAGCCCTGTTTTTATCCCCGGTCCAACCATGAACGGAGAAATACCGAAGAAGTATTCACACATATGGCAAATGGTGTAGTTAAGCGACGGAATAACCGAAGAAACGATTATTCCCGTTATGTCGTCTTTTTTTATCCCCGAAGAAAACAAAAGGTTTACGAGAACCGCACCGTATTCGTCGGCAGTACGTTTTAACCTCGAAGCAACACGAAAACTTACTTTAAGGTTATCTCCATCAAAGACGGCGTATTTAATATTTGTGTTTCCTACGTCAATACCAAGTAACATTTTATCTCCCTGCCTTCCGTAATAAATAATCCGAAAATTTTACGATTGAAGGCGATAAAATTATATTCAATGCGAGTTCGACGATAAAGTTTATTCCCGCACAACCGATTACCAAAAAATAAATAACCGACATACCCGACGGAACAAAATTCTTGCTTAACACGTCGCTTATCGTAAGCATACCGACGATAAATACCGAAGTGTTTATAACCGGCGACAAAACAGACGCCACAACGGTTGCCAAAGTCTTATTTTTCTTACTTATAAACTTATAAACGACTGCCGGAATATATCCGCAAAGTGCGCCTTTAACCGTTACGACCGCAATCGTTTGAACAGGTGCGTCGTTAAGTAAAATTCCGGTAAAGGAATCTCCCCCCATCAGCCCCATAACGATTACGACGAGTGAAAAACAAACGCCGAGCGATAAGCCCGCAATCGGACCTAAAACGATTCCGCCCAAAACGATAGGGACAAGCACGAAACTGAAACTCGTCGCACCGATTTTTATATACCCGCCGAACACCTGAAAAATAACGACGAATGCAAGTAATATAGAAAAATACGTAACGTATTTCGATTTGTTCTTATCTATAACTTTGCTCATTTTTTCTCCAATCAAATTTCTTAACGCTAAGAATATCTGTTGATTAAATAAAAGATATAAATATATGTTTACCCGTTTAGTCGAAATCTATATTAGATTTTCGCTATTATTGATATTTTATCATTTTTTTATAGATTACACAACTAAATGAGAGTATATGAGTAACATTTTTGTGCCTTTTTGACTATTATGATTATAGAAAACATCTCCGTCAAAAAAACTTATACATAGACGGATGATAGAAAAAACTTTGGAGGTACGTTTATGAACGGATGCTTTGACTTTTTGTGCAACGGTAATTGTTGCCTTTGGATTTTGATAATTTTATTTATCATTTGTCTTTGCAAGAGCGGGGTTTTATCAAATATTTTCTCGTCTTGCTACTGCTTACCTGTCGCCTTGCTTTTAATATGTTGCTTATGTAAAAACGGGGGCTTCCCTAATATGTTCGGCTGTGGCTGTAAATAAGCAATAAAATCTTTACCCGATTTCTATACATTATATATTAAACATTTTTAATCTCTCTTTTGGGGTGAACGATTTGCTCGTTCACTCCCTTTTTTTTCGCTTTTTCACGCTTTCCTTTTTAGATATTCGTTTTTTTTCCGTTAATTACGTATAAACACAATATATTGTGTATTGTAAAAAATATCCCCCATAAATAGCGTATTTGAAAAAAATGTCAAAAAAAGAAAAAAAGGCGTTAAAAAATCGTTGACAAGTATTTTTTTTAATGATATAATCTTAACATAAATTAAATAAACGTTTTCAATATATGTGCAAAATATGGTTGCACGTCTCTACGCTCCGCCGTAAACGGAACTCTATTGATCGAAAAACACGGTATCCTTTATATAGGGGTAATTTTTTCTTTTTTAGATATTTTTAGCGTGTATTTTCTCAATAGACAGAGAAAAAGCACGCTTTTTTTATTGCGTTTATTTATATAATTTCGGTATTAAGCGTAACGCTTATTATATTAAAAAATTTTATTAAGGAGAGTTTTGTAATGACTAATTCAAAACAAGGATTTAAAGAACGTCTTGACAAGTTCTTTGGAATCAGCAAATCCGGTAGCACGATTAAAACAGAAATCGTTGCCGGTGTAACAACATTCATGGCAATGGTTTACATTCTTATGGTAAACGCCGGCATGTTCTCTGAACCATGGGTTGGCCTTTCTTACGGTGCATCATACATTGCAACCGCTATCGGTGCAATCGTTGGTACGCTTTTGATGGCTTTCTTGGCAAAGATGCCTTTGGCACAAGCTTCCGGTATGGGTGTTAACGCATTTATCGTTTATACGCTTTTATTAAACGGTACAAACTTAACCTTTGCTAACACTATGGTATTCACCCTTTTGGACGGCGCAATCTTCGTTCTTTTAACCGTTACCGGTTTAAGAAAAAAGATTTTCCAAGCAATTCCTGAAGGCGTAAGAAAAGCTATCGGCGTTGGTATCGGTATGTTTATCGCATTTATCGGTATGCAAAATGCAGGTATCATCGTTGGCGATCCTTCTACGCTCGTTACCTTCGTTTCGTTCAACTTCCTCGGTGCTGCAACTTATGGCAATGTTATCACTGCTTTCGTTGCTCTCGTTGGTGTTGTTGCTATTGCTATTCTTACAAAGAAGAACGTTAAAGGTTCAATCCTTTGGGGTATCCTCGGTGCTGCTGGTCTTTACTACATCCTTAATGCTCTCGGTTTAATCTGGGGCGATCCTGTTTGCAAAGCAGTATTTGCTAATATCACTTGGAACAACCCGTTCGCTGCATTCTCCGACTGGGGAACACAAGCTGTTGGTCAGGTATTCGCCGAAGGCTTCAATTTCAGTGGTTATACCGGTACGACCGGCGGTCTTATTCTTTTAATCGTTACTACTGCTCTTTCGCTCTGCATGATTGATATGTTCGATACAATCGGTACTCTCTATGGTGCTTGCGCACAAGGTAACTTACTTGACGAAAAAGGCGTTCCTTTCAATATGGACAAATGTATGCTTGCTGACGCTATCGCTACTTGTGCAGGCGCTGTTGCAGGTACTTCTACCGTTACGACTTTCGTTGAATCTTCTTCGGGTGTTGCTGTTGGTGGTAAGACAGGTTTTACTGCTTTAGTTACCGGTCTTTGCTTTGCTGTAGCGATGTTCTTATCTCCTATCGCTCAACTCATCCCTGGCTGTGCTACTGCTTCTGCTCTTATCTGGGTTGGCGTTTTAATGATGAAATCCGTTGCAAAGATTGACTGGTCTGACGCTGCTGAAGCTGTCGTTGCCTTCATCACTATCCTTGTTATGTGCCTTGGATACTCTATTTCAAAGGGTATCGGTATGGGTATCATTGCTTACGTTCTCGTATCTCTCTTTACCGGTAAGGTTAAAGAAATCAGCTTCCCAACTTGGGTTATCGCTGTTATCTACGTTGCAACGTTCTGCTTGACCTAATAACTTAAAATAAAAAACGCTCTGCTATTGCAGGGCGTTTTTTTATGAGTTTTTACCGAAGGGTTTTGGCGTCTTATTAAAGGGAATATTAAAAACAATATTAAAGGGGTTACAAGCTGTAACCCCTTTAACTTATTACGTTACTAAATCAAAATTCTTTACCGATTTATTCTTCGATTAAGTCCACGAATTTAAAGTTAACACAATCGACAAGTCCACGGTTAGTAAGTCTTATTTCCGGAATACATGCAAGCGACAATCCGCTCATTGTCATAAACGGCGAAGGAAGGTCGCAACCGAGTTCCTTCCAACTGTCTTCAAGTTCTTTTACGAGTTTATCTTGTAAAGCGAGTGGCCTTTCACTCATAAGCCCTGCAATTTCAAGCGGAACAAGTCCGATTACCTTTCCGCCCTTTACGGCAACAAGTCCGCCACCGCATTCGATAAGCGTGTTGACAGCCAACGTCATATCCCCGTCGTTATCGCCGATTACCAAAAGATTATGGGCGTCGTGCGCAACGGTCTGCGCAAGCGCACCGCCTTTAATTCCAAACCCTTTAACAAAGCCCTTTCCTATTAGTCCCGTTCTATGATGTCTTTCGAATACAACTGCCTTTAATATATCTTCCTTCTCGTCGGCTTTAAGTTCACCGTCCGTTGCCGTCATCGTAAGAACGTTATCTGACGTAATCGTTCTGCCACCCGAAACACCGATAACGTGAACTTTATGTTCGCCGTCAGTCGCATTTATTTTAAGTGCGTCTTCGGTTATTTTATCAAGATGAACGGTATGCTTTGCGTCGTCCGGATATTCGTACTCGCCGAATTTTACAGTAAGTTCACCGTCTTTTGCTACCTGTTCGCCGTCGATAAACACGTCGGTTACGTGGCATTTTTCAAGGTCGTCGATAAGTACCATATCGGCACACTTTGAAGGAGCAATCGAACCTAATTCGTCGCCCATCTTAAAGCACTCTGCCGTATTTATCGTAACCATCGTTATTGCGGTAACAGGGTCGATACCTTCTTCGATAGCACGCCTAACGACGTGGTCGAGATGTCCTTTTTTGGTAAGTGTGTGTGGGTGGCTGTCGTCGGTAACAAGGCAAGCGAAACGAGTGTCAACTTTGTTATCACGGATTGCGGGAACGAGATTTTTAAGGTCGTGCCATGCGGAACCCTCACGCATTTGGGCGTACATTCCAAGACGCATTTTTGCGATAGCGTCTTCTTCTCTAACCGATTCGTGGCAACATCTTGCACCCGAAGCAATATATGCGTTTAACCCCTTGCCCGTTTCAGGCATCGAGTAATGCCCCGTAACGATTTTGTCCGCTTTATAAGTTTCTCCGATTATTGCGTGCGTTTCGGGATTTGCATAAAGTATCCCCGGAAAATTCATCATTTCACCGAGAGCGACGCTTTCGTCCCACGTCATTGCTTTTTCGATATCTTTTGACGTTACGCTTGCGCCCGTGTCTTCAAAACCCGGAACGGCAGGCACGCACGACGGAACGGTTAGCATTGCTTTAAGCGGAGTACGCTTTGCATCGCCAAGCATATATTTTACGCCGTCAAGACCTAAAACGTTACATATCTCGTGCGGGTCGAAGTAAATACCCGAAGTGCCGTGTGCGATAACCGCTTTTGCATACTCGCCAACGGTCATCATAGATGATTCAACGTGCATATGTCCATCTAAAAAAGAAGGAGCGAGGTACTTCCCTTCTGCCTTAATTACCGTCGTGTTCTCGCCGATACAATGTTTACAATCACCTACCATGGCAATTCTTCCCATAGATACCGCAACGTCAACGTTATTCAAAATCTCTTTGGTACAAACGTTAATTAACTTTGCACCCAAAATGACAAGTTCGGCAGGCATCATACCTCCGGCAACTTTGACGAGCGTTTGGGTACATTCTTCAAGTGGTCGTTTACAAAATTTGTTTCTCATTTTTTCATTTGGGTTAACCCCTTCCTCCTGATTTGTTTTTATAAAAAAGCAAAACACGAACTTTATTCAAGCCCGTGTGCCTTGTTTTTAAGTCTTTGCTCCGTGTTAAGAGTCTTCTTTCTTATTCTGATATTTTTCGGTGTAATTTCAAGCAATTCGTCGTCCCCGATAAATTCCATTGCTTCTTCAAGCGACATTATTCTCGGTGTTTCAAGGCGGAGTGCGTCGTCCGAACCCGAAGCACGAGTGTTCGTTAAGTGCTTTTTCTTACATACGTTAACAGGAATATCCTCGTTCTTCGGAGATTCGCCTACTATCATACCTTCATAAACGGGAGTGCCTGCACCGATAAAAAGTTGTCCTCTTCCTTGTGCGTTAAAAAGCCCGTAAGTAATTGCTTCGCCGGTTTCAAAAGCAACCAAAGATCCCGTCGTTCTTCTTTCGATATCTCCCTTATATTCTTCATAACCGTAAAATACCGTGTTAAATACGCCTTCGCCACGAGTATCGGTTAAAAACTGACTTTTATAGCCGAAAAGACCACGTGCCGGAACTTTGAATTCAAGTCTTATTCTGCTACCGATATTTTCCATTTGAATAAGCTCGCCCTTTCTCGTACCCATACTCGAAAAAACGCTACCCGTTTTATCTTCGGGAACGTCAACGACAAGCTTATCGATAGGCTCTAAAAGATTTCCGTCTGCATCCTTTTTATATAATACTTTGGCAGGACCTACTTGAAATTCGTATCCGTCACGGCGCATAGTTTCAATTAAAATCGAAAGATGCATTTCGCCACGCCCGAAAACTTTATAAGAATCTGCCGAATCGGTTTCTTCAACACGTAAGGAAACGTCTTTAAGCATTTCCCTGAATAACCTGTCACGAAGATGACGGGTGGTTACGAATTTACCTTCTTTGCCTGCAAACGGACTGTCGTTTACGGAAAAGGTCATTTCGACAGTTGGTTCGGATATTTTAACAAACGGCACCGCTTCAACACACGAAGAAGCACAAATCGTGTCCCCGATTGAAATATTTTCAAGCCCCGAAACGCATATTATATCGCCTGCCTTTGCTTCTTCCGTCGGAACACGGTTAAGCCCTTCGATTTGATACATACTTACAAGCTTACCGTTTTGAGTTTTACCTTCGATATTATAGTTACAGGTCGTAACGTCTTGATTTATTTTTGCCGTACCACGCTCAATTCTACCGATACCTATTCTACCGACGTAATCGTTATAATCGATTGACGAAACAAGCATTTGAAGAGGACCTTCGGCATCAACTTCCTGCGGTTCAAAATAATTTATTATGGCATCGAAAAGCGGTATTAAGTCTTTTCCGGGAACGTTTATATCCGTCGTCGCCGTACCTGCCCTTCCCGAACAGAAAATAATCGGACTGTCAATTTGCTCGTCGGTTGCGTTAAGGTCAAATAAAAGTTCCAAAATTTCATCTTGGACTTCTGATAACCTTGCGTCCGGACGGTCGATTTTATTAACTACGATAATGAGTTTATGGTTAAGTTCAAGTGCCTTTTGCATAACGAATCTGGTCTGTGGCATAGGTCCTTCGCAAGCGTCAACCAAAACCAAAACCCCGTTAACCATTTTAAGTACACGTTCAACTTCGCCACCGAAATCGGCATGCCCCGGAGTATCGACGATATTTATTTTCGTGTCCTTATAAAAAACCGAAGTGTTCTTTGCAAGAATGGTTATTCCCCTTTCTCTTTCAATGTCGCCCGAGTCCATAACTCTGTCAGCAACTTCTTGGTTGGCACGGAAAATACCGCCCTGCTTTAACATTTCGTTAACCAACGTGGTTTTACCATGGTCAACGTGTGCTATTATCGCAACGTTTCTTATGTCTTCTCTTTTCACAAAAATGTCCTTCTTTGTTTTAGTTTACTTATCGTAAAGGAGAGCAACGATTGTCTTTGCATCGCAAATCTCCCCGTCTTTTATCATTTTAAGTAATTGCTTTTTGTCATACCATTTGCACGACAAAAATTCGTCGTCATCGAGTTTTTGATTCTTTTCCGTTAATTCCCCGATTGCCTTATAAATATGTATTATCTCGTTCGTGTACCCCGTTGAAGGATAAATATCGCAAAGTTTCAGGGCGTCAAAAACGGTAATCCCGCCTTCTTCGGAAAGTTCACGGATAGCCGTTTGCTTGGGGTCTTCTCCCTTGTTTACCTTTCCTGCGGGAATTTCAAGTATCTCTTTATTAAAGGGATACCTAAACTGCTTAACCATAAGCACTTTGCCGTCTTTCTCGCAAAGAATTGCACTACCACCGCAATGTTCGACAACTTCACGAATGGCGGTTTTCCCGTCGGGCAAAACCACGTCGTCTTTTTTTAGGTTGAGAATTTTTCCTTTATATAAGTATTCGCTTTTAACTTGCTTTTCATTAAAGTCCATTTTTAATGTCCTTAATAAAATTGCCCACCTTTTTTGTCCTTCTTTTAAGCAAAATCGGGTGTGCTTTTACGGCATAACGGTAAGCGATAAATGCGTAATCTATGGCGTCTTTATCGTTAGAGTCAATTACATTTGCCATCATATCGACAACCATGGTAAGGTCGGATTTCTCGTTCGGTTTTAATTTACTTTCTTTGATTTTCTTTTTATCGGCAAGCAAAAGCGTTTTGACTGTTTTTATCGCCTTTCCGAAACTTTCGCCTCTTTTTTCGTTATCGTTCGACTTTTCTTTTTTTTCAAGTGTCGGATCGGCAATTTCACCGCTTATTATTCCTTCCATTAAAATCTTAACGGTATCACGGAAAGGAACTATCATTTGGTTAACAAATGCATTGTACTGGGCAATCGTACTGCCGTCGGAATAAAAATACTTATCGATAAAATAAGAAAGGCTTAATTTTTTGGAATCTATTTCCATTAAAACGTTAAACACAAGCGCCAAAATGTCTTTCGGGTTTTGCGGAATAACATACTCACCTTTATCGCTATTAAGGTATGAACTTTTAACAAGATATTTTTTTTGTGCCGACGCATAGTCGAAATTTTCCATGGCGTTGGCAAAAAGTGCCAAAATCGTCTTTGACGAAGCAATCGATTTAAGCACGGCAACAATCTTAATATCTGCAAGAATATATTTACTTTCTATAAGGTCGTTTGTGTAAAGCAAAAAGTTATCTAGTTCCGTTGCTTTTGACATAGTATATCCTCCCAAATAATTATAAATAATTATAACATAATTTAAGTGTTTGTTAAAACTTTTTTTAAGCAGTTTTAAAATTTTTTATGCCTTTTGGCGGTATTTTTTTACTAAAAGAAATATTTTGAAAATAAACATAATTTATGGTTATTTAAAAAAAATATCGTGTATTATGTTGTAAAATAGTTTTTTTTATGATACAATATATTTCCTTTAAGGAGAAAAGTTATGCAAGTTAAGGGTGATTCATCACTTAACAAGTTAATCTTACTGTTTGTCTTTGACAAAATGGAAGTACCGCTTTCGGAAAACACGGTGCTTGATATGTGCTGTTCTTCGAATAACTGGCTTAACTATATGGATTGCCAACCGATACTCAGTCAACTTCTCGATTGCAGTTGGATTTACAACGTTTCGTCAGCAGGTGAACCGCTTTACACCATTACCCCTGACGGTAGAGTTTGTCTTGCAAATTTCTTCGTAAAAATTCCCGCTTCCACAAGAGAAGCTATCTCGCTTTTTATTAAGGCTAACAGGGAAAGGTATAAAAGAAAACAAGAATGCGTCGCCGATTATTATATGAATAAAGACGGAACTTACACCGTTTATCTTAAAATTATCGAACCGGCACAACCTATTATGGAACTTAAACTTGTAGTCCCAAACAGGCAAATCGCAAAGGATACTTATAAAAAATGGGGCGAAAAAGCCGAGGACGTTTATCGTAACCTTTACGAAAATTTAGTTGATTAACGGTGATAAAATGATTTATATGACAAGGGGCACTTGCTCCACCCAAATTAAATTCGACGTAACGCCAGACGGAAAACTTACGGGCGTTAAATTCTACGGCGGTTGTCCCGGGAACCTTCAAGCGGTTTCCAAACTCGTTGAAGGAAGACCGGTAAAGGAAGTTATTCCCCTTCTTAAAGGAATACAGTGCCGTGGCGGAACGTCTTGTTGCGACCAGTTTTCAAAAGCACTTGAAAAATACGTTGCCGAAAACAATATCTAAAATAATTCAATAAAATTATAAAAACCCTAACGCCGATACGAACGTCAGGGTTTTTTGTTTTTGATTTTTTTGTATCCTAAAATAATACTTACGACGGTCAGCACGGCAAAAACGCCACAAACCGAAAACGATAAAACGTTAAAAACTGCAATATCGTACAAGGTCAAAACAAAACCTACGACCAAAAAGATAAGGCACGCACCCAAAAACAATGCAATTAACCCAAACCCGTTTTTCATACTTTTATTTCTCCAAAATTATCGTAAAAGGTCCGTCGTTAGTTTGCTTGATTTTCATATCGGCACCGAAAACGCCCTTCTTAACCGGAACGCCGGCACCATTTAAGCCGTCGAAAACTTTAAGGTATAATTCGTTTGCGACACTCGGCACTTCCGCCGATAAAAAATCGGGGCGGTTACCGTGAGTACAATTTGCATAAAGAGTAAACTGTGACACAAGTAAAATCTCGCCTTTAACGTCGAGAATCGATTTGTTGATTTTACCGTTTTCGTCTTCGAAAATACGCATCGACGGAATTTTTTTAACCATGAAATTTATTTCGTCTTCCCCGTCGCCTTTTTTTATTCCCAAAAAAATAACGTAGCCAAAACCTATTTTAGAAATAAGCTTTCCGTCAACGGACAATTTTGCATTTTTTACTCTTTGAATAACCGCTTTCATAATTCACCTTTATTTATTTTATCATATTTTTTACAATTTGACAAGAGCATTGTTTGGTAGTATAATTATGGAGAAAAAAAGGTAGAGTTATATAAACTTTAAGTAGATTTTATGGAAATTTTCGGATTAGAAAAATTATCGCTTGTCGATTACGACGGCAAAGTTTCCGCAACGATATTCACGGGCGCGTGCAACTTTAAGTGTGGGTTTTGCCAAAACAGTTCACTCGTTTTGGACGTAAACAGCTTGGGTACGATTCCCGAAGATGAGGTGCTTTCTTACCTTGAAAAAAGAAAAGGGATATTAGAGGGGCTTTGCATCACCGGAGGGGAACCGACACTTCAAAAAGAACTTCCCGACTTTATCGAAAAAGTTAAAAAAATCGGCTACTTTGTTAAGGTCGATACAAACGGAACCAATCCCGAAATGGTAAAACTTCTGCACGAAAAAGGGCTTGCAGATTACTTTGCTATGGACATAAAAAATTGTAAGGATAAATATGCCGAAACAATAGGAATAAAAGGGTACGATTTATCAAAAGTCGAAAAAACCGTCGATTATTTTTTGAATAACAACGTTGACTACGAATTCAGAACGACGTTAATCGACGAATACCATACCGAAAAAGATATCGAAAAAATCGGCGAGTGGATAGGTGGGGCAAAAAAATACGCACTTCAAAAATTTAAGGACTCCGACACTTGCATTATTCGTGGACTGCACGAAGTTCCTGTCGAAAGAGCAAACGAATTTTTAAGCATTATTAAAAAGTTTATACCAACCAGTAAACTCCGTGGTTATTAAAACGTAAAAAAATATAATAAAAAAGAGCATCGCTTGATGCTCTTTTTTTGTGGAATTATTGTTCCAGACTTTCGATATAAACCGATGCGTTGGTCGCTGCGATTGCGCCGTCCGAAACAGCAGTTGCCACTTGGCGAACAGCCTTCGTTCTGCAATCCCCCGCAACGAACAAACCTTCCGTCTTCGTTCTGCAAGTTTCGTCGGCAATAACGTATCCGTCCTTATCGAGATCTACAAGATTTGAAAACGCCTTATTGTCGGGAACTTGACCTATTGCAATAAATACGGCAGGAATTTCGTGAGTTTTAATTTCGTCGTTTTCGTCTTTATAAGTAATCGCCGTAAGTTCGTTTTCGCCAACGTAATCTATAACGCTGGTTCTTGGACGCCACTCGATATTCTCCTTTGCAAGTACCGATTTAATAAGTCTGCCGTCGCCGAAAAACTTATCGAACAAGGTATATATGTAAACTTTTTTACAATAACTTGAAAGTAAAAGTGCGTATTGAAGCGCCGTATTTGCGTCGCCGACCAAAGCGACTTCCCTATCCTTATAAAAAGGTCCGTCGCATATTGCGCAGTAATAAACGCCACGCCCCACCAAATCTTCTCTGTTGGATTTTGTACGGAGATGTTTGTGTTTTACGCCTGCCGCAATAATAACGCTTTTACCTTCATACTCTTTATATTCGGTGGTAACCTTAAACGTTTTACCGATTTTTTCAATACCGGTAACCTTTTCGATTTCCACTTCCGCACCGAGGTCGGTAATTTGGTTAAAAAGGTTGTCGGCAAATTTTTCACCGCTTATTTCCTTTATCGAAGGGAAATTTTCAAGCCTTGGGGAATTTGCAATCTGCCCACCCAAACTGTCGCTTTCCAAAACCAAAACGGTCTTCCCGTTTCTTAAAGCGTAAAGCGCAGAGGTCATCCCTGCTGCGCCTGCGCCTATTATAACAACGTCATACATTAGTTAATACTCTCAATATATTTTCTTATTTCGCTTGCGTTGTCGTAAGCTTTAATTTCGTTTCCGTCGGGAACCAAAAGCGTCGGTGCTTTTTTGATACCGAACTTTAAGGTCATTTCCTTATCTTTTTCAGCATCGACAATAGTATATTTGATACCTGCTTTATCGAGCATCATTTTACTCGTCTTACAGTTAGGGCAACCTTCTCTCGTGAAAAGAATAAGTCCGTTTACTTCGGGTTTTTGTTCGCCGTCGGCATTTGCGTTATCTTGACATCCGCAATCTCTTGCGTGGAATTTGGAGTTAGCTATATCGTAAACTTTTCTGTTCTTAAATTCTTCACGCTTACCGTCGTTCCAGTTTTGAACAGGACGATAGTAACCCGTTATACGGCTATAAACTTCGGTAGTTTTACCGCAAATCGGACAGGTATAAACTTCACCCGAAATATAACCGTGGTCGGCACATACGGAGTACGTCGGCGACATCGTGTAATAAGGGAGTTTATAATTTTCCGCAATCTTTCTTACGAGTGTTGCGGCAGCCTTCCAGTCAGGAAGTTTTTGCCCCAAAAATGCGTGGAAAACAGTACCCGACGTATATAACGTTTGCAAATCGTCCTGAATATCGAGTGCGGAGAAAATATCTTCCGTATATCCAACCGGTAAGTGCGAACTGTTCGTATAATACGGTGCGTTATCGTTATCGGACGCCGTGATAATGTCAGGGAATTTCTTTCTGTCGTGTTTTGCAAGTCTAAACGAAGTGGATTCGGCAGGCGTTGCTTCAAGGTTATAAAGGTCGCCGTACTTTTCTTGATAATCCGAAAGTTTGTTTCTCATAAAGTTCAAAACGTCTTTGGTAAAGTCTTGCGATTGCTTATCCGTCAAATCCTTCTTAATCCACTTTGCGTTAAGGCAAGCTTCGTTCATACCTACAAGTCCGATTGTTGAGAAGTGGTTATTAAACGTTCCCAAATATCTCTTGGTGTAAGGATAAAGACCTGCGTCAAGTAATCCCGTAATGGTTTCTCTCTTTACCTTTAACGACCTTGCGGAAATATCCATCATGTGTTCGAGTCTTGCATAAAATTCTTCTTCGCTGTTAGAAAGGTATGCGATTCTCGGCATATTGATTGTAACAACGCCGACAGAACCCGTGCTTTCGCCCGAACCGAAGAAACCACCCGATTTTTTACGGAGTTCACGAAGGTCAAGACGAAGTCTGCAACACATACTTCTTACGTCTGACGGTTCCATATCGGAATTGATATAATTCGAGAAATAAGGCGTGCCGTATTTTGCCGTCATTTCAAACAAAAGTTTGTTGTTTTCCGTTTCCGACCAGTCGAAATCTCTCGTAATCGAATAGGTTGGAATAGGATACTGGAATCCCCTTCCGTTTGCGTCCCCTTCAATCATAATTTCGATAAACGCCTTGTTTACCATTGCCATTTCTTCAACGCAATCTTTATACTTAAAGTCCATTTCCTTTCCGCCGACGATAGCGTTCATTTCGGCAAGGTCGCTCGGAACAACCCAGTCAAGCGTAATGTTGGTAAACGGCGATTGCGTACCCCATCTTGACGGCGTGTTTACACCGTAGATAAAGGATTGAATACATTGCTTTACTTCCTTATAAGTAAGTTTATCTACCTTAACGAAAGGTGCAAGATAGGTGTCGAACGACGAGAACGCTTGCGCACCTGCCCACTCGTTTTGCATAATACCCAAAAAGTTTACCATTTGGTTGCAAAGCGTGGATAAGTGGCTTGCAGGCGAAGACGTGATTTTCCCGACAACACCGCCAAGCCCTTCCTTAATAAGTTGTTTAAGCGACCACCCTGCGCAATAACCCGTAAGCATAGAAAGGTCGTGGATATGAATATCTGCGTTACGGTGTGCTTCGGCAATTTCGTCGTCGTAAATTTCCGAAAGCCAGTAATTTGCGGTAACTGCACCGCTGTTCGACAAAATAAGACCACCAACGGAATAAGTTACCGTCGAGTTTTCTTTTACACGCCAGTCGGCAACTTTAAGATAGTCGTCAACAATTTTTTTGTAGTCAACGATTGTGTCTTTAATGTTACGGATATTTTCGTGTTGCTTACGATATAAAATATAACTTTTAGCGACTTCAACGTAGCCTGCTTGAATTAAAACGACTTCGACACTGTCTTGAATTTCTTCAACCGTAATAGTGCCGTCAATCATCTTCCTTGAAAAATCGGCGGAAACCTTAAGAGCAAGCGTGTTCAAAATGTCAGCAGTGTACGGAACGTTTTTGGAATTAAACGCTTTACTCATTGCGGTAGTGATTTTGCTCATGTCATAAGGGACAAGACTACCATCTCTCTTTTTAACTTGAATCATATTATTTCCTCCTAACGTGAAATAAACTGTGTACTTTCATAATATAACATAACACTAAAAAAAATGCAACGCTTTTAATAAAAATTTTTATCAATATTTTGTAAATATTTTTTTCTTTAACCACAATATATTGTGTTTTTTGTAAAAACAAGATATTACACACGTGGGGAGCAAAATACGGCAAAAACGGGCAAAATTAAGGTTTTAACCGCTTTTCGATAAGAATACCGAGAAGAAAATTAACGTGGCAAAATAAGGCGAAAATTTTTATAAACATTATATATAATAGGGATAAGATAAAAAAAGAAAAGAAAAAATAAAATTAACTTAAAAAACCTTGCAAAATTTTTTAAAATATATTAAAATAACATAGTCGAATTTTTTGGAGAGGTGTCAGAGTGGTCTAACGTGCCCGCTTGGAAAGCGAGTATAGGGAAACCTATCGAAGGTTCGAATCCTTTCCTCTCCGCCATAAAAAAAGACAGGCTGTTTGCCTGTCTTTTTTTTATGATAGAAAGTAAAAAGGAAAGGATTCGAATAGAGCGTTAAAAAAATATGCATAGGATTGCATATTTTTAGCGATGACCGAAGTCTTTTGCAAGGCATTGTTGGTGAGTCCCGTAAATTGCCTTGCAAAAGGCAAGAAAGAAGTCCTACCTCTCCGCCATAAAAAAAGACAGGCTGTTTGCCTGTCTTTTTTTTATGATTGTGAGAAAAAAGGAAAGGATTCGAATAGAGCGTTAAAAAAATATGCATAGGATTGCATATTTTTAGCGATGACCGAAGTCTTTTGCAATGACTGTGTTGCAGTTTCGTTGGCGGTTTGCATTTCTTTAATTTTGGCTTGCAATACCGTATTATCGTCTGCGTCTTTGACAAGTTTTTTGAGTTGTTCGTCTCGTTCTGAAAGTTGCGTTTTAAGTTTGTCTCTATCAGCGTCAAATA
>JAZRVM010000017.1:0-27865 GCA_045599205.1 Christensenellaceae bacterium | reverse complement strand
CAAAAATGAACGTTTGGAGAAAGTGGTCTTATGCAATCGTTGATTCGGCTAAATTTTTAAGCGAATTTAATAGCTATAAAGAATTTGATAAATTCGTGAATAATTTTTCATATAATAAGTACACAAAATATTCTCTCCCGCTGTTTTTATCGAAAAGGATAAAAGGTTTCGGATTTGCGCTTGCGTGTAATTTTTTGAAAGACGTAGGATATGAAGATTACCCAAAACCGGACGTACACTTAAAAGACGTTTTGGTTAAAACAAATATGTGTAGCAATACGGATATTGCTGTTTTTGAAAAAATTATAGAAATAGCACAAGAAAACAACGTTACTCCATATTGTTTGGATAAAATGATATGGTCAATTTGTTCGGGTAGATTTAATATAAGCGATAAGCAAACTAAAGGGTATAAACAAGACTTAATCACTTACTTAAATATCGACACGTTGAAAAAAGAGATAACGTCAGTTGCACAATGGAATAAGAGTAAATTTATTTTTGTTCAAACGCCATACTGTTCGTATTCGTTTATAAATAGTGCTGAATACACGAAAAATGCAGTCGAAAAAATGCTCGCCGACGACTTTTACATTCCTTTTGGGGTTTAATATTTTTTGACACATTTTGACCAACACACACATTAGAGTTGGTCATTTCGTCTTTTGGCGAAATGACCATTTTACTGCCTTTTTTAGCAAAAAATAGGCTATTTTTAACAATTTCAACTGACCTTGCATTTGCAGGGTCTTTTTTTATGCTGAAAAAAGACTTAATAAGCGAACGCCGTTCGCTTGGTCAAAATGAACCCCCTAGGCAGTTTCTGTCCCTTGATAAGGGAAAGGGCGATTTATCGCCGAAGGGTTTGCCGTCCACGGCGAGTGATTGAACCTAAAAATTCCTTTCGTTTTGCATTTTGAAACATATTTCAATAATTTTTCACGGACAGTCAGTAAATGGGGTCTAATACTTGAAAAAAATAACGAAATTTGCTATAATAATATTTAGTTTTTTACTGAAAATGGAGTGGTTAATATATGATAACAGTAAATATTTTGGGTTGTTGCATTTTACGTGATATTTTTAGGATCAACGAAGACTCAAAAGATAAATACACTGTAAAAAAATTTGTTCAGTTTAGTAATCCTATTTCTATGCTTGATGAAAAGGGGATAGATATTTTTGAAAAAGATTTTGAAGAATATTCTTGGTCAGGATTTGTTAAAAGATGTGTTTCTTTTGATAACAATAAAACTATATTTGATACAATAAAAAACAACAAAACGGACTATATATTATTAGATTTATGCGAATTACGATTTGCTAATATTTTAATTAGAAAAAACGATAACGAGGCTTATTATGTCACCAATACAAAATTTACTAAAGAGTATTTATCTGATAAAGAGTTTATAAAAAAACATAATATTAGAGATGTTGAAGAAGAAGTGTTTTTTGCAGATGAAGAATTGTATTCGTTTTTACTAAGATATGCGGCTAAAATTAAAGAAATTTATGCAGAAGAAGAAATAATAATAGTAGAAAATTTACCTTCTAACCAGTATATAAATTATCAAGAAAAAAAGATAGCAAATTTTAAATATATCGACTATTATAATCCATTTCACTTTCAAAAAATATATAATATGTTTGAAAAAATGTTACCAAAAGCAAAAATTATTAAAATCCCGAATAATTTTTTAGGTTCGACGAACCATATGTGGGGAAAAGATCCATTGCATTACGTTGACGAATATTATAAGTATCTTTATGAGGCTTTTGAAACATACGTTTGTGGAGGTAACGAAAAAGACCTAAAAAAAATATACGATAAATATTTAATAAATAACGAAAAATTCGAAGAAGATATTTACGTAGATTTTTACATTAAAAAAACAAGTAATAATTTGTTGAAAGATGAAAATTTTTCTCAGGGAGATAAATTTTGGAAAGTATCAAAATCTGCTAAGTCGAGTTTTGACACATTAAATCATAAATTATCCACGCAGACAGAAGATAAACCCTACTGTATATTGTTTCAAGATTTAGATATGACTGATTATTACGGACAAGACATTACGATTTCGATTAAATATAAAACATTAAAGATGTCAACGCTGTACGTACATTTAAGGAAAGTTGAAGAAATAGATGGCAAAAAGATATGCGATTATACTTTTCTAAAGGGATATAATAGTTATGGCAATACACAAATATCGAGTTTTAACGTAAAAATTCCCGAAACCGAAAAAAAGAATGTGAAGTGGAGCTTGTTCGTTTATATTAACCAACCAAATTCGGAAGCGTATATTTATAGGGCTAAACTGGAAAAGGGATTAATAAGCTCTTTGTTAAAATAATTGTAGCTTTTTATGGCAAGATGAATTTAATACAGTATTTATTCTACTATACGCTCAACTGGTCTATCAAAGTGGGACATAAGACCTTTCTGACACACAAAAAGCATAGCAAAACGCTATGCTTTTTTTAAGCTTATTTTTTGTTTTATTTTTTTGTTTAAGGGAATACTTGCGTTATAAAGGAGAAAAAAGATGAATCCATTTAGAGAAAAAGCAAAAAAACCCGATGAATATTTTGAAAGTTTAAAAGATATTTATCCAAAGCAGTATTCCAAAAACGATACTGACCCTTATACGAAATGCAGAATTATATTAGCTTGCGGGGCTGAATATGAAGCGAACTGGTTTTCGCATCAAACGCAAAGGAAAATTTCAAACAACGATTTAAGGCGAGAAATGGCACTTTCACGCTTTATCGAAAAACAGCAACAGCAAAAGCTGGCGCAGTTAAAACCGCTTGACGAAAGCACACTTGAAACGACGATTTCCTACGAGCAACTTGCGGTTGACTTAACTGCGGAAATGGCAAAAAGAGTGAAAAATTTTAACGTTAAAAAGGCACTTGATTTTGCGCTTTTAGAAGACTTTGACCATTTGTACCGTTATTCCGATTTATTAGATATGGACTATGGTGTTCATGCGGAGAAGCTTGTGGGTGGTTATACGGAAATTACTCCTGCCCGTCCGACGGTTGCACATCATCGCCACCCTATAGATAACGTTAAGGGTAGCATTGTCGGGAAAAAGAATTCAACCGAAACGAATCTTTTTACAATGATTATTACGGCGGCGGAACAACAAACCATGAATTTTTATATGAATCAAGCAGCCGATTACAAAACCGATTTGGGCAGAAAACTTTATGAAGAAATTTGCCTTGTCGAAGAAGAACACGTAACTCAATACGGAAGTTTGATTGATACTTCCACCGATTATTTGGAGTGTATGCTTTGGCACGAATATACCGAGTGTTATCTGTATTGGTCCAACTATCAAACGGAAACGGACAAATATATTAAAGGCATTTGGGAACAATATTTGGAAATGGAAATTTCCCACTTAAACTCGGCAAGAAATTTACTGAAAAAGTATGGCAAAAAGGATTATGACGAAGTTATTTTAGACGCAGAATTTCCCAAGCCTATTTCCTTGCACGAAAATATCGATTACGTTAGGGGAATATTATCGGACACAGCACAATTTACGGGCGAATTAGAAGATTATAAAAACATTGCCGATTTACCGAATAACGCAAGATTTTTTAATTACAATGAGGCAATAACTTCTCCGAGAAACCAAGAGTCGGGACATTCGGTTATAGAAAACTATATTAAATCCAACAAAAAAGATTATAGATTCGAAGTGTCGGACAATCCGTTAGAACCGTTAAGAAATCGTTCGGCTGATAATAACGAAATCGGTATAGTAAAAGATGCGGTAGATACCCATAAAGGATTTGTCCAAAACACATGATTTTTCCCTTTCGCTCAACCGACATAAAAAAATGCACGTTTAACAACGCAAATCAAAAGAGAGTATCTTGTGATACTCTCTTTTGATTTTATACGAAATTTTAATAGGAAAAAAGTTTACGGAGGAATGCTTGAAAAAAAATTCAGACATGCTATAATATAAACGTAATTATGAATTTAAGACCTTGGATGAAGTGGGTTATACCCGTGTTTTTTATAATAGCAAGCGTGGTATATATTCCATGTGGTTTATTACCTTACTAACGGGCGAGCATGTCGGAGAAATGAGTTTTTCTAAAAGGTTTGAAGTTCATTTTGGCGTGAGATTATAAAAAACTATAACTTAAAAATTATAAAAAAACAAGCCCATAAAAAAGGACTTGTTTTTCGTTTTATTTGATTTTTTATAATAGTTTAAGCTCTTTTTGTTTGGTCGAAATTTTCTTCCGTGCTACCGCCAACGCTATTATCAAGACCTATTTGATTGTACGTCCACGTTTCTTTTTCCGCAACCATCGTTATTTCTTCAACAAGATAAGAGTTTCCGCTCTCTGTCGTAACCGTTTTGATGACGGCTTTTACGAGTTTAAGATTATCAAAAACAATTTTATATATCAATGTTTCTCTTCCGGCGGTAGATTTTGTTGCGTTGAATTCACCGTCTAACACGTTACCCATTTTGCATTTTTGTTGCAATAATGGCGTTGCTTTATCTATTTTATGGTTAAACACAATGGGCTTAAACGCACCGTTTATGCCAAAGAACGGCATATCGGTATAAGTCGTTTGCTCGCCACCGTAAGAAAAGGTTGTTATGTCAATCCATTTTGCGTGGCTACTGTTGCTTGTTTCGCCCTCAATACCGTCAAGTTTTAAGTAATAGTTGAATCCACGGCCACCTGAATTGTTCGCTTCATTTGGGGTAGTAATTGTTTCGCCACTTACGAACATGGTAACTTTTTCGATAAGATAAGACGAACCTTCTGAATCGGTAACGGTTTGTCCTTCGAAGTCAACGAATTTTACGTCAGTAAATATTATCTTTAATTTTAATACCTGCGTTGCCAAAACGTTTTCGACTGCGTTAAACTCTACGGATGAAATTTTGTTGCCCATCAAACAATTCTTATGTATTTTAGGTGTTGCTTTATCTATCTTGTGAGTGAAAGTTACGGGCATATAAGTTGCTTCGCCGTTAGTCGTTTCAGTTCCGCACGAAAAGTCTATAACGTCAATCCATTTTACGTGTCCACTATTTGTGCTTTCACCTTCTATGCCGTCAAGCTTTATATAGTATGAGAAATTACTTTCCGTACTTGAACCGTTCAAAGGAAGATTTCCACCGGTCGTGCCACCTTCTTCGTCTTGATTACATGCCATCATACCGAAAAAACAAACGGAACAAAGAATCATGGCTATGATTTTAATTAAGTTCTTTTTCATTTTTTTCTCCAAAAACCGAAATTTATTTTATTATAGTATATAAGCAAAATAAAGTCAATTATAATGTTCTTGTGTAAACGTATATATTTTGCAATCGAGATTTAACCAAAAAGTTTTTAGCTTACTATTTTCACAAAGTAAATTTTTGTGTTTTGCGTGCTTATGATAGTGAACGAGAAATGTGTTTAATTTCATTTAAGAGAAATGAGTTGTTGGTTGACAAACCGCAATGTTTTAGGGTATAATTACGAGAAAGAGAATAAATATGGAATTTGTGTTTGCGAAGCGGGAAGATACCCCGATAATTTTGCAGTTTATAAAGAAACTTGCAAGGTATGAAAAAATGGAAAACGAAGTCGTTGCGGACGAAAAAACTCTTGAAAGCTGGATTTTCGATAGGGAGAAAGCAGAAGTTGTTTTTGCCGTCTTAAACGGAAAGAAAATCGGATTTGCGCTATTTTTTCATAACTTTTCAACCTTTTTGGGAAAAGCCGGAATATATATCGAAGATTTATTTATCGAACCCGAATTTAGGGGTAAAGGTTACGGAAAAGCATTATTAAAAAAAGTCGCTTCAATCGCCGTAGAACGTGGATGCGGAAGGCTTGAATGGTGGTGCCTTAATTGGAACAAACCAAGCATAGATTTTTATCTTTCAATGGGCGCAACGCCTATGAACGATTGGACCGTTTATCGAATTTGCGGTGAAACGCTTAATAAACTCGGAACGGAATAAATTAAAAAGTTTTTTGATAAAATTTTATTTAATACAGGAAAAATTATGGTAAATACGATAGAAAAATGTGGTTTTCTCAACAAAACGAGAAAATTAAACAGGAACGCATTAAAATATATTATTATCCTTTTGATGCTTGTTGACCATTTGGTTCATTGGCTTTCGGTCTGTTTCGACGACCAAGGTGCGTGGTACGTAATCGGTAGGCTTTTAAGCAGATTGACGGCACCGACGATGTGCTTTTTTTTGGCGGAAGGGTTTTTTTACACAAGAAACGTTAAAAAGTACGTATTTAGGCTTGGAGTTTTTGCCGTTATTTCTCACTTTGCTTTTATATTTTTCGAAACGGGACAATGGTCGCCCGTATCGGTTTTTGACGGTAAAATCGATGTCGCCGAAGCAAGTTATTTTTATTTGTCGGGTGTAAATAAGACTTTGGCTTTTTACAAAACGTCAATGATATTTACCTTGTTTTTGGGCATTTTAACCTTGTCGCTTTGGGAAAAAACAAAACTGCACGTCGTAATTAAAGTTTTATTGACGGTAATTATTTGTGCTGTTGCCACGTTTGGCGACTGGTCTTATTGGGCAATTTTATACGTGCTTTGTTTTTATTTTTTAAGGAAAAAACCGGTTTACATGTGGATAACTTTTATCGGTATTTCGTTATTGTATGTTTTCAATATCAATTTGGGGCAAGCGTTATCGCCGATTCTTTTTGCACCGAGGTTTTATTTATACAGAATCGGGACGTTGCTTGTTCCGCCTGTTATTATTCTTTTTTATAATGGTGAAGTGGGCAAAAAATCCAAATTTAACAAATGGTTCTTTTATGCGTTTTATCCCTTGCACCTCGTTTTAATCGGGATAATTTTTACTTACTTAATATAATATTTAACTAAAAGGAGAAAAAGCATGTCGTTTTTAAAAGCAAAGCAATATTTAGAAGAGAAGGGATTTTCCGAACGTGTTATGCACTTTCAAATTTCGTCGGCAACGGTTGAACTTGCCGCAAACGCAATCGGGTGCAAACCGCAACATATTGCAAAATCGTTGACCTTTATGGTAAATGACACGCCGATTATGATTATTTGTGCGGGCGACGTTAAGATCTCTAACCCGAAGTACAAAGAGTTTTTCGGTACGAAGGCAAAAATGCTCTCGTTTGACGAAGTGTCGTCTTTAATAGGGCACGACGTCGGTGGTGTTTGTCCGTTCGGAATTAACGACGGGGTAAAGGTTTATCTTGATGAATCGCTCCGTAGATTTGAAACGATTTATCCTGCTTGCGGGGATTCTCAAAGTGCCGTTAAACTTACGCCTTTTGAACTTGAAAGTCTTTCAAACTCGCTTGCTTGGATTGACGTTTGCCAGCTTATCGAAACCGTTAATCAATAATTTTAATAATAAGCGTGCCGATATAGCACGGTATTTTTAACTTAATTTTAACCCATTATGATATATTACTTACTTTTATTTCTCGTAGTTGTTGGCGTTTCGGCACAATCGATACTTCAAAAACAATACAACGCAAAGTTTTCCGAAGTTAAAAACTCAAATTATCTATATAATTTTTGTATGACCTTCGTTGCGTGCCTTTGGTTTTTGGTGGTGTTTTTAATAACGCCCACGGTAAATGCCGATTCGGTGATTTACTCGGTTCTTTTTGCCGTAACCTTTTGTATGTCAATCGTCTTTCAGTTCTTGGCAATTAAAACGGGTCCGCTTGCTTTGACGGCACTTATTATTTCCTTCTCGCTTTTAATTCCTATCGTTTACGGGCTTATTTTTTTAGACGAAACGTTATCGTTATACGGCATAATCGGGATTGTATTTTTGGTCGTTTCGCTCGTTTTGATAAACGATTTTAAAAAGGGGCAAGCGAAAATATCGAAAAAATACTTGCTGTATTTGATTTTGGCATTTACAGGGAACGGTCTATGCACGACCTTTCAAAAAATGCAACAGATTGTTTTTGACGGGCAATTCGGTGGTTTTTTTATGTTCGTGGCAATGTCTTTCGTTGCACTTTTTAATTTTGTTATGCTCCTAAAAAACAAGCCCCCGAAAGAACTAAACATTTATAAAACAGGGACGCTTTTGGCGGGGATAACGGGGGTTTGCAACGGCTTTTGTAATTTCATTATAGTCGTTTTGGCGACGAAACTTCCGTCCGTTATCGTTTACCCGACGCTTTGCACCGGTAATATGTTTATCGTCTTTATGTTTGCACTTTTGATTTTTAAGGAAAAATTTAAGCCGTATCAGTACGTCGGATACGTCCTTGGGGTGCTTGCAACGGTTTTACTGAACATTTAATCTTTTACTTGGTCCGATAAACTTTATCGGGCCTTTTTTTGTATTAAAACATTTTTCTTTGCAATAATTAAAAAAAGGAGAAAAATATGAAAGTAAAAAAATTTTTGTTGATTTTTATTTACGGGGTTTTATCCGTATTGCCCGTATACACTTTCGGGTGTAACGATTTGGGCGTGATGGACGTTTCAAATTTAACGGAACTTAAAAGTGCTTTGGTCGGTGGCGGAAGTTACAGACTGACAGCCGATATCGAATCCGACGAGATGCTCGTTATAGAAAAAGGCAAGGAAGTCGCCATTGACCTTAACGGCAAAAAAATCGTTTGCAGTAACGACGGGGCTTCGATTTACAACAAGGGAAATTTGACTTTAAGTAACGGCTGGGTGTATTCCATTAACGTTGAAGCGCAAAGCCGTATGGCAATAAAAAACGAAGGTAGCGTCGTTGGTACCGATATGGTTTTGGGAAGTAAAAACAGTCGTGGTAACGCTATAAGAAATTACGGCACGGCGACCTTTACGAATACGACCTTTGATTGTTGTGATAATTATATCAATTCGACGGGTTACGCTTATGCGATTGCAAACAGCGACGGCACAATGACGGTAAACAACTGTTTTTACTCGGGCGGTGCAAACGGGGTATTTGCATTAGACGGCGGAAGTATTGTCGTAAACGGTGGAGCGTACGTCTTAAACAACGTTAAAAGTTATTATATGTTTTATTTTGACGAAGGCGAAATTACCGTAAATTCGGGAACGTTCAATAGGTATAACACAGAAAGGGCTATGGCTTACTTTGAGAAGGGAAATCCTGATAGCCTTACGATAAACGGCGGACTGTTTTATTATAACGGAACGGTTTGGCAAAAATCCACCGCAGAATAAAAGCGGGGGGGGGAAACAAACAAGAGTGCTTAAGCGGTCTTCTCATAGGGATTTTTGTTTATAATAAAAGTATAGCCCACTATACTTCGCATTTTGCGAAATATAGTGGGCTTTTCTTGTCCACAAAAAATCAAATCAGAAAAGTTATATTGTTTGCTGTGCAAACAGTGATATTTTTAATCAAAGATTAAAAGTGATATTTTGCGAAGAAAAACACAAGGTTCTGCGTTTAGCAGGTTCTTATATTTATTCTTCGCAAAGTTCTATTAAATAAATCCTTAACTTGCCGTAAGGCAAATATAACTGCCGTAGGCAATATAACTCGCTTTAAGCGAATATAACAAATCCGTTTACGGATTTATTTAGTTGTCGCTTTTCCCTACGGGAAGAGCGACTAAAGGCACTCTTTTTTGTTAAAAATTTTTATCGAATAAGTTTAGTCAAAATATTCGTTATACTTAATTTTAATATCGTCTAATGGGAAAAGTTTTTTATACACGTCGATAAAATAGTCGTCAGTCATACTTGCGATATAGTCAACGACGATTTGGTTTTCTTCGGTATTAAGATAATCGTCTTCACGAGAATAATGGCACTTATTGATATAGTTTACGTGATGGCGGTAAATAAGCGAGTCGGTATTTTTATTTTTTAAATCAAGCAAAAAGCGGTCATACATTTTACTCATAAGCGGGAAAAGAAATTTATCCGTTTCGCCCTTTATCGAATCGCTGAAATATATTTTTTGATAGTTATCGTTTTTTGCTTTTTTCAGCGCGTCAAAGTATTCCTTTTCCATTTTGATATAAGGTTTACCGAAACTGTTTTCGATTATGTTTATCGTCAAGTTATTGATAATTTCGGCATTAATAGAGCCGATAACGTTATCGACAAAATCGTTTTCAAAGGCGGTTTTTGTTTTTTCTGCGTCCTGCCTGTCTTTGCCGAGATAAGCAATAATGTCGGAAACCCTAACGACGCACGCTTCCATCGTTGACGGAACGAGCGTTTGCATATAACCGTTTTCGGTGTAGCATTTTTCGAGTTTTTCATTAAACTCGGCAAAGTTTTCGAGTCGTTGCGGGGAATACATATCAAGTTCGAGTTCGCCGTTGTGGCAAAGGATTCCGTCAAGCGTTTGAAGGGTAAGATTATACGGGAAAATTTTTGTTAAAACCCTGACGGACTGAACGTTATGATAAAAATGACGAGAAGTTTTTTCGTAATAAAGTTTATCCAAAACGTGTTCTCCCGCATGCCCGAACGGCGTATGCCCGATATCATGCCCTAAGGCGATTGCTTCAATCAGTTCCAAGTTAAGGTTTAATGCCTTGCCGATTGTCCTTGCAATGCGGGAAACAAGCTGGACGTGTAAACTTCTATGAGAGATATCGTCGTTTTTATAAAGAGAAAAAACCTGCGTCTTGTCTTCGTACCGTGAAAAATAAGGGCAGTTCATAATCTTATCGATATCCTTGATAAAATTTGACCTAACGGCATTTGGTCTGTCGTGTTCTTTATCGTTTGCACGTACGGCGTCTTTATCGCAAAAAGCGTAAGGCGACAACACGTTTTTATCTTGAATATTTAATATTTTATTCTCTATTTCGTTTGATAATTTTTTATACATAACCACATTATATCACAAAAGAAAAGAGTAAACAACGGTTTTTATTAAAAGATACTTTACCTTGTTTATAAAAGATATAGATTTTTTAATTTCTTTTGCAAAATAACAAATGCTGTGATATAATACTTTTATCGGGTGGATAAAAAAATGAAACAACAATCAAACGCAAAAAATTTAATACAGTTATCTATTTCGATTATGATATTCGGCACAATCGGGGTTATAAGAAAATTTATTCCGTACTCGTCGGGGCTGATTGCCTTTTTCCGTGGAACTTTGGGCGGACTTTTAATTATCGTTTTCTTAAAAATAAAGCGTGGCAACGTCTTTTCGGGCATTAAAGGTAAAACCCTGTTAACGCTTATCGTAACGGGTGGGGTTATGGGTATAAACTGGATTATGCTTTTCGAAGCGTATAACTATACTTCCGTATCGGTGGCGACTCTTTGTTATTATTTGGAACCGACCTTTATAATTATTTCGGCAAGAATTTTTTTCAAAGAGAAAATGTCGGTTAAAAAATGGATTTGCGCCGTCGTTTCGCTTATAGGCATGGTATTCGTTTCGGGCGTATTTAATTTAAGCGAAGTAAGCACTAATAATTTAATCGGCGTACTTTTGGGGATAGGTTCGGCTATACTTTACGCAGGCGTCGTCTTAATCAACAAAAAGATGGCAGGGACCGACGTTTATTCAAGAACGGTAATCGAACTTTTATCGGCGGGCGGAGTAATGATTCCGTATTTGCTTTTCACCGAAGATTTTTCTGCACTTTCTTTTTCGGCTGTCGGCGTGATTTTGATTTTGACCGTTTCGCTTATTCATACGGGTTTTGCTTACTGTCTGTATTTCGGTGCGGTCGATAAATTAAAACCGCACACGATTGCAATGTTCAGTTATATCGACCCCGTTTTGGCGTTGATACTCTCGGCGATAATACTCGGCGAAAGGTTTGACGTTTTCGGTATTATCGGGGCGGTGCTTATTTTAGGCTCGGCATTTATTTCGGAATTTAAGAGAAAAAACAATGAAAATATCGAACATAAAGATTAAAGTCGGCGAAGACAAGTCCGTCTTAAAAAGCATTGCCGAAAAAAAGTCGGGAATTAAAAACGGATATTTCAGAATACTTAAACAGTCTTTGGACGCAAGAGATAAGAATAATATTTTTTACGTTTACTCGGTGGAAATTTCAAGCGAGCCTTTTACCGTGGAAAGGGAAGAAATTGCCGAGTATAACTACCCGAAACGTGTTTTGGTGGTAGGGTTCGGCCCCGCCGGTATTTTCGCCGGTTTAAGACTTGCCCGTGCGGGGTTTAAGCCTTTTATCATAGAGCGTGGCGACGACGTCGATAACCGTAAAAAATCGTGCGAAAATTTTTATAAAACGGGAACGCTTAACACCGAATCGAATATACAGTTCGGCGAAGGCGGTGCGGGGACTTTTTCCGACGGTAAGTTAAACACGGGCGTCAACGGAATTTACAAAGATTACGTTCTTAACGAGTTTGTTAAGTTCGGCGCACCTAAAGAAATTTTATACCAAGCAAAACCGCATATAGGAAGCGATATTTTACCTTCGGTAATTAAAAATATAAGAAACGAAATTATATCTTTAGGGGGTACGGTATCTTTTAACACCACCCTTTTGGGATTTAATTATAATAACGGGTTAATAACGAGTGCGAAAGTTAAAACTCTGAACGGGGTTAATTGGGTTGACGTTTCGGAAGTTGTTTTGGCGATAGGGCACAGCAGTCGTGATACGTATAAAGCCCTTTACCGTGAAGGGATAAAAATGGAGCAAAAAGATTGCGCCATAGGGTTTAGAATAGAACACTTACAAAGCGATATAAACCGTATTCAGTTCGGTAAAGAAATAGGGGTTACCGCAGACTATAAGCTTACGAGTAACGTTTCGGGGCGTGGCGTGTTTTCTTTTTGTATGTGTCCTGGTGGCGAAGTCGTGCCTGCAACGAGCGAAGAAAAAGCAATCGTAACGAACGGTATGAGTGAGTACGCCCGTGATAAAATAAACGCCAACAGCGCAATCGTGTGTCAACTTAAAACGAAGGACTTTGGTAGTGGAGTTTTAAGCGGAATCGACTTTTTGGAAGGAATAGAAAAAAGGGCGTACGGTATTTCAAACAGTTATATGGCGCCTTGCCAAAACGTCGAAGATTTTATGAGCGATAAGGATAGCACGGGGTTTAAAAAAGTAAAACCGTCTTATAAAATGGGTACGGTTTTTTCGAAAATGGAAAACGTGCTTCCGAAGTTTTTTTGCGACAGTATAAGGCTTTCGTTAAACGATATGAATAAGCGTATGAAAGGGTTTACGGATAGCGGAATTATTACCGCACCCGAAACGAGAACGTCGTCGCCCGTGCGAATCGTTCGAACTGAAGAGCTTTCGTCTGTTAACGTAAGTAACCTTTACCCGTCGGGCGAAGTAGGATATGCAGGCGGAATTATGTCGTCTTCGATGGACGGAATAAAAATTGCCGAAAAGATTAAAAGCAAATATCAAAAATAAAAGTATAATAGGAGAACAAAAATGGGAACAACCAAAAAAACAGTAAAAAAAGTTTTATCTATCTTTCTGGCTATTCTTTTGACGATTATCGGTGTGTGCGTGGGATACCTTGTTTACGTGCTTGCAAGTTATAGCAGAATCGAAGACAATTTGTCGCTTATGCCTTACGGTACGGCAGATAACGATCGGGTAACGCTTAACCAAAACTATACCGTGGTAACGCAAAACTTGGGATTTGGCGCATATACTCCCGACTTTACCTTCTTTATGGACGGAGGCGTTGAGTCGTGGGCAAAATCAAAGGACAGCGTAATCGAATGTATAACAAGCGGTAAAGACAAGGTTAATTCGTTTAACCCCGACTTTATTTTTTATCAGGAAGTAGATACCGATTCTACTCGCAGTTACCACGTCAATCAGCAGGAACTTTTGGATTCGTTTTATCAAAACCGTTCGAAAGTTTTTGCAAACAATTATCACTCCGCATTTTTGATGTATCCGTTTTCCGAGCCTCACGGTGCTTCAAACAGCGGTATTTTAACGGTAAGTAAATATAATATTACGTCTTCCGTCAGACGCAGTTTACCTATCTCGACGGGCTTATCGAAATTCTTGGATTTAGACAGGTGCTATTCTGTTTCGAGAGTAAACGTGAGTAACGGCAAAGAACTTGTTTTATATAACGTTCACTTGTCGGCATACGGAAGCGACGATTCGATAAGAACGGCGCAAATGACCATGCTGTTTTCGGACATGAAAAGCGAATACGAAAAGGGTAATTACTGCGTATGCGGTGGGGACTTTAACCACGACTTTACGGGGACTTCGACGCAGGACTTAAACGGGCTTGCTGGGACGGATTTCGGTTGGGCGCAACCCTTCCCTTCGGACCTTTTGCCGAGTGAACTTTCACGCTGTACCGATTACGCTTCGGGGGTTAAGCCGACGTGTAGAAACTGTGATATTCCGTACGTGGAAGGAAACTTTACCATAATCGTCGATGGGTTTATCGTAAGCCAAAACGTTACCTGTGTTTCGGTCGATAATATCGTAACCGGCTTTACTTATTCCGACCATAACCCCGTTAAACTCGTGTTTGAGTTAAAATAAAATTCTAAAACATAAAGGCGTTAAAGAGAACCGAAAAACAGACGCAAAGTTTGTTAAAGAGGAAAACTCGAAATAATCAATGGGGAAAATTGTATTATCTTGGCGTAATTGATTTTACTGTATTCGGAAAATAAAAAAACGGCGAAAACGTTTCGCCGTTTTTTTGATAATATAAATATTTTTCCAAATATTTATCGTTGCAAAAAGACAAGCGGTGTGATATACTTTATTTATATTTGCTTTGGGGAAGATTATGATAGAAAATAAATTTACTTATTGCAATCCGCTTCCTATCCCGAACGTTGGGCGAGGGATAGCGTACAAAAGGCAAAAAGGCGTTAAAGATTACCGTGAAATAGCAGACCCCGCAGTGATTTACGAAAACGGCAAATGGTATATGTATCCGTCTTGCGATATGGCTTACGTTTCGTCGGATTTTATTAACTGGGAATACGTTAAAGTGGATATTCCGATAGCGCACAATTATGCACCTGCCATAGCAAAATATAACGGCAAATTTTATCTCTGTTCTTGCGGTGTGGAATTGTATCGTGGGGATACGCCGTTAGGACCGTGGGAGTGTATCGGTAAATTTCACGACCAAGACGGAAATATTAAAAATCTCGACGATCCTGCACTTTACGGTGAAGACGGCAAGGGGCTGTTCGTTTATTACGGTTGCGGGGACACTATTTTCGGCGCCAGACTTGACGACTATGACAGTACGAAACTTTTAAGCCCCATTAAATCTCTTATCGTCTTTAATCCCGAAAACGAGTGGGAATGTTGTGGAGAATATAATCAAATTACTACACGGGCTTGGACGGAAGGCAGTTGGATGTACCATAAAAACGGGAAATACTACCTTGTTTATTCGTCGGCAGGAACGCAGTATTCTTCATACGCTATGGGGGTTTACGTGGCAAGTGAACCGCTCGGGGAATTTAAGTATCAGGATTTTAACCCGATTCTTTCGGGGAAAGACGGTTACGTTAAAGGTGCGGGGCACGGTTGTATCGTGGACGGACCTAACGGAACTATCTGGGCATTTTATACGAGTATCTTAGGCGCATACCATATGTACGAAAGGCGTATCGGTATGGATAGGGCGTATATCGACGAAAGCGGTACGCTTTTCGTTTCGGGTCCAACCGGAAAACCGCAGACGGCTCCGTTATATTCTGACGAGATAAAAACCGACCTTAAACCGCTTTCGGCACTTTGTTCTAATATCGAAGTAAGTTCAAGTATAGAAGGAAGGGAAGGTATGTACGCCGTTGACGAAAGTACTTTTTCGTGGTGGCAACCGAAATCCGACGATAAATCACCCTTTATTAAACTTAATTTGAGCGAAGAATTTTCGGTGTCGTCTTTCCGTGTCGTATGGAGAGAAGTGGGGCTTGATTACGAAAAGGGAATTACCCCGAAACCGAAAAGATACGTTCTTTACGGAAAAGGAAACGTCGATAAAGACTTTAAGGTTTTGTTCGACGGGTCAAAAATAAACGACGAACTGTGCGTCGATTACAGAGAAATAGACGCAAAGAATATTAAAGAAGTTAAACTCGAAATATTAAATGACGAAGATAGCATTTGTCTTGGAATAATTGATTTTACGGTATTCGGAAAATATATAAAGAGAGAAAGATAATGGAAAATGCACAGAAGAAAACAGGATTACAGTTCAGCACGAAGTCTTTTATCGTTGCGATTTCTATTTTATTTGCGCTTATGGTGATTGCGTACGTTTTAACGCTCGTCGTTCCTTCGGGCGCTTATACGTGGATTATCGATGCAGACGGAAACAGAATTATCGACACGACGAAAGATTTTCAATACACGTCCGGTGGCGGAATATCTTTTTTAAGATGGATTTTTTCTCCGTTTTTGATTTTGGGTGGTAGTGAAAAAGTTACGCTTATTGCGATTATTGCCTTCCTTATTATAATCGGCGGAGTTTTTAACTGTCTTGATAAGTGTGGGTTTATGAACTATATGCTTACGAAAATTACGCATAGGTTCGGAAAATCGAGATATAAACTTTTAGCCCTCGTCGTTTTGTTCTTTATGGCAATGGGCAGTTTAATCGGCTCGTTTGAAGAGGTTGCCGCTATCGTACCTATCGCCGTTGCGCTTTGCGTATCCCTTGGCTTCGACGCTTTAACGGGTATTGCAATAAGTATTTTGGCAACGGGTTGCGGGTTTGCCGCAGGCGTATTTAATCCGTTTACCGTCGGCGTTGCCGAAACGCTTATCGGCGAAACAATTATTTCGGGGTTTTGGCTTCGTCTTGTTTCGTTTGCGATAATTTACGGCATACTCGTTTCGTTTATTATTTTGCACGCAAAAAAGGTCGAAAGGAAAATCGAATTTACACAAATCGAGTTTACTCAAAACAAGGATATGAACAAGGCAATTTTGGCGTTCGTTATCATTATGGGTATCGGCGTTATATGTGTATTCTTATCTGCCGTCGTAGAATTTTTACAGGGTATAACCATGGTCTTGGTTGCCCTTATGTTTTTAATCGGCGGGACCGTTTCTACGTTTATGTGTAAAATAAGCGTAAAAGAATACTTTAAAAATTTCGGTAGCGGTGCGCTCGGCATTTTGCCTGCCGTTTTGATGATTTTGATGGCGTCGTCAATTAAGTTCACTTTGGACGAGGCGGGGATAATGGATACCATTATTCATTTCTTTGCCGTAACGCTTGAAGGTGTACCGAAATGGCTTACGATACTCTTTATTTACTTAATCGTTTTGATTTTTAATTTCTTTATTCCGTCGGGTTCGGCAAAGGCGTTTTTGCTTATTCCGTTAATCGTTCCGCTTGCTTCGAACATTTTCGGGATTTCAAAACAACTCTGTGTTTTGGCATACATTTTCGGGGACGGATTTTCTAACGTTATTTATCCGACTAACCCCGTATTGCTTTTGTCTTTGGGACTCGGTAACGTCGAATATTCAAAATGGTTTAAGTGGACGATAAAATTCCAAGCAATTATTTTGGCGGTTACTTCTCTTATTTTAATGTTTGGATACTTAATAGGTTATTAAAGAAGGATTGTATATGGAAAACAGACAAGTTTTCGGCGTCATGCTCGACCTTTCGAGAAACGCCGTAATGAAACCGAAAAAAATAAAAGAATTTATTGATTTAATTAAAAAATTCGGCTATAACGCACTTTATCTTTATACCGAAGATACTTATGAAATAGAAGGCGAACCGTATTTTGGACATTTACGTGGGAAACTTCTTAAAAGCGAGATAAAAGATATCGTTGAATTCGGTGAAAATAAAGGCGTTGAAATTATACCATGTATTCAAACACTTGCTCACTTAAACCAGATTTTCAAGTGGCCACACGTTTACTCGGATATTCGTGATACGCAAGATATACTCTTATGCGACAGCGAAAAAACGTATGCTTTAATTGAAAAAATGTTTATTACAATCCGTGAATGTTATAAGACGAATCTTGTAAATATCGGTATGGACGAAGCGCATTTTTTGGGGCTTGGAAAATATCTTACGCTTAACGGATATAAAAACCGTTTCGAAATTTTGTCAAAGCACTTAAACAGAGTTTTGGAGATAGCGAAAAAATACGGCTTTAAGCCTATTATGTGGTCGGATATGTATTTCAGACTTTGTAATAACGGGGCTTATTACGTTGACAAGGTTGACAAAAAAGCCCTTTCGGAAGTAAAAAAGTACGTTCCGAACGGCGTTTCTCTTTGTCTTTGGGATTATTATCACGAAAGCAAAAAAGATTACGACGTGAATTTTTCCGCACATAAAGAACTTACCGACGACGTAAGTTTTGCGGGCGCCGTAACGAGTTGGCAAGGTTTTGCTCCGTACAATAAGGGTTCGATGAACCGCCTTGGACCTGCCATGGACGGTTGCCGAGAAAAAGGGATTAAAAACATTTTGATTGCTATGTGGGGGGATAACGGAAAAGAGTGTTCTTTTTACTCTTGCCTCCCTGCGCTTTTCTATTCTGCCGAAAGGTTTAGGGGCAATAAAAACCTAAAAGATATCAAGAAAAAGTTTTACGATATCGTAGGGGTTAAGTTTGACGATTTTTTAACTCTCGACCTTTTAAACGTTATGCCGAACAGTAACTTCGGTTCGACTTGTAAGTCAATGCTTTATAACGACCCGTTTGCAAGCGTTATGGACGGGCACGTTACTTTGGGCGACGGTGCACTTTACAAAAAATATACCAAAAAAATTCTCTCGGCAGGTAAACGTTCGGGCGAGTATAAATACGTCTTCGATTATTTGGGCAGTTTATCAAGCGTTATGGAATATAAGCTTGACCTTGGACTTAAAACGAGAAAGGCGTATAGGGAAAACGACGTTGAATCGCTTAAAGAAATCGAAAGCAAAATTTATCCTACGCTCATTAAAAGATTGAAGGTTTTTTACGAGAATTTCAAAAAGGTATGGGATACGGAAAATAAGCCGTTCGGTTTTGAAGTTCAAGATATAAGAATCGGTGGGCTTATTTTAAGGCTTTCTCATTGCAGAGAAGTCCTTAAAAATTATTTGGATAAAAAGATTGACAAAATCGAAGAACTGGATGAAGATATTTTGCCTTACGTTCCCGATATTGAAGGATATAAGGTTACCACGGACTACCTTGGGGCAGTTACCGCAAATATTTTTTAAGAAAAGTTATTATGGAAAATTCGGCAGGTAAAAATAATATCGATATGACAAACGGCTCCCTTTTTAAGGGGATTTTGGCGCTTAGTATTCCACTTGTTTTTTCACAATTATTGCAAGTTATGTTTAACCTTGCGGATATTGCCGTCGTGGGAAGATTTTCAAGTGCCGAAGCGCTTGGCTCGGTCGGTTCAACGGCGACACTCGTAACCCTTTTCGTAAGTTTTTTAATCGGTATGGGAAGCGGTGTCAACGTTAAGGTCGCTTACTTTCTCGGTGCAAAATCGGATAAGGACGTCGTTGAAACAGTCCACACTTCGCTTATTCTATGCGGTATTGTCGGAATAATATTGTTTATAGTATGTTTTTCTCTCGCCACTCCGTTACTTGAACTTTTAAAGACGAAGGACGAATTGATTGAAGGTGCGGTACTTTATTTCAGGCTTTATTCAATCGGCTTTCCGGCTTTGGCGGTTTTTAATTTCGGTAACGCCGTATTAAGTGCCAAGGGCGACACAAAAAGGCCGTTGTTTTATTTGACAACGTCGGGCGTTATCAACGTTTTGTTAAATCTCGTTTTCGTTATCGGACTCGGTATGAGTGTTGACGGTGTTGCAATCGCAAGTATAATATCGGAATACGTTTCCGCAACCCTTGTTTTAATAAGATTATTTAAGCTTAAAGATAATTGTAAACTTTCGGTCAAAAACCTAAAAATAAGCAAAGATAAGGCAAAAATCGTTTTGGGACTGGGTATTCCCGCAGGCTTTCAGGGTGCGATTTTTGCAATAGCCAACTTGTTTATTCAATCGGCTGTCAATTCTTTTCCGGCAGTGGTGGTCGAAGGAAATTCCGCTGCGGCAAACGCAGACAGTATCGTCTATAACGTTATGGCGGGATTTTATACCGCAACGGCAACGTATATAGGGCAGAACTTTGGTGCGAAAAAGAGGAAAAGAGCTCTTAACAGTATGTATATCGGTATGTTTTATTCGGCACTTATCGGTGCAGTCCTCGGTGGACTGTTGCTTATTTTCGGTAAGGACTTTTTGTCGCTTTTTACTACCGAAGAAGAAGTCGTTACGGCAGGTTTCGAAAAAATAAAAATTATGGCGGTATCTTACTGGATTTCTGCCTTTATGGATTGTACTATTTCTGCGTCCCGTGGGATAGGTAAAAGTTTAGTGCCGACGATTATAGTTATTATGGGTTCGTGCGTATTCAGAATTATTTGGATATATACAATCTTTGCACACTATCACACGATAACGTCGCTTTATCTTCTTTATATGTTCTCGTGGACGATTACAAGCATTGCGGAAATAATTTATTTTGTTATTGCATATAAAAAACTTGTAAAAAACGAAGAATTAAAATCAGGAGAAAATAATGAGTAAAAAGGCGTTAAAAATAATCTTATTGCCAAAGGGGGATGTTAAGAAATGATTTCAGTTATAGTTTTAATTTATAACGTTGAAAAATATTTAGAAAGATGTTTTGAAAGCTTAAAAAACCAAACGTATAAAGATTTGGAAATTCTTTTAATCGATGACGGGTCAACGGATAAAAGCGCAAAAATGTGCGACGATTTTGCAAAAGAAGATAACCGTGTAAAGGTTATTCATCAAAAAAACGGTGGTATAGGTGTAGCAAGAGAACGTGGGCTTGCCGAAGCTACGGGAGAGTATATTTGTTTTTTGGACGGTGATGACTGGGCTGATAGCCAAATGATTGAAAAATTATATAAAGGCATTAAAGAAAACGACTCTGATTTTTCAATTTGTTACATACAAATAACAAACGGCACAAAAAATCTTTCTCAAATAAAACACGATTTTAATAAGAAAGTTATATCGCCGGAAGAACTTATGAGTTTGGGCTTTGATATATTTGCAAATCATCTTTGCAACAAAATGTTTAAGAGCGAAATTATAAAAAATATTCCTTTCGGCGGGTGTAAATCGCACGAAGACGCATACGCTTTTCCAACGATTATTGAAAGGACGAAAAAGATTGCCGTAATAAGCGAAGCCCTTTACTACTATTATTATAGAGAAGACAGCAACACGAATAGACCTTACAATATTGAAAGATTGGGTGTGAACGATGCATGGCTTGTTAGAGTTGAGTGGTTTTTAAAAAGAAACAATCACGCCGAAGCCGGCAAAATGCTTCATTTTGTCGTAAACACTTATTCTATTGGATACAATAGACTTAATAAAAAAGACAAAGAAGTAAAAGAAAAACTTGCCGAAATTAAACGAAGAATAAAAGAAAAATATAAAATAATCAACTGGAAGAAAGTGCCGAAAAAAGAAAGATACTTGGTTAAATTGTTTATTATGGCACCGAGGTTTTACACCCTTTATAGAAAAATAAGAACCAAATAATTTAATATATTATTAAAATTGCCTTATGAAACTCATAAGGCTTTTTTAACTTTAAATCACGGAAAATCATATATTGGTTTGAGGTGATATAATGAGAAAAATTGCAGTATACGCAGGGCACGGCGGAAGTGATTTCGGTGCCACGAATAACGGATATTACGAAAAGGACTTAACGCTTGAAATGATGACGGCGTTAACCGGCGAACTCGTTCGTCGGGGATACACGGTTATAAACAACCGAACGACCGACACCGAACGCAGTATCGTTGCCGACGCAAGGAAGGCAAACCAAGAAAACGTCGACGCCGTTATCGAACTTCACTTAAACTCGAATACGGGGACTCCCGGAACGGGAACGGAAACGTATTACAGTGTAACGGGGCGGGGAAAGGAACTTGCCGAAGAAATTCAAACGGAAGTAACCAAACTCGGATTTTTTAACCGTGGAATAAAGACACTTACAAACATTTTCGGTGGCGATTACCTTGGAATTATAAGACTGACGACTATGCCTGCCGTTTTGGTGGAAGTGTTTTTTATCAACAATAATAATGACCTTGAAAAGTACGATGCAAACGCCATTGCAAACGCCATTGCAAACGCCGTACAAAAACTTTATCCCGTCAAGGTAAATTTCGACGACACGATAGCGTCGATTCAAAAATGGCTCAACATAAACTATAACACAAACCTTATTGCCGACGGAATATACGGCAAAAGAACACGAAAGGCAATTATAACGGGGCTTCAAACGGAACTTAATTCACAGTTTAACGCAGGGCTATCGGTTGACGGAATTTTCGGCGAAAAAACGAAAGGCAAACTTGTTACCGTAAAGCGTGGAGCAAAGGGGAAAATTACATATTTAATTCAAGCGTCGCTGTACGTTTTGGGGTATAACGTTATTCCCGACGGAATTTTCGGCGAAAAAACCGAACGGGGGATAAGGGAATTCCAAAGAGATTTTAATTTGCCGATAACGGGCGTTGCCGACGTAAACACACAGGCAAAACTGTTTGGAAGCATTTAATTTTTAATCGGATACCGTTAAAGTCGTTAGTTTTAGAAAAAAATAAGGGCAAGAAAAACCTGCCCTTATTTTTTTGTGTAAATTGTGCAAAAAAAGTGTAGAAAAATCAATTACTGTGTGATATAATAAAAAAGTATTATACCTTGGAGGTCAATATGTATAAAATCGTTAAAGCAAAAAAGTTGACGCCGATAATTTACCTTATGGACGTTTTAGCACCACGTGTTGCAAAGAAGTGTTTGCCGGGGCAATTCGTTATCGTCAGAGTTGACGAAAACGGTGAAAGAGTACCGCTTACCATTTGCGATTACGATAGGGAAAAAGGTACGGTTACAATCGTCTTTCAGGAAATCGGGGCTTCAACGCATAAAATGTTTGCGCTTAATGAAGGCGACGCTTTTGCCGATTTCGTCGGACCACTCGGCAGACCTTCGGATTTGACCGAAATGACGGAAGAAGAATTAAAAAGTAAGAAAATCGTGTTTATTGCCGGTGGTGTCGGAACGGCACCCGTTTATCCGCAAGTAAAGTGGCTTTATGAACACGGCATAAAAGCCGACGTTATTATCGGTGCAAAATCAAAAGATATAGTAATACTACGTGAAGAAATGGAAAAGGTTGCAGGTAACGTCTATATCGCAACGGACGACGGCAGTATGGGCTTTCACGGTATGGTAACCGACTGCTTATCCGATTTGGTGGCAAAGGGCAACGTGTATAATCATTGTGTTGCAATCGGCCCGTGTATTATGATGAAATTCGTTTGCTTACTTACAAAAAAACTCGGTATCCCAACCGTTGTAAGTATGAATCCTATCATGGTTGACGGAACGGGTATGTGCGGGGCTTGTAGGGTTGTGGTTGACGGGAAGGTTAAGTTTGCGTGTGTTGACGGACCGGAATTTGACGGGCATTTGGTTGACTTTGACGGAGCAATGAAACGTCAACGCCTTTACAAAACCGAAGAAGGAAGGCTTTACTTAAAGGCAAAAGAAGGCGCAACCCACCACGGCGGTTGCGGTATGTGTGGAGGTAAAGACTAATGGACGTTTTAACGAGAACGAAGGCAAAAGAACAACCTGCAGAAATCAGAAATAAAAACTTTGAAGAAGTATCTTTCGGGTTTACCGACAGCGAAGCGGTATTAGAAGCGTCGAGATGTCTTAACTGTAAGAACGCAAAGTGCATTACGGGTTGTCCTGTTGAAATCAATATTCCTGCGTTTATTCACGAAGTAAAGGAAGGGAACGTTAAAAAGGCGTACGAAATAATTTCGGAAAGTTCGTCGCTCCCATCGGTATGCGGACGTGTTTGCCCACAGGAATCACAATGCGAAAGTCAATGTATAAGGGGCATTAAAGGTGCGCCTATCTCTATCGGGAATTTGGAAAGGTACGTTGCCGACAAGGCAAGAGAAGAAGGGTACGCCCCTAACGTTATTCCTATTAAGAACGGAATAAAGGTTGCCGTCGTAGGTAGTGGTCCTTCGGGATTAACCTGCGCAGGCGATCTTCTTAAACTCGGGTATGACGTAACGATTTTCGAAGCACTTCACGAAGCAGGCGGGGTTTTGGTTTACGGTATTCCGGAATTTAGACTTCCGAAAGAAAAAGTCGTTAAAAAGGAAATCGAAAACCTTAAAAAACTCGGTGCTAAAATCGAAACCAACGTCATTATCGGCAAATCTGTTACGATAGACGAGCTTATGGAAGAAGAAGGGTTTAAGGCAGTATTTATCGGTTCGGGGGCAGGGCTTCCGAAGTTTATGGGAATTCCTAACGAAAGCGCAGGCGGGGTTTTCTCGGCAAACGAGTTTTTAACGAGAAACAATCTTATGAAAGCGTATAGGGAAGATTCCGAAACGCCTATTCAAAAAGGCAAAAAGGTAGTCGTTGTCGGTGGCGGAAACGTTGCAATGGACGCTGCAAGAACGGCACTTCGCTTGGGTGCGGAAGTTCATATCGTTTATCGTAGAAGCGAAGCCGAACTCCCTGCAAGAAAGGAAGAAGTTCACCACGCAAAGGAAGAAGGAATTATCTTTGACCTCTTAACAAACCCGACCGAAATTATGGTTGACGATAACGGCGAAGTAAACGGGGTTAAAGTAATAAATATGGCACTCGGCGAACCCGACGCAAGCGGAAGACGTCGCCCTGTCGAAGTTACAGGCTCCGAACACGTTATCGAAGCCGACACGGTTATTATGGCACTTGGTACGTCGCCGAATCCGCTTATTTCTTCGACGACAAAAGGGCTTGACGTGAACGAAAGAAAATGCATCGTTATAGACGATACGGGTAAGACGTCGAAAGAAGGTGTGTATGCCGGTGGCGACGCAGTAACGGGCGCAGCAACGGTTATTCTTGCAATGGGCGCAGGTAAAAAAGCCGCCAAAGCAATTCACGAATACTTATCAAAGTAAAAGGTAAAAAATAAAATCCTTAACGAGAGCGTTAAGGATTTTTTATTTTAAAATTATTTTTATTTCTCGGTTTTACTTTTCGTGGTATCTTCCGTTTTGTTTTTTTTTGAAACGTTGGTGTCGATACTTTTGCCGAAAACGAAAAATCTTTGATACAAAAATTCGGTTACGAAATTGATAATCATATTTATTGCCGTCACCAAATACTCGTTCCAACCGATACCTGTAAGATAGTTTTCAAGCAAGGTTGAAAGCGGAGTGAATACGGCGTAATAAGCAACGACTTTAAGCATTGCAATCGGCACGTTGTTTGCCGACTTAAAAGTGTACTTACGGTTAATCGTAAAATTCCAAATAACCGAAAGCACGAGAGCGATTAAGTAAGAAAGCCAGTAGGATAGCCCTGCGATTTCGTTTAACAGCGTAAACACGCCGATTTGAATAAGCCCTGCGGACGCCGCAACCAAAGCGTACTTTAACGTGCGGAGTAATTCCTTCTTTTTTGATTGTTCCATGTTTTCACCTAAAATAAGTATATCACGAAATAAACCGCAAAACAAACAAAAAACGATTTTTTATATAAGTACGGAATTTTCTCCGTTTTTTTGCCACATACCCGCAATAAGCGAGTAAAAATAAGTTATTTATAAAAATCAGGTACTAATTTATAATCAATTATTGTTTTTTATGGTAAAAAGTGTTAAAATATATATGCGATAAAATTTAATCATTATGTAAAATGTATACTTTTTGGCAAAAGTGTACCTTTTCGCCATTTACAAAAATCCTTTTTGCATAATGGTTTTAGTAAATTTTATCGCAATCAGGCGAGATTCAGTACATTTTGCGGTACCGTTCTCGTTTGAGAGCGGTATTTTTATTTTAGGAGAAGTTTTATGAAAAGAAGGTTGTTAATTGTATTAAGTATTATTATGTTTATTACGTTAACTTTCGGTTTATCCGCTTGTGGTGGACACACTCATAGTTTTACGAATTACGTAAGCGACAATAATGCCACTTGTACGGAGGACGGAACCAAGACGGCGCATTGTGACCACGTAGGTTGCACGGCAACCGATACGATACCTGACGTTGGAACGGCAACAAATCACTCGTTTACGAATTACGTAAGCGACAATAATGCCACTTGCACAAATGACGGAACCAAGACGGCGCATTGTGACCACGCAGGCTGTACGGAAACCGATACGATACCCGACGTTGACAGTAAAATCGAGCATAATTACGGGTCGCCATTTTACACATGGAGTAGTGATTATTCTATGTGTACGGCTACAAGAGTTTGTAAAAATAATTCAACGCACAAAGAAACCGAAACGGTTAATACAACAAGTGAAATAATACAACAAAAAAGTTGTGTTCTTGATGAAATAACGGATTTTTATGCAAGTTTTTCAAATTCTGCTTTTTCTGTTCAATCAAGACAGGTTAAAACTGATGAAAAAACAAATCACTCGTTTACAAATTATGTAAGCGACGATAACGCCACTTGCACAAATGACGGAACCAAGACGGCGCATTGTGACCACGTAGGCTGTACGGCAACCGATACGATACCTGACGTTGGAACGGCAACGAATCACTCGTTTACGAATTACGTAAGCGACAATAATGCCACTTGCACAAATGACGGAACCAAGACGGCGCATTGTGACCACGTAGGCTGTACGGAAACCGATATGATACCCGACGTTGGAACGGCAACGGGACATAGTTTTTCGAACGAGTGGAGTTATGATAAAGAGTATCATTGGTATGGCGCTACTTGTATGCACACGGACGAAATTGATTCAAAAGCGGAGCATACTTTTGTCGGCGGAGTATGTACGATATGCGGTGCCATCGAGCAGAAAAGTACAGGGCTGGCTTATACTTTGAAAAATGACGATACGGAATATGCCGTTTCGGGTATAGGCACGTGTCAAGACAAAAAAATAGTTATTCCAAATGAAAATAACGGCAAACCAGTTACGAGTATAGGGAGTTATGCTTTCTATAATTGTAGCTCTTTTACCGAAATAACAATTCCCGATTCGGTTACAAGTATTGGGTATGGTGCTTTCGAGAATTGTACTTCACTTAAAGGAATGGTAATTCCCGATTCCGTTACGAGTATAGGGAAGGAAGTTTTCTCTGGTTGCAGTTATTTACGATATAATGAATACGATAATGCGTTGTACTTGGGTAATGAAGGAAATCCTTATTTATGGTTAATAAAGGCGAAAACAACTGACATTACAAGTTGCACTGTAAATGATAAATGCAGGTTTATTTATGAGAGTGCTTTCGAGGGTTGCAGGTCACTTAACTCAATAACAATTCCCGATTCTGTTACGAGTATAGGGAATCGTGCTTTCTATAATTGCACTTCGCTTAGAACTGTTACGATAGGTAATTCTGTTACAAGTATAGGGGATTATGCTTTTTATGGTTGTGCACTTGCCTCGATAACAATTCCTGATTCTGTTACGAGTATAGGGAGTTATGCTTTCTATTATCTTTGGTCACTTAAAACTGTTACGATAGGTAATTCCGTTACGAGTATAGGGGAGAGAGCTTTCTCTAATTGCAAGGCGCTTACAGAAATAACGATTCCCGATTCTGTTACGAGTATAGGGAGTTATGCTTTCTATGATTGCACTTCACTTAAAACCGTTACGATAGGTAATTCCGTTACGAGTATAGGATATAATGTTTTCTATGATTGTCCTATTGAAAAAGCGACAATACCTGCAATGGCTTGTTCGGATATAAAAAATTCCGCCCTAAAGGAAGTTATAATAACAAGCGGGGAGAGTATAGCGGATAGTGCTTTCTATAATTGCACTTCACTT
>JAZRVM010000016.1:0-28777 GCA_045599205.1 Christensenellaceae bacterium | reverse complement strand
GAAGCGCTTAAACTCGGGTTTTCGTCGGTTATGTTCGACGGCTCGATAAAAGATTATGAAACAAACTTACGTGAAACGAGAGAGATTGTTAAAATCGCACACTCGCTCGGTGCAACGGTTGAAGGTGAAATCGGACACGTCGGCGAAGCAAACAAGGAAGATAATCTTTTAACCGATATGTACACCACGAAGGAAGAAGCAAGGGAGTACTTAAAAGCAACCGGCGTTGACGCTTTGGCTGTTGCTATCGGTTCGGCTCACGGCGTATATAAAAAGAAACCTATGCTCAATATCGAAAGACTTAAAGAGATAAGAAGGGAAGTTGACGTTCCACTCGTTTTGCACGGAGGAAGCGGACTTTCGGACGACGATTTTAAAAATACCATTCGTGAAGGTATCGCTAAAGTAAATATCTTTACCGACCTTTGTTTGGCAGGCGAAAACGCATATAAGGAAGGTATCGAAAAAGGACTCGGATACTTGGAAACGAGAAAACTTAAAGTCGAAAGAATAAAAGAAGCCGTTAAAAAGAAAATGCTTTTATTCGGCTCGCAAAATAAAGCTTAAATATAAACCACTCCGAAAGGGGTGGTTTTATCTAATTAAAAAACATATAAGTAAAATTGTATTGATTTTTTTATAAAAAAGTAGTATTATACAATAAAATAAAAACGAAGGTAAAAACAATGGATATTAAAAGCGATATAGAAATTGCTCAAAGTGTTAAGCCGAAACACATAAGAAAAGTTGCTAAAAGTATAGGTATCGGCGATAAGTATTTAATCCCTTACGGTAACGATAAGGCAAAGGTAGATTTATCTTTGCTTTCTGACACCAAAAGAAAAAACGGTAAACTTATTCTCGTTACCGCCATCACGCCGACGCCTGCGGGCGAAGGTAAAACTACCACGACGATAGGTCTTGCAGACGGACTTAAAAAAATCGGTAAGCGTGTTGTCGTTGCTCTCCGTGAACCGTCTTTAGGTCCTGTTTTCGGAGTTAAGGGCGGTGCTGCCGGCGGTGGATACGCACAAGTTATTCCTATGGAAGATATTAACCTTCATTTCACGGGGGACTTTCACGCAATCGGTGCGGCAAACAATTTACTTGCGGCTATGCTCGATAATCATATCTTTCAAGGCAATTTACTGAATATCGATAAAGATAATATCACTTGGAGAAGGTGCGTCGATATGAACGACCGTCAACTCCGTTTTATCGAAGACGGATTCGGTGGGGAAAAGAACGGTGTTCCGAGAAAAGACGGTTACGACATTACCGTTGCTTCGGAAATTATGGCAGTACTTTGTTTATCTAATTCCATATCCGACTTAAAACAAAGGCTTAAAAGCATAATCGTAGGATATAACTATGACGGGAAGCCGGTAACGGCAGGCGACTTAAAGGCAGAAGGGGCTATGACGGCACTTCTTAAAGACGCCTTAAAGCCTAATCTCGTTCAAACGTTAGAAGGCACGCCTGCCTTTGTTCACGGCGGACCTTTTGCAAATATCGCACACGGCTGTAACTCGGTTATGGCAACGAAACTTGCATTAAAACTCGGCGATTACGCCGTAACGGAAGCAGGATTCGGTGCCGACCTCGGTGCGGAAAAATTCCTTGATATAAAATGTAGAAAAGCAGGATTAAATCCTTCCGCCGTCGTTATCGTTGCAACGATAAGAGCGTTAAAGATGCACGGCGGACTTGACAAAAAAGACTTAAATCACGAAGATTTATCGGCACTTGAAAAAGGGCTTCCGAACCTTCTTCGTCACGTTAAAAATATTAAGGAAGTGTATAAACTTCCGTCCGTCGTTGCGGTAAACAGATTCCCGACGGATACCGATAAAGAAATCGAACTCGTAATAAGTAAGTGTCGAGAACTCGGCGTAAACGTTTGCCTTTCAACCGTTTGGGCTGAAGGCGGAAAGGGCGGAATCGAACTCGCAAAAGAAGTCGTTAAACTTTGCGAACAGGATAACGACTTTACTTTCAGCTACGATATAAACGACAGTATAAAAGACAAAATATTAAAAGTTACTCAAAAAATTTACGGTGGAAAAGGAGTTAATTATACCGAGGAAGCCGAAAAAGAAATTGAAAAACTGACAAACCTTGGCTTTACGAACGTTCCCGTTTGTATCGCAAAAACGCAGTATTCTTTTTCCGACGACCAAACCAAACTCGGCGCACCGGAAAATTTTGAAATAACCGTTAAAAACGTAAAAATTTCCGCAGGTGCGGGATTTATCGTCGTGCTTACCGGTAAAATTTTAACGATGCCGGGGCTTCCGAAAGTTCCTGCCGCAGAAAAGATTGACGTGTCAAACGACGGAAAAATTTCGGGGCTGTTTTAATGCGTGGAATTATTGTTGTCAACGCTTACTTAAAACCCGACGAGTCAGTTAGACAGGCAAACCGTATGAAAACCGAACTTGAAAATCTCGGCGTTGAAATGGAAATTTTAAATACCGCTTTTTTAAGAACGATGATTTATAACGGGGAAATAACCTCCGACCTTAACGCCGATTTCGTTTTGTTTTTGGATAAAGATAAGTATTTATCAAGCGAACTCGATAAACTCGGTATTCGCACCTTTAACCGTCATAGCGCAATAAGAACGTGTGACGATAAGGGGGAAACTTACCTTGCGTTATCTAAGTCCGGTGTCAATATTCCCGATACCGTTTTGGGCGCACTTTCGTATAATTTAGACGATAAGGTTAATCCCGAATATGCAGACGATATTATTGCAAATCTTTCTCTTCCCGTTGTCGTTAAAGAAAGTTACGGCTCTATGGGAAAGGGAGTTTATCTTGCCAAAACGAAGGAAGAACTTTTATCGATTATGGATAAAGTCAAATGCCGTCCGCACCTTTTCCAAAAATATCTTGCAAGTAAGGTGGGAGAAGATATTCGTGTCATAGTTATCGGTGGCAGAGTCGTTGCGTCGATGCGACGCAAAAACGAAAACGATTTCAGGTCGAATATCGCTCTCGGTGGACACGGTGAAAAAATCGACCTTCCCGATTCTTTTAAGGTTTCGGCAGAATATATCGCAATGGTTTTGGGGCTTGATTACTGTGGCGTTGACCTTCTTTACGGCGATAACGGAAAGCCTTACGTTTGCGAAGTAAATTCAAACGCCTTTTTCGAAGGTATTGAAAAAGTTACGGGCGTCAACGTCGCCAAAGCTTATGCAGAGTATATCAAAAAAACTATGACGAAATAAGCGTATATATTTTATTTTTATGTCAATAATACCGTACGGCGTGTACGGTATTTTTTATTTTTTTATTTTTTTTGTAAAAAACTATTGACAAATAAAAATAGTTGAATATAATAAGAGTTAGCAGTCAAGACAAAAGAGTGCTAACACTCAAACAAAGAGATTGCTAAAACATAACAAAAAACGGAGGTTAAATTTATGAAAAATTATTTAAGGGAATTTAAGGGAGAAAGGGATATGTTTGAAAATCCTTTTGAGGACATATTCGACTTTAATCCGTTTTCATTTTTCCCGAGTATTAGGTTAAAAAACGAAATGAGAACGGATATTCGTGAAAAAGACGGCAACGTTGAATTGCAAATTGAAATGCCGGGATTTTTAAAAGACCAAATCAATTTGGAACTTAACGACGGGTACTTAACCGTCAGCGCAAACAGGCACGAAAAAACCGAAAACAAAGAAGGGTATATTCGTCAGGAAAGAAACGAGATATACCAAAGAAGTTACTTTGTCGGTGAAAGCGTAACTCCCGAGAAAGTAAAGGCAAAATACGACAACGGCGTTTTGTCGCTCGTTATCCCGAAGGAAGTTAAAAAAGAAATTCCTTCTAAATCGATAAAAATCGACTAAAATATTTATCGAAATTAAAAAGGCTTTTGATAGCCTTTTTATTTTTTGGGATAAAATTCCTTGACAAAAAGATTATATTGTATATAATATATTTTAGCACTTGAAACAAGAGAGTGCTAAAATTAACAAGAGGCAAAAGACATGAAACAATTTAAGACGGAATCAAAGAGAATACTTGACCTTATGGTCAACTCGATTTACACGAATAAGGAAATATTTTTGCGTGAACTTATTTCGAACGCAAGCGACGCTATTGATAAGTTAAAGTTTATTTCGCTTACCGACAGTAAGGTTATTTCGGATTTTTCGATACGAATCGATATTGATAAAAATAATAGAACGCTTACCGTAACCGATAACGGTATCGGTATGAACGAAGAAGATTTGGAAAAGAATCTCGGTACGATTGCAGAATCGGGTACGCTTGCTTTTAAGAAGCAAAACGAAGGCAAGACCGAAGAAAATTTAATAGGGCAATTCGGCGTCGGGTTTTATTCGGCGTTTATGGTTGCGGATAAAATTCAAGTTTACACCAAAAAATACGGTGAAGAATATGCTTATAAGTGGGAAAGCGAAGGTGCGGAAGGATATTCGATAACTAAAACCGATTATGATAAAGTCGGCACGAAAATCGTTTTGACGGTTAAAAAAGATACCGACGACGAAAATTACTCGTCGTTTTTAGAACAGTATAAAATATCTTCGCTCGTTAAAACTTATTCCGATTACATCAGATATCCTATAATTATGGAAATGCAAAAAAGCAAGGTAAAAGAGGGGAGCGACGAAAAAAATCCCGAATACGAAACTTACTTTGAAACGGAAACGTTAAACAGTATGATTCCGCTTTGGAAAAAGCAAAAGAGTGAAGTTACCAAGGAAAATCTCGACGAGTTTTATAAGAGTGAATTTCACGATTATACCGAACCGTTAAAGGGTATTTACGCAAAAATCGAAGGTAACGTAAATTACGACACAATTTTGTTTATACCAAATAAAACGCCGTTTGACTATTATACGAAAGATTATAAAAAGGGTGTAAAACTCTATTCTAACGGCGTAATGATTATGGAAAACTGCTCGGACCTTTTGCCTGATTATTTCGGGTTTATTAAGGGTATCGTAGACAGTAGTGATTTATCCCTTAACATTTCCCGTGAAATTTTACAACAGGATAAGCAAGTAAAAGTTATTGCACAAACTTTGGAAAAGAAGATTATTTCCGAACTTAAAAAGATGATGGAAACCGAACCTGATATTTATCAAAAAATGTTTAACGAATTCGGTCCGTCAATTAAATTCGGCTGTTACGAGAGTTTTGGACTGAATAAGGATAAACTTAAAGACCTTATTATGTTCTATTCATCGAGAAAAGAAAAACTCGTTTCGCTTGCCGATTACGTTAAAGGCATGATTGACGGTCAAACGGAAATTTATTACGCTTGCGGTGAATCGATTGAGCAAATAAAAAATTTACCGCAAATCGAAAAGGCAAAAGACAAGGGCTACGAAATATTGTTCTTTAAGGACAATATGGACGAATTCGTCGTTAAAATTATGGGCGAGTACGACGGTAAAAAATTCAAGTCGATTTTAGACGCTGATTTTTCGTCGCTATCAGACGACGAGAAAAAAGAAGTCGAAAGTAAAACGGAAGAATATGCCGACGTGTTAAAGTTTATCAAAGAAACTCTCGGAGATAGAGTAAAGGACGTTAAACTTTCCGGCGACTTAAAGTCGTACCCTGCTTGTCTTACCGCCGACGGGGAACTTTCAATCGAGATGGAAAAGGTGCTTAACTCGATGCCGAACAGCGACAATAAAGTTAAGGCGGAAAAGATTTTGCAAATCAATATGAATCACGCCGTAACCGAGAAGATAAAGTCCTTATTTAAGGAAGACACGGAAAAACTTAAAAAGTACGCAAACGTTTTATTTGAAAGCGCAAGACTTTTAGAGGGCTTGCCACTTGACGACGTAAACGATTACGTTCTTAACTTAGCAGATATTATATAAACGAGGTAATAAATTGAAAACGGTTCAAACGAATAATATAACGGCACTCGAACTTAACGACGTAGTAAAGGTTTACGGTAGCGGGGATACCAAAGTTACCGCTCTTAAAGGAATCAATCTAAAATTCCGTAAAAGTGAGTTTGTTTCCATTTTAGGTCCGTCGGGGTGCGGTAAAACCACGCTCCTTAACATTATCGGCGGGCTTGATAGGTACACGTCGGGCGACCTTTTAATCGGTGGCGTATCAACGAAGGAATATCATGACGGGGACTGGGATACTTATAGGAATAACAGTATCGGATTTGTTTTTCAAAGTTATAATCTTATCCCGCACCAAACGGTTTTATCTAACGTCGAACTTGCGCTGACGCTTTCGGGCGTATCGAAGTCGGAGAGAAAACGCCGTGCAAAAAATGCCTTAAAACAGGTAGGACTTGAAGGTCTTTATAATAAACTTCCGAATCAGATGTCGGGTGGACAAATGCAAAGGGTTGCCATTGCGAGGGCGCTCGTAAACGACCCCGAAATTATTTTAGCCGACGAACCGACGGGTGCGCTTGACAGCGAAACGAGTATTCAAATTATGGAACTACTAAAAGAAGTTGCCAAAGACAGGCTGGTTATCATGGTTACGCATAACCCTGATCTTGCTCAAAAATACTCGTCGAGAATAATAAATTTGTTTGACGGTGAAAAAACGGGCGACACCAACCCGTTTGACGAAAAAACCGTTAAATCGGAAAAAGAGAAGGGAGATAAAAAGAAAGGTAAAGCACACATGCGCTTATTTACTGCATTTATGCTTTCGCTTTCTAACCTTAAAACAAAGCGTGGCAGAACGGCACTTACCTCAATCGCAGGGAGTATCGGCATAATCGGTATTGCGCTCGTTCTTGCACTTTCGACGGGGTTCTCGTCTTATATCAATAAACTTCAAGCCAACACCTTGTCCGTTTATCCGATTACGATAAGCGAAGCCACGATTGACCTTTCGGATTTTCAGAATCTCGTTGAAAAAGAAGGAGTTTCCGAAGAAATACTTAATAATACCGTCTATACTCGTGAAATGTTCGGTAAACTTACGAATATGCTTAAAAGCAATAAATTGTCAGACGAATATCTTGCTTACGTAAACGATTACGTTGAAGAAAAGAATGCGACTGCGCTTGAAAACGACGGTTGGGCATACTGTCTTAAAAAAGAATACGGACTTGACGTAAACAATTACGTTTACGCAAATATCGATTATATGGGACAGCATTTAACCATGCCTGTCGATAATCTCGTACGTAATCTTGAAAATATGTTCGACGCAGGTATTAAAAATTCAAATATGAATATCGATGCCGAGTTCGTAAGAGAGTATATTCCTACGATGTCGGAACTTCCTAACAGTATAGACCTTTTGAATTCACAGTACGACGTGCTTTGCGGGAAATGGGCAACGGAAAAAGACGAAATGGTTTTAGTCGTTAACGGCGACAATCAAGTTATGGATATAACGCTTGCACTTTTGGGGTTCAATTCAATCGACGGGATAAACACGGTTAATTACTCAATGCAGTTCGGCGAAAAAAAGACGTTCACTTTTGACGAAGTGTTAAATACCGAATTTTATTACGTTAAAAACGATAATAGATACACGGCAATGGGCGACGGCGTGTTTATGGAAAAGATGGTAAAAGACGGTAAAATCGTCGGCACGACAACGGATTTTGTCCCCGATTTGACGCTTAAAATTACCGGTATCGTCAGGATAAAAGACGAAGTACAAGAAGGTGTTTTGGACGTTGGGCTTGCCTATACGTCGAAATTCGTAAACGAAGTTATTTTGTCGGCTGACAACATAAATTCCGCCATAGTCGGTGCAACGACTTACACCGAAGGTACGGAAACGAAACAGAGAGAAGTTACCGTTAAAACAATGCTCAATATGGGTGGTGACAGCTTTAATAAGCGTGCGCTCGCAGGGGATAAGACGATAAGTAAACTTTCCGTTTATTCCGCCGATTACCAGAAAAAAGAAGAAATCAAAAAGTACCTTGACGCTTGGAACGAACTTGACGGAAGAGTTAAAGAAGACGAGGTACATTACTCGGATTCCACGGCAATGCTTTTTTACGCACTTAACACGGTCGTTGATTCGGTTAAAATCGTGCTTATTGCTTTTACGGCAATTTCACTTGTCGTTTCAAGTATTATGATAGGAATAATTACTTACGTTTCCGTTGTTGAAAGGACGAAAGAAATCGGTGTTTTACGTTCTCTCGGCGCAAGGAAAAGAGATATTTCGAGAATATTTAATGCGGAAACGTTTATTATCGGTTTGATTGCCGGACTTATCGGTATAGGGTTTACTTACTTAATCAGCATACCGATTAACGTTATTATCGGCAACTTCGTTGCAAATATCGGGCGTGTTGCTTCGCTACGAATCGTTGACGCCTTAATTCTCGTTTGCGTATCTTTCGCCTTAACGCTTATTGCAGGCGTAATTCCTGCAAGAATCGCAGCAAAAAAAGACCCTGTCGTTGCACTCAGAACGGAATAATTTTCGTAAACAATTAAAACAACCCACACGGTTTCGTGTGGGTTGTTTGTTTTATTGCGTTAGAATTGAATTTTTTCTTCGATAAAGGATTTGAGTTCCGAAATAGGGATTCTCACTTGTTCCATCGTATCTCTGTCACGAACGGTAACTTGTCCGTCGGTTTCGGAATCAAAGTCGTACGTTATGCAAAACGGCGTTCCGACCTCGTCTTGACGGCGATAACGCTTACCGATTGAACCTGCTTCGTCGTAATCAACGTGCATATATTTTGCAAGTTCGTCGTAAACCTTGCCTGCGCCTTCCGAAAGTTTTTTGGAAAGCGGTAAAACGGCTGCCTTAAACGGAGCAAGGAAAGGATGCAAACGCAAAACCACTCTCGTATCGCCTTCGGCAATTTCTTCTTCGTCGTATGCGTTACATAAGATTGCGAGAACGCTTCTTTCAACGCCAAGGCTCGGTTCAACGACGTACGGAATATATTTTTCGCCTGTTTCTTGGTCGAAGTAGGTCAAGTCTTTACCCGAAACGTTTTGGTGTTGCGTTAAGTCGTAATCCGTTCTGTCGGCAACGCCCCAAAGTTCGCCCCAACCGAACGGGAAAAGATATTCAAAGTCCGTCGTTGCTTTTGAGTAGAAGCAAAGTTCCTCTTTACTATGGTCACGAAGACGTAAGCGTTCTTCCTTTATGCCGAGAGATAAAAGCCAGTTACGGCAAAAACTTCTCCAGTAATTAAACCATTCAAGGTCGGTTCCCGGTTTGCAGAAAAATTCAAGTTCCATTTGTTCGAATTCACGTACACGGAAAATAAAGTTGCCGGGGGTAATTTCGTTTCTGAAAGACTTACCGATTTGACCGATACCGAAAGGCATTTTCCTTCTCGTTGTACGTTGAACGTTTACGAAGTTGGTAAAGATACCTTGTGCCGTTTCGGGACGAAGGTAAACCGTGTTCTTTGCGTCCTCGGTTACGCCCTGAAAGGTCTTAAACATAAGGTTAAATTGTCTTATGTCGGTAAAGTTATGTTTTTTACAGGTCGGACACGGGATATTGTGTTCTTCAACGAAAGCCTTCATTTCGGCAGACGTAAACGCATCGATAGGCTTATCTAAGGTAAAGCCCGTTTCTGCGCACCAGTCTTCGATGAGTTTATCAGCTCTGAATCTTTCGTGGCATTCTTTACAATCCATAAGCGGGTCGGAAAACCCTGCAAGGTGACCTGATGCAACCCATGTTTGCGGGTTCATAAGTATCGCTGCGTCAAGCCCGACGTTATACTTATTTTCCTGAACGAACTTTTTCCACCAAGCACGCTTAACGTTGTTTTTAAGTTCTGCGCCGAGCGGGCCGTAATCCCAAGTATTTGCAAGACCGCCGTAAATTTCACTGCCGGGGAATATAAATCCTCTGCCTTTACATAGTGCGACGATTTTTTCCATTGTTGCTTTCATTTCTTTTTCTTCCATTTTAAGCACCTTTAAAGATTTTTTAACTTAATCATTTTACAATTTTGAAAAAAAATAGTCAAGTAAATGATTAGTTTATCAAAAACTTTTAACTAATTGCTTTTTATTTTGAAATAATTGTGATATACTATAAAAAACAAAAAATTTCGGTGATAAAAATGGTTGAAGCAACAAACTTTATCGAACAAATAATAAACGAAGAATTAGAATCGGGAAAGGTAAGCGAAATTCAAACACGTTTTCCGCCCGAACCTAACGGATACTTACACATAGGGCATGCTAAATCTTTGTGCCTTAATTTCGGCGTAAAGGAAAAGTATAACGGAAAGTGTAATCTTTTTTTGGACGATACTAACCCGTCTAAAGAAAAAGAAGAATTCGAAGAAGCCATCAAGAAAGATATCGAGTGGCTTGGCTTTAAGTGGGACAAAGTCGTTCACGCATCGGATAACTACGAAAAAATTTACGAATTTGCCGAACAGGAAATTCTTTTGGGTAACGCATACGTTTCGGATATGAGTCCGGAAGAAATTTCCGCAACCCGTGGAAGTTTAACCGAACCCGGAAAGGAATGCCCGAACAGAAACAGAAGCGTCGAAGAAAATTTAAAGCTTTTCCGTGAAATGAGAGAGGGAAAATATGCCGACGGGGAAAAGTGCCTACGTGCTAAAATCGATATGGCGTCCCCTAACATCAATATGCGTGATCCCGTTATATATAGAATACTCCGTGAAACGCATTACAGAACGGGGGACAAGTGGTGCATTTACCCCATGTACGATTTTGCGCACCCTATCTGCGATTATTTGCAAGGCGTAACACACTCTCTTTGCACGTTGGAATTCGAAGACCACCGTCCGCTTTACGACTGGGTGGGTATCACTTTGGGCTTTAACCCGAAGCCACGTCAAATCGAATTTGCAAGGCTTAACGTAACCAATCTCGTTATGAGCAAGCGTTATCTTAAAAAACTCGTTGAAGACGGTTCGGTTGAAGGGTGGGACGATCCACGTATGCCGACTTTAACAGGACTTCGTAATCGTGGTATCCCTGCCGAAGCGTTAAAAGATTTTTGTTATAGAATAGGTATATCAAAGGCAAACTCCGAAGTACAGATAAGTTATCTCGAAGCGTGCGTAAGAGATTATCTTAACTTAAAAGCCGAAAGGGCAATGGGCGTTAAAAATCCGCTTAAACTTACGATAGTAAATTATCCCGACGGCAAGAGCGAAGAAGTCGATTTTGAAGTTAACCCTAACGAAGAAATCAAAAGAACGAGAAAAATTACCTTCTCGAAAAATTTGTTTATCGATAGCGACGACTTTTCACTTGACCCGCCACCGAAATATTTTAGACTTAAAAAAGACGGGTACGTTCGTCTTAAAGGTGCGTATATCGTTAAATGCGACGACGTCAAAATGGGTAACGACGGCAAAGTTAAGGAAGTTATTTGTTCTTACGTTCCGGAATCGAAAAGCGGTCAAGATACTTCTAACATAAAAGTCAAAGGCGTTATTCAATGGGTTGAAGCGTCAACCTGCGTTGATACGGAAATAAGGACTTACGAACATTTGCTTAAAGACGAAGAATATGCGGGGCAGGATTTTTCCGAAAGAATGAATGGTGATTCCGTCAAAGTTTTTAACGGTAAGGTAGAGCCTTACGTCTTTTCGTGCGATAAGGATACGGCTTTCCAACTTATCCGTACCGGTTATTTTAAGAGATTGACGGATAAATCGGGAAAGGAAATCGTTTCGGAAATAGTATCGCTTAAAGACAACTTTAATAAATAACGTAAAGGTCGAAGTATGCTTCGACCTTTTTTATACGGTTACGGTAAGATTAAAACACGGTTCGTTTTGCAAGCATTTCTCCCGACACGGCGTCGATTAAAAAGGCGTACATTTTTTGACTGTTTGAAACGGATACGTAATAATAAGTTTTTTCTTTTCTCGAAAGAACCTTGGCAAAAATTTTCATATCGTAGTTTTGGTTACCGTCCATAAAAACGTCAAAGACGTTTGTCGTTTCGTTTATACGTTCAAGGGCTTTTTCGAGTGGCAAGATGTCTTTACTTATAGTAGACGACATATTGACGACGACGTTTACGCCCGAATAAGAAACGGTGATATCAAAGTTGTCGACGAAAAAGTTTTCGATATCGATTTTAGCAACGTACACGTTCTTTATCGGTGAAAACGAAAAAGTCCCTTTATAATCTTTTCCGTTAAAAGTTACGCTTGCTCCATAGGTTACTTCGGTAAGCAAAACGTCTTTTAATATAACGTTAAGGGAATACACCTTTATTTTTTGCGTTTTATTATTCGTCTTATCGGTTAAAGTTTTGGTTTCAAATCCATAAGAGGCAAGAAGGGAAACGTTTTGGTTTTCTCCGCTATACGAATTTGAAAGGTAGGTAGTTACGCAGTTCATTATTTTATCTGTTTTGCAAGAGCATAATAGCCCCGACGAAAAAATGAATAACGCACACGAGATAACGGTAAAATAGGTTTTAATACGACGGTTAAATGTTGTTTTCATACTACATTATATAAAATAAATAAAAAAACATTACATAAAAATAAAAAAATGTCGAAAACGGATTGATTTTTTTAGTTTAGTTTGGTAGAATAGAAAAAATATAAAAAAGAATTTTCGGGAGATAAAAATGGGAAAGATTATTAAAGAAGGTTTAACTTTTGACGACGTTTTACTTGTTCCGCAAGCGAGCAATATCGTTCCGAGTCAAGCGGATTTATCAACGCAATTAACAAAGACGATTAAACTTAATATTCCGCTTATGTCGGCAGCCATGGATACGGTTACCGAATCAAGGCTTGCTATCGCCATGGCAAGGGAAGGCGGTATCGGTATTATTCATAAAAATATGTCTATATCCGATCAAGCCCTTCAAGTCGATAAAGTAAAGCGTAGTGAACACGGCGTTATTACCGACCCGTTTTTCCTATCGCCTGATAATCTTGTCAGCGAAGCGATTGCACTTATGGAAAAGTACCGTATCAGCGGTGTACCTATCACGAGAGAGGGTAAACTCGTCGGTATTTTAACCAACAGAGATTTGCGTTTCGAAAACGATTATAACCAACCGATTTATAACGTTATGACCAAGGATAATCTCGTTACGGCACCTGTCGGAACGTCGCTTTCGGAAGCGCAAAAAATTCTCGGTAAACACAGAATCGAAAAACTCCCGATAGTTGATAACGACGGATATCTCAAAGGCTTAATAACCATTAAAGATATAGAAAAGACAATTCAGTATCCTAATTCGGCAAAGGACGCCAACGGAAGACTTTTGGCGGGTGCTGCCGTAGGTATTGCGGGAAACACTATTGAAAGAGTTGACGAACTCGTTAAGGCAAAAGTCGATATTATTGCTATTGACACAGCGCACGGATTCAGCCAAAACGTTATCAATATGGTAAAGGCGGTTAAGGCAAAATATCCTAATCTTCCGGTTATTGCGGGCAACGTTGCAACGGCTGACGCAACCGAAGCACTTATCGACGCAGGTGCAGACGTAGTCAAGGTGGGTATGGGACCGGGGTCGATCTGTACGACGAGAATCGTTGCAGGTATCGGTGTACCGCAACTTACTGCCGTTATGGACTGTGCCGAAAGGGCAGACAAATTCGGCAAGACGGTTATTGCAGACGGCGGTATCAAGTACAGCGGTGATATAACCAAGGCAATCGGTGGCGGTGCTTCCGCTGTTATGATAGGCAGTCTTTTTGCAGGTACGCTTGAATCTCCGGGCGACATTGAAATTTATCAAGGCAGAAGCTTTAAGGTTTACCGTGGTATGGGTTCGCTTTCCGCAATGGCTTGCGGTTCGACCGACAGATACTTCCAAGAAGGTGCTAAAAAACTCGTTCCCGAAGGCGTTGAAGGGCGTGTTCCTTACCGTGGACCTATTTCCGATATCGTATTCCAGATGTGTGGCGGTATCCGTTCGGGTATGGGCTATTGCGGTATGAAGACCATTGACGAACTTCGCCATAAAGCAGAGTTTATTAAAATCACGAACGCAACGCTTATCGAAAGTCACCCACACGATATTTCGATTACGAAGGAATCTCCGAACTATTCTCCGAGAGCGTAAAAATTTCCCCATCAAAAATTTTTTTGATGGGGTTTTTGTTTGCTATAAAATTTCTTTGAGTATATAATGAAAACAAAAAAGGTTAAACTATGTCAAAAAGAGATATTGACCTAACGAAAGGGAATTTACTTAAAAACATAATACTTTTTTCTATACCCGTTATTGCTACGAACCTTTTGCAACAGTTATTTAACGTTGCGGACGTTGTCGTCGTCGGGCAGTTTTGCGGAGATATTTCTCTCGGCGCAGTAAGTTCAAACGGAGCGATAATCTCACTTGTCGTCAGTTCGTTTATCGGTATTTCGATAGGTCTTAATATCGTTATGTCAAGGGCGATAGGCAAAAAAGATTACGGGTATGCAAGCAAAGCCCTTCACACGGCAATGCTTTTTGCCGTTACCGTCGGTATTTTGGTTGGAATAATCGGTTTTTTCTGTACGCCGTTTTTTATTAAACTCGTTAAACTCGACAGTCTTATCGTGGAAAAAGCCGAGAGATATTTAAGCGTTTATTTTTTGGGTGCGCCGGCTCTTATGATTTATAACTTCGGTGCGTCGAGTTTGCAGGCAAGGGGGAATAGCCGTAGCCCGCTTTTATTTATGGTAATTTCGGGGGTAATTAACCTTTTACTTAATCTTCTCTTCGTGCTTGTGTTTAACCTTGACGTTTTAGGCGTTGCGCTTGCAACCGTTATTTCCGAATATCTTTCGATGTCACTATGCTTACTTAAACTTTTTAGAAGTAATGACGAATTGAAATTTTATTTATCCAAAATAAAGATAAATCATAGGGAGTTAAAGGCTGTTTTATCAATGGGCGTACCGTCTATGTTTAACGCCATGTTCTTTTCTATTTCAAACCTTATAATTCAAACGGCGGTAAACGAAATGGGACCTATTATAACGACGGCAAATTCGGTTGCTTCGAATATCGAATCGTTTATTTATCTTTCGGTATTTTCGTTCAGTACGACTGCAGTTACCACTGTTAGCCAAAATCTCGGTGCCGAAAACTTCGACAGAATAAAAAAAGCCATATTCATTATACCTTGTTGCGTTTTGGTTGTCGGTACGGTGATTGGACTTACCGTCTTTATTTTAGACGAGCAAGTTTGCCGTATCTTCACGAGCGACACGGAAGTTATCAAAACGGCGATAATAAGACTTAAAATGGTAAGCTGTTTGGAAGTGATTTGCGGTATTATGGACGCCGGTGCAGGGTGCCTTCGTGGTTTTGGAAAAACGGCAACTGCTACGATTGTTACGCTTATAGGTGCTTGCCTTGTCAGAGTCGTTTGGGTTGCAACGGTGTTTAAGGTTTACCATACTCTTTTTTACCTTTACATTTCGTACCCGATATCGTGGACGATAACGAGCATTGTTCATTACGTAATTTTATACTTTACCTATAAAAATAAAAAGCACGAGTATTTACTTAAAAACAAAATTTAACAAATAACCCCGTCAAGCCGACGGGGTTATTCTTTTACTTATTTATTTACTTATTTATAAACGCTGTTTCCGTAACTGTCCACGCCCACGATTAAGGGGAAAGAATTTACGTCGAGTAGATAGACGGCTTCGGAAATTAAATCGTTAAACGCAATTATTTTTGCACTTTTAACGTGTTTAGCGTAGAGCGCACCTGCGCCACCTACGGCGACAAGGTAAACGGCTTTGTTCTTTTTTATCGACGATATAACTTCCTCGCTTCTTTCGCCTTTGCCTATCATAACTTTAAGCCCGTTATCTAAAAGGGTCGGCGTAAATTTATCCATACGGTAAGACGACGTCGGACCTATACTGCCGATAACGTGTGCGTCGTCTTTTGGGCAAGGACCTGCATAGTAAATTGCACCCGACGATAAGTCGAAAGGCAATTTTTCGCCACGGTTTATTATGTCGATAAGTCGCTTGTGCGTTGCGTCCCTTGCGGTAAAAATTTTCCCCGAAAGGTAAACGACGTCCCCGCATTTAAGCGATGAAAGTTTATCGAAATCGTTTGGGAGAGTAAGGTTTATCTCGTTCATAGTATCACACTTTCACGACGTACTGCGTGGCATTGAATATTGACGGCAAGGGGAAGCCCTGCGATATGCGTTGGGTAGGTTAAAACGTTAACGGCAAGTGCCGTGTTTTTCCCGCCGAAACCTTGAACACCGATATTTAATTCGTTAATTCTTCTTAAACTTTCCGTTTCGATATATTTTACGTCATCTCTCTCGGACAAAGTACCGATAGGGCGAAGGAGTGCTTTTTTTGATAGGAGAGCGCAATAATCGAAAGTTCCGCCTATGCCGACGCCGACAACAATGGGCGGGCAAGGTTTATTCGAAGCGTCCTTTACGGTATCGACAATCGTTCTGATAACGGTTTCCGTGTCGGCGGTCGGCGAAAGCATATAAAGTTTACTCATATTCTCACTGCCGAAGCCTTTTGGTAAAACGGTAATTTTAACCTTATCGCCACCGACAATTTCGGTATGGATAATTGCGGGGGTATTGTCCTTCGTGTTTTCTCTTGAAAGCGGGTCGGTTGCACCTGCTCTGAAATGATGCCCAAGATATGAAGCCCTAACGCCGTCGTTTACTGCGTCAGACAAAAGTTTTCCTTTAAGTACGGCTTCTTGCCCAAGTTCGATAAACACGCAGGCAAGCCCCGTGTCTTGACAAACGGGGATATTTTCCGTGTTTGCGATTTCGTTGTTTTTAATTATCGTATCAAGCGCAAATTTCGCACAGCCCGTTTCGTTTTCACGTGCGGTTTTAAGCACGGAAAGGGCATCGGGCGATATTCTAAGGTTTGCCTTAACCAAAAGGTCGCAAACTGCTTGTTCGATTTTAACCGTATCAATTTCTCTCATAGAAAAAATTATATCATAAAAAAATCCATTTCGCTATATTTTTTACATAATTTATACAATTCTGTTTACTTAATCTTGTTTTTAACTTATAATAAACGTATGAATTATAAAAATGACGTAAAACTTAACGGGAAAACGGCGGGGGCGTTTTATTCTCTTTTTATTGCCTTGTTCTTTTTGGTTTCGCTGTTTGGCGGAATTATCGCCGAAAAGACTTTCGAAAAAGGCTCTTTCGGGTTTGTTTTTTCGTGTTCGTTTTTTTCAATAGTGTCGCTTTTTATCGTCTTGGTTTTAATTAAGACGGTTTTTATTAAGGATAAGCCCTTGCTTGGATTAAAAAAATTCAGCCCAAAATATCTCTTATCCGTAATACTTATATCTACTGGTATGTTTTTCGGGCTTGGTTTTGTAAATACTTATTTTGCCGACTTATTTAATAAACTCGGGTTAACGGTAAAAAGCACCGATATTTTGATTGATAACGAAAAAGAACTTATATGTTTTATCGTTTCTCTCTGTCTGTTGCCGTCTGTTTTCGAAGAACTGTTTTTTAGGGGAGTGCTTTTATCGGCAACGGGCAATCTTTCCGTTTTAAGTAGGGCACTTTTTGGCGGACTGTTTTTCGCACTCTATCATATGTCGGCAAGTCAGTTTTTTTATCAGTTCGTTTACGGAATCGTTTTAACGCTTATCGCAATAAAAAGCGGAAGCACGGTTACGGCAATTCTTTGCCATTTTATAAACAATCTTGCCGTAATCGTTTTGTATTATCTCGGCGTTACTATAGATTTTTTCAATATCAAAATAATTCTCCTTGGGTTGGTTTTGTTATCGTTCGGCACGTTTACCGTCTTATATTTCGGTAAAAGCAAAACGGCAGAAGAAAAAAACAACGGAAGTTCCGACGTTAAGAATCTTTTTTTATACGGTGGTATAGGTATGGCGATATGTATTTTAGTCAGCGCCTTAAATATGGTGAACTTATGATAAAAATAAACGTTGTTGCAGTCGGTAAGGTAAAGGAAAAATATTTTACCGAAGGAATAAACGAATATTCGAAAAGACTGGGTAGGTTTTGCGATTTTAAAATAATCGAGGTGCAAGAGGAAAACTATTCAAAGTGTTCCGACAGCATTATTTCGGAAATAAAGAAAAAAGAAGGGGAAAGAATAAAACAAGCTTTGCGTGGTTACGTCGTTTGTATGTCAATCGACGGGATTAAAATTTCAAGCGAAGGGCTTTCGAAAAAAATCGACGAACTTTCTTCTGCCGGCGTAAGCGAAATCACTTTCGTTATCGGCGGTTCGTACGGGCTTGACGAAGGCGTTCTATCTATGGCAAACCTTAAACTTTCCTTTTCCGATATGACTTTTCCGCATACGCTGTTTAGGCTTATGCTAACCGAACAGTTATACAGGGCTTTTTCGATAAGCGCAAATACTTCTTATCATAAATAAAATCAGATGTGCGTTCATATATTTTTTGTATGGACGTAATTATTAAATTAAAAGATTTTTACGAGAAATTTAAGGGCGAAAAGGGGTTTATCGGCAAGACCGAAGCGGGCGAGAATATCCCTTATTTTAAGTTGGGAAACGGAAGCCCCACGATAATCGTCGTCGGCGGAGTGCATGCACGGGAATACATAACGACGTATCTCGTTATGGAACTTATTAAGGAAGGCTTGGCGTGTAATTACGGCACGGCATACTTTGTTCCCATGCTCAATATCGACGGCGTTAAAATTTGTCTAAACGGAAACGACTTATATAAGGCGAACGGGAATATGGTTGACCTTAACGTAAACTTTGACGCCATGTTCGGGCAAGGCATAAAAAATTTATCGTACAAACATTTTGAAAACTACGTCGGTCCTTTCCCTTTTTCCGAAAGCGAGACACGTGCCTTACGTGATTTTACGCTTAGAGTTGCACCCGATATGACTATCAGTTATCACAGTAAGGGTGAAGAAATTTATTATAATTTTTTTCAGGGCGAAAAAAGATTACGGCGTGATTTATCGCTTGCGAAGGTCGTCGAAAAAAATACGGGGTATAAAATAAAGACGACGTACGGTTCGGTCGGCGGATATAAAGACTGGTGCATATATAAGCTTTTTATCCCGTCACTTACGGTTGAAGTCGGAAACGACGCACTTTCTCACCCCGTAAAGAAAGAGTGTTTAACCGATATATACGAGAAAAACCGTGGCACGGTTACGCTTCTTTTAAAAAAGATAAAGGAATTAAAAGAATCAAATGAATATTGAATTTATGAAAATGGCGATATCAGAAGCAGAAAAGGCAGAGAAAAAGGACGAAGTGCCTATCGGTGCGGTAATCGTTAAAGACGGCGTCGTCGTTGCAAAAGGTCGAAACAAGGTGGAAGAAAAAAACGATGCCACTTTCCATGCGGAAATCGTTGCAATCAAGTCGGCGTCAAAAAAACTTAAAAGTTGGCGACTTGACGACTGCGATATTTACGTTACCTTGGAGCCTTGCGCAATGTGTGCGGGGGCTATCGTCAATTCGAGAATAAAAAACGTTTATTTCGGTGCGTACGAGAAAAAAAGCGGAGCGGTCGTAAGCAAGATGAACGTGCTTAAAAATAGCGGGCTTAACCATAAATGCGATTTTATCGGCGGTATTATGGAAAAGGAATGTAAAAACTTATTAAAAAATTATTTTAAATTAAAGAGAAAGCAAAAAAAACTTGACTAAATCTTGTTAAAGGAATACAATAAAAAAGTACTATATGTACATAAAGTTACATTAGGAGAAAAAGTATGATAACACATGGTAATGAAATCGAACTTTTAGCAGGTAATTCAAACAACCCGCTTGCAAAAATGATTTCCGAAGAACTCGGAATTCCACTTACGCAAGCAGAAGTCGGTAAGTTTTCGGACGGCGAAATCAGTATCACTCTCCCGAACACCGTAAGAGGTAGGGACGTGTTTATTATTCAATCAACGTCGGCACCGGTTAACGATAATCTTATGGAACTTATGATTATGATTGACGCTTGTAAACGTGCATCAGCAGGTAGAATAACTGCCGTTGTTCCTTATTTTGGTTATGCAAGACAAGACAGAAAGGCTCGCCCACGTGATCCGATTACGGCAAAACTCGTTGCCGATATTTTGACGACTGCGGGTGCTGATCGTATCGTTACTATGGATCTTCATGCAGCACAAATTCAAGGTTTCTTTGAAATTCCGGTTGACCATCTTTACGGCGCACCGCTTCTTGCTAAATACTGGAAAGATAAAATGGACGAAAACTGGGTTGTCGTTTCGCCTGACGTAGGTAGTGTTGGCAGAGCAAGAAACTTCGCTTCGAGAGTAAACGCATCCATTGCCATTATCGATAAGCGTCGTCCAAAGGCAAACGCCATTGAAGTTATGAACGTTATCGGCGACGTAAAAGATAAGACTTGTCTTTTGGTTGACGATATGATTGATACGGCAGGCACGATTTGTCAAGGTGCCGAAGCACTCGTTAAAAACGGTGCAAAAGAAGTTTACGCTTGTTGCACGCACGGCGTTTTCTCCGGTCCTGCTATGGACAGAATTACGGCGTCGCCTATTAAAGAACTCGTTGTTCTCGATACGATTGATATGCCGGAAAACGTCAAGGCAAACGGAAAGATTAAACTTATATCGGTTGCAAAGACGTTTGCAAGAGCAATCAAGGCTGTTTATACAGATTCTTCTCTCTCTGCAATTTACGAAGATTAGTTTTATTTAGAGCCGTTTATATATTTAGACGGCTCTATATTTATAAAAAGACAAAAACGGGGTATTATGAAGTTAATAGTGGGTTTGGGAAATCCCGACAGACAATACTTAAATACGTATCACAATTTGGGTTATATGGCAATCGACAAGGTTGCCGAACTTTTGGGTGCGGATTTTAACAAGGAAAACTTTAAGTCGCTTCTTGCCGAAACCAAGATAAACGGCGAGAAGGTTTTGCTTTGTAAACCCTTAACTTATATGAATTTAAGCGGTGAAGCGGTAAGTGAAATCGTAAGGTTTTATAAAATCGACCTTAAAGATATTATCGTTATTTACGACGACTTCGACCTTTTTTCGGGCGACATTAGATTCCGTGAAAACGGAAGTAGCGGAACGCATAACGGTATGCGTAATATCGTTAAAATGCTCGGGAGCGAAAATTTCGCAAGAGTAAGAATCGGGTTTAAGCCGAGAGTAACTTTACCTATTCCGCTTATCGATTTCGTTTTAATGGGTATAACGGAAGAAGTTAAGCCCGTATTCGACCAAACGACCACGCTTGCGGGTAAAACCGCAATAGATTATATAAGCGGTGTTCCCGTTCAAGACATAATGCAAAAATATAACGGCAAAAAAATCTAACGAATAATTTTTTTTGCCACGTTTAATATGCTTGAAGAACTTTTGCAATTTAATGGTAACAATTCGATAACGGAATTGATTTCGTCAGTCCACCAAGGTATTCCTTCGGTGGTTTTTGGCGTTAACAATTCTTTTAAGTATTACCTTCTATCTAAAATTCCTTCGCCCGTTTTATTTATTTCGCCCGACGTCTTGTCGGCAAACAGCGCAAAAGCTTTTATCGAAAGTTTTTCGAATAAAAAGGTTACCGTAATTCCGCATAAAGACGAAATAACGGTTATAAGAAAAGCCTTTTCGAAAGACAGTTATTATGAAAGAATAAAGGGCGTTGAAGAAATCGAAAACAGCGATATAGTTATCGTTACGCCACAGTCGATTATGCAGTCTTTCCCTGTAAGGGGTCAGTCTTTTTTCTTTGTTAAAGGGGAAGACGTCGATAGGGAAAAGTATTTGTCCTTTTTAATCACTTCGGGATATAAGCGTGTCGATGTCGTCGAATCAAAGGGGACGTTTTCGCTTCGTGGCGACACTCTCGACGTGTTTCCTATCAATATTCCGTCGCCTGTTAAAGTGGATTTTTTCGGCGATACGGTTGACAGCATAAAAATTTATAACGAAGAAACGAGAGATATAAGCGGATATTTGCAAACAGTTTGTATTTGTCCTGCCGTCGATAGTGTTGTTTCGGCAGAAAAAGGCGAATATCTTTTATCGAAAATGTCGGCGGAAATAAAAGATGCCGATGGGGAAAAATATTCGAATTTACGTAGTGCTTTTTTCGACGCTAAAACCATGATTGAAAACAGTGAAAACGAAAGACTTTCCGTGTACTATGGTGCACTTTCTCAAAACTTTTTTGACGGCGTTGTTAAAAAAGACACCGTCGTAGTTATCGACGATTCCAAAAAAATATACGAAACGGCGTCGCTATATTATGCCGAATTTTCGGAAAGACTTCAATCGCTCGTTAAGGTCGGCGGTGCATTCGGGTTTATGCGTACGGCACTACTTTCGCCCGAAATTCTTAAAGACAAGTTAAATAAGTTTACTCTCGTTTCGCTTCAAAGTCTGACTACGCAAATCCCTATTTTTAATCCTCAAAAAATAATAAACGCCAAAGTATCATCCGTTGCAAATTACAGGTTGGATTTTTCGGAGTTTTTTCGTGACGTTGACAGATGGCTTCACTCGGGGTATTCCGTTTTGGTTTGCACGGGGGAGAATAAAAGGGCGGAAAGACTTTGCGGAGAACTATCGGATAACGGCATTGCATCTTCGGTTTGCTCGGTTAAAAAACTGTCGGGCGTTTGCTTATGTATTGATAATCTTGACGACGGATTCGTTTTCCACGAAGGAAAAGTCGTCGTTATCGGGTCGGGAAATTTGTATGCGAAAAAGACGGAAGAAAAAAGGCTTAAAACCAAAAAGCAGACTTTTTTTTCGGCACCGAAAGCGGGCGATTATTGTGTACACGAAATATACGGTATAGGAAAAGTTATCGGCAACAAAAAAGTTTCTTCGTCTGAAGGAATTAAAGACTGCGTCGTTATCGAATATGCCGACGGGGATATTCTTTACGTTCCCGTTACGCACATGGACAATCTTTCGAGATATTTGGGTGCGGAAAAAACTCCAAGGTTATCGAAAATCGGTTCAAAGGATTTCGAAAGAATAAAACAACGGGTTAAAGAGAGCATTAAAAAAATGTCCTTTGACCTTAAAAAACTTTATAAAGAAAGGAAGGAAAAGGTTGGCTTTAAGTTTGCCGTGGACGGGGAACTTCAATCTCTTTTTAACAACAGTTTTGCTTTTGAAGATACTTTTGACCAAATAACGGCAACCGAAGAAATTTTGTCCGATATGCAAAGTTCCGTCGTTATGGATAGGCTTTTATGCGGGGACGTCGGCTTCGGGAAAACCGAAGTGGCGTTTAGAGCCGTCTTTTTGGCGATAACCAACGGCAAGCAAGTTGCACTTTTGGCACCGACCACCATTTTGACCGAACAGCATTATAATACGGCAAAGGAAAGGTTTTCGGACTTCGGTGTTAAAATTGCCTGTCTTAATAGGTTCAGAACGGCAAAAGAACAACGTGATATCGTTTCGAAACTTAAAGCGGGCGAAATAGATTTGGTCATCGGTACGCATAGGCTTTTAGGTAAAGACGTCGGCTTTTACGATCTTGGACTTTTGATTTTGGATGAAGAACAACGCTTCGGCGTCGAACATAAAGAAAAGATAAAACTTTTAAAAAAGAACGTCGATACGTTGACGCTTACCGCAACGCCTATTCCACGAACGCTCAATATGTCGCTTACCGGTATAAGACAAATAAGCACTCTTAACACTCCGCCGAAAAAACGCTTGCCGGTACAGACGTACGTTACGGAAGAAAGTGATTTGCTTATTTACGACGCCGTAACGCGTGAGGTTAACCGTGGCGGGCAAGTGTTTATTCTCTATAATAGGGTTGAAAGTATCTATGCGTTTTGCGACAGAATAAAGACGCTTCTCCCTAAAGTCGGGATAACCGTGGCACACGGACAGATGGACGAGCGAACGCTTGAAAATAATATAATCGAATTTTATCAAGGTAATTCAGACGTATTGATTTCGACGACGATTATCGAAAACGGTATCGACCTTCCGAAAGCAAATACACTTATAGTAATCGATGCGGACAATCTCGGTCTTTCCACGCTTTATCAATTAAAGGGAAGGGTTGGGCGAAGTGATAGGCTTGCCTACGCATATTTTACCTATAAGCGGGATAAGGTGCTAACGGAACAGGCTTACGAAAGGCTTGAAGCGATTATGCAATTTGCCGAAATGGGCAGTGGCATAAAAATCGCAATGCGGGATTTGGAAATACGTGGTGCGGGTAACGTTCTCGGTGCGGAACAGCACGGACATATGGACAAGATAGGTTACGAACTTTATTCAAAACTCTTAAAAGAAGAATTGACGGGAACACCGGATAGGCATATTGAACTCGATATCCGTGTTTCGGCGTATATTCCGGAAGACTATATCGGCAGTACGTCGGCACGTATGGACGCCTATAAGCAAATAGCCGAAATAGAATCCGCCGAAGACGAACAGTCGATTATAACTTCGCTTGCGGAAACGTACGGCAGTATTCCCGACGAAGTGGATAATTTGATTTTGATTGCCGTAATAAAGCGCATGGCGCTTTCGTTTGACGTTTTGGAAATTAACGTTATAAAAGGTCAGGGCGAAGTCGTGCTTTCCGATTTTAAGACGCTTGGGAACGAAAATTTACGTAATGCAATCGACGGCTTTGGCAAAGGCGTCGTTATCGATATGGCAGAGAAGCCGAAACTTTCGTTTATTTCGCCGAGTGAGGATAATCGGCAAATGCTTTTTTTGCTTAAAAAATTTTTTATTTCGGCAACAAATACCGATTCGGGTAAGGAATAAACCTATCGCAAGGTAAAAGAATAGAAAAACCGCCGAATATAAATAAAAATTTTGAAAAAATCATTGCATTTTTTCCAAGTATAATATATAATAAATAAGTATTATTATAATAAGCATTCTTCGGGAGAAATATATATGAAGAAAAAACTTGTTGCAATCGTTGCCGTTATTATTTCAATTTTGATGAGTTGTTCGATATTTGCAGGTTGCAAACTCACTACAACAAATAATGCCAAGGATATGGCACAGGTCGTTGCCGAAATCAATATCGGTAATGCCGGACAGGAAACGGACAAGGTTTATAAAAAGGACCTTGTTATGGCTTACCTTAGCTACGGATACCTTTATTCTTATTATTACGGATATACGGGTAGCCAAATTTACGAAATGCTTGTAAACAGTCTTGTCGGAACGAGAGTTATGGTTCAAACAGTTATGGCGCATTACGAATCGGCCGACGGCGGTGTTAAGGACGGAACGAAAGCAAAGTGGGATATCGAAAGATATTTAACCTCCGACGAAATCGTTGAAGCAAAATATAACGCAATATTCTCGCTTAACTCGAATATCGACGGGTATATGAAGGCCGAAGAAAAGGGCGTAACCGATACTTTAACCGATACGGTAAGAACTACTCCTACCGGTGCCGAAAATAAGCCTGAAGAAGATAAGACCGTTGACGAAATGACGACGTATATAGGTAATGGTGTTTACGACGTGGCAATCGGTGGCGAACGTCATAAGGCTTATAACCAACTCGTTAAACTTCTTTCAAACAGCGGACTTCTTAACGATTACGAAGGCGATGTTTTGAATACGGAATATTATAAGAATATGCTTAAAAATCAAGAAGAACAAATGCTTCTTGATAGATACAGCGAAGATTATCAAAAGGATTTAAGAAAACAAATTTCTTACGATACGCTTAAAGCAAAATACGAAGAGATGTATAATGCACAAGTAAGTTCGTACGGGCAAAGTACGAGTGCTTTTGAAGACGCTTTATCAAAAGCATCGAACAGCAACCCTATCGTATATTCTCCTTACACGGGCTACGGTTTCGTTTACAATTTATTGCTCGGTGTTGACGACGTTCAAACGAACGATATCTCAAATATCAAATTGACGGAAAAGAGTGCTTACGATAATGCGAGAAGAACAATTTTATCTTCAACCACGGTTAAGGATTTGCGTTCTTCTTGGATTTTATCGGGTTATGATTTTGATTATGACGAATCGACAAAGACGGGTGTGTTTACCGGCGACTATACGGCAAACGAAAACGTTTCTCTTCCGTTTCAAGGCGTTGTCAGCGAACTTGTAAAAGAAGATAAGGATAACGACGTTGAGGCGGAATACAGAATCGATAACGTAAAAGAATTCGGACTTGACGAATTTATTTCGTTTATGGAAAATTACGTTTACGGTTCGGAACAGCCTGCAGACGTTATGTCGCAATCAGATGACAGAGTAAACTGGTACAAAAAAGTTACTCATTTATCGGTTCCCGATTATGAAGATAAAATTAACGAATTGTTGTTTGCGTTTTCTACTGACCCCGGTTCATTAAATACTTATAAGGGATACATTATAAATCCGGAACGTGACGTTAATATTACCGAACAATGGGTTCATACTTTTGCTTCGGCAGGTAGAGAACTTCTCAATATGAAGGGTTCGAGTTACATTGTCGTTGCTTCCGATTACGGTTATCACGTAATGTTCTTCTCGTCGCTTTTAGGGGCAGACGTAAATTACGGCACGCTTGACGCTTATCTTAATTCCATCGACAGCACGATGGGAGGATACGCTTCAAACGCAGAGTACCTTGCTCACATTTTGGATAACTGGGAAGACTATGAAGGCTCCGACCTTTATTTATATAACTTGGCATCGCTTTTCGTTGATACGTCCACGGCATATTCCGCAAAACAAAACGAAATCGTAAGTGCTGCAAAGGCTGACGAAAACAAAGTTAAGATTTACACCGAAAGATATTCCGATCTCGGTTAACTTAAATAAAGTTGTGAGGCAAAACGGTTGTTTTGCCTCATTTTAATATCAAAAGCGAAAATTTATTATAGTAAACCAACAAATGATTATTTATTTAGATACCGAAACGACGGGTTTATACCCCGGAAATATTTGTCAACTGTCATATATAATCGACAGCGGAAACGGAGTTCCGGCAAAAAATTTCTTTTTTACCGTTGATTACGTCGAACCGTCGGCTTACGCCGTTCACGGCTTTTCTACGGGGGATTTAATGCTTTTATCAAAAGGTAAAAGGTTTTCTTTCTTTTCCGATGAAATTTTATCTGATTTTAACTTGGCGGATTATATCGTCTGTCATAACGTTCAATTCGACTTTATGTTTTTGTCAAAAGAATTTGAAAGCGTGGGGAAAGATTTCCCACGGGATAAGGCTTACTGTTCTATGAAAAAGTCTATTGAAATTTGTAAGCTTCCACGAACCAACGGCTTAGGCTATAAGTACCCGAAATTGTCGGAATTATGTGAGTTTTACGGCATTACCGACAATGAAATAAGTAAGACTTGTGCAAAACTTTTTAACGAAAAGGTCAATTTTCACGACGCAAGATTTGATACGACAGGCATGTATCTTGCAGTAAAAAAAGGTATGGCGTTCGGGCATTATAAAGAACTTATTAAGGAATAGGATTATGAATATTGATTTTTTAAGCGTTTTAATTTCGGTTGTATCACTCGTTATACTTATCGTTCCGGGTTTTATTCTTTCGAAAACCAAAATACTCGGTAAGGGTGCGGACTCGGTTATTTCGGCACTCGTTTTATACGGCTGTCAACCTGCGCTCGTTTTCATGAGTTTTCAAAAAGAATACGACAGCAAGATTGCGTTGAATATGTTAATCGTGGCGGGGCTTGCACTCGTTATTCACCTTGCTATGATAGGGCTTACTTATTTAATAATCAAAAATAAGGGGGATACGGTAAAGAGAAACTGTGTCCGTTTTGCGTCGGTATTCGGCAACTGCGGGTATATGGGTATCCCGTTTTTGCAAACACTTTTTTCGGGAAGTGAATTTTTGTCGGAAGTAATTATTTATTGTGCAGTCGTTATTGCCGTTTTCAATATGCTTTCGTGGTCGATCGGCGTGTTTATGATAACAGGCGATAAAAAGCAAATTTCGATAAAGAACGCAATTTTAAACCCAACGGTTATTGCAATTATTTTGGGGCTAATATACTTTATGACGGTAGGCGTTCCGTTTAATACTCTCGGCAGTGGCAAATTAAACGTTTTGCTTTCAAAGTTGTTCGACAGTTTCAATTCGGTCGGCAATATGGTAACCCCGCTTGCTATGTTCTTAATCGGAATTAAACTTTCGGGAGTAAACTTAAAAGAATTGTTCTTGGATAAGTGGGGGTACGTTTCAAGCGGACTTAAACTTATCGTTATGAGTTTGCTTACGATGTTGATCGTGGTATTTATTCCGATAGACGTGTCAATCAAATATTCAATGTTTTTTATGCTTTCAATGCCGTCGGCAACGGCAACGGTTATGTTTGCCGTTCAGTTCGGTGGGGACGGAAAATCTGCGTCGGTGTACGTTTTATTATCTACCGTCTTGTCGATTGTTACTATACCGCTTTTGTATTTGTTGTTTAACGCTTTAATATAGGGGGGCAATTATGGAAGAAGGTAAAATGACTAAACTTGAACTTTTTGAAAAGCAAAAGGAAACGCTCGATATTTTTTTGGCGCACGGTACGATTTCAAAAGAACAGTATGATTTCAGTCTTAACGGGCTTATTAAAAAAATGAACCTAACAGGGAAAGATATAGAAAAACAAAAATAAAAAAGGACGGAGGGTCCTTTTTTTTGTTATAAATATTTCATATTTGGGTACGATAATTTATCGGGTAAAGTACGCAAAATTTATACAATTTAACTTTCTACGTGATATTTTTCGCCAAAAATAGACTAAAATGTAAAATTTGGCATAAAATACATTAAAAAATATAAAAAATATCATTTTTACCACTTGACGGATACAATTCTTTGTTGTAAAATGAATATATTAAAAATATATA